>DATEDX010000160.1:0-10673 GCA_035281425.1 Acidimicrobiia bacterium
AGGCGAGCCTGATTGAGCATCCGGAACAGCTCTTCGGCCGCGGCCTCGGAGGCGACGAGAAGGTCGGCCGACACGGGCTCCAACCCCACCCGCTCGTCTCCTTCCACCACCACCCGCCGCCGTCCGATCAACTGATCGAGCTGGCCTAAGGCGGCGATCATACGGGTTCCTCCCACCTGGGTTATCAGACGGGTGAGGGGCGATTCTGGCCCCGAGACCAGCGATGCCACCCGAGACTCCTCGACCGCTTCGGTCACTTCCTCGAGAGGCACTGCCCCGGCCAAGGTGAGAGCCACCGAGAGCAACACCGCTCCCCACAGGGCCCCGACGGCTGCCCCTCCCAACCCATTCGCCAGCCGCAGCCCCGGCAGGACCAGCGCCCGACCCAACACCCGGGCCGCGATCGAAAGCCCCACCCCCACCCCGACGAAGAGCACGGCACCGGCTCCCAATCGGGCCCATTCCGAGGTGAGTCCGAAGCGATCGGTCAAGAAGTCGCCCACCGGACCTGCCAGCCGGAAGGCCAGGGCGGCCCCCAAGACCAATCCCGCCAAGTCAAGTAGCTCCCGAAGCAGGCCCCTCCTCCATCCCCTGACGGCGAGCCCGGCCAGGAAAGCGCCGAGAACGAAGTCGATCACTAGGGGCGACTGGAGAGGTGAGCTGGCGGGGAGGAAGTCACTCGGGAGTGTCGGGTCCCGGCGTCAGCTCGATACGCATGCGCTTATTGGCCTTGCCTTTCGACTCGGTCTTGACCACCCGCACCGGGCCCACCTCCAAAGTGGAGCGAACATGGGTGCCGCCATCGGCTTGGCGGTCGAGCCCGACGATGTCGATGACCCTGATCTCTTTTACATACTCGGGGATCAGATTGACCTTGGTCCGAATCAGGTCCGGATCTGACAGGGCCAGCTCTCGGGCCATGAAAACCACCTCCGCCGGGTAACCCTTGATCAATTCCTGGTTGAGGATCCTCTCCACTTGCTGGCCGAATTCCACCGACATGCTCTCCAGCTCGAAGTCCATCCGTGCCACACCCGGCTCCATGTTCCCGCCGGTCACTTTGGCCCCGAAGTCCCGCCACACCACCCCCGAAAGAGCATGAAGAGCGGTATGGGTTCTCATCAAGCGGTAGCGACGATCCCAGTCGATGCGGCCGAACACCGAAGTCCCCGGCGACAGAGCCTCGGACGTCTCCACCACATGGACGATCTTGCCCCCTACCCGGATGGTGTCGGTGACCGCCACCTCGCTCTCCGGCCCCGCCAGCACACCGATGTCGCCGGGTTGACCACCGCCCCGGGCATAGAAGACGGTCCGGTTGAGCACCACCCCTTCCGGAAGGATCTCGGTGACGACCCCCTCGGCGGTCGGCTGGTAGGCGTCCCGAGCCGCAATTTCTTCGGTCATAACCGCACGGTAATAAGCGAGCGGAGATGCCCCGGGGACCAGGGGTTGGCTATCCTCCGAGGCGATGCCCGCAAGGGCACCCCCTAAATGGAGGAAGAAGACATGAGACAATCGCAGTGGCTGCGGTCAGTTGTGCTGATCGCGCTGCTCGCCCTGGTTGTGGCGGCTTGTGGTGGTACGGGAGGAACGACCACCACCGACGCCGGTGCCACCACCACCGAGGCGCCCACCACCACAGGTGATGGAGGTACCACTACCACCGGACAAACCGGCACTGGAGAAGGGCTGATCTTCGGTGGCCTGCTGCCCGAGACGGGCTCCCTCGCCTTCTTGGGGCCACCGGAAATCGCCGGGGCACTGCTGGCGGTGCAGGACATCAACGAGGCCGGCGGCGTACTGGGAGAGGAGGTCACCTGGATTCCTGGTGACTCTGGAGACACCTCGACTGATATTGCCAACACCACCGTGGACAGCCACCTCGCAGCCGGGGTGCATGCCATCATCGGTGCGGCATCTTCGTCGGTGACCTTCACCGTGATCGACAAGATCACCGGCGCCGGGGTTATCCAGTTCTCCCCCGCCAACACCTCTCAGCTGCTTTCCACTTACGACGACAGCGGCCTCTACTTCCGGACCGCGCCCTCAGACTTCCTGCAGGGCACGGTGCTGGCCGACCTGGTGGCAGCCGACGGTCTCACCGCTGGCGTGATCTACCGCCAGGAACCGTACGGAGAGGGTCTGGCCGAGCGGTTCCGTGAGGTCTACGAGGGGTTGGGCGGTACCGTCACCAACTTCATCGCCTACCCGCCGGAAGGCGTCACCACTTTCGATGCGGAAGTCGACGAACTGGCGGCATCCAACCCGGATGCCATCGTCGTGATCAGCTTCGAAGAGGGAGCCCTGATCCTTGAGACCATGCATGCTCGGGGCATCGGCCCCGCCTCCGGTAAGGCGGTATGGGGGGTGGACGGCAACATCGGCGGTCTGCACACCGAGATGGCCGACCCCACCATCCTTGCCGGGATGCGGGGCACTACCCCCTCGGTCGACCTGTCCTCGATCACCGACTTCACCGCCCGTCTTGACACCATGATCGAAGGCGGACTGGGTGGCATTTATGACTACGGCGCCGAGACTTACGACGCCATGGTCATCACTGCCCTGGCTGCGGAGATCGCTGGGAGCCTGACCCCGACCGACATCGCTGCGCAAATCAACGATGTCACCCGGGGCGGGGAGAAGTGCACCTCCTTCGCCCAGTGCGTCGAACTGATCCGCGGCGGAACCACTGACATCGACTACGACGGGATCGGCGGCCCTTACGAGTTCGTCGATGCCGGCGAGCCGGCGGCAGCTTCCTACCGGGTCGTCACCCTCGGTGACAACGGGCCCGACGCCGCCCAGGACCTCTACATCGAGGCCAGACTGGCCGACGAGTAGTACAACAGCCCGACAGTAAACGAAGGTGACCCGGCCCTCAGGCCGGGTCACCTTCGTTTCGCGTCTTCCGTCTTCCGTCTTCCGTCTTCCGTCTTCCGTCTTCCGTCTTCCGTCTTAAGATTTAACAATGCGCATGCTGGTGCTCCTGCCGGGCGGAGTGGCCTCCCGAGAGGTGCTGGTACCTCTCGAAGTGATCCATGATCGCTTGGGAGTGGAAGTGATCTGGGCTGCACAGGAAGCGGGAGGTGTTCCTGGTCATGATCCGCCGATGTCCTTTCATGCCGACGTCGCCTTCTCCTCGCTCGAGGAACCACCCGACCTGCTGCTGCTCCCAGGCGGTTTCGGCTCCCTGGAAATGGCCCTCGACCCCGATCTGACTGCCCGACTTCGCCTCCTGGCGGCGCCTCCCACGGTTTCCCTGGCGATTTCCACCGGCGCTTTACCTCTGGCCGCGGCCGGACTCTTGCAGGGCCAGCGGGTGGCCAGCCACTGGTTGGCGCGGCGTTACCTGGAAGGTTTCGGGACCATCCCGGTCGAGGACCAGTTCGCCGTCGCCGGCCGAATCATCACCACTGCCGGCTCGGTGTCGGCCAGCTTTGCCGCCTCGTTTGCCGCCGATCTCGTGGCCTACGGCCCGATGCCGTCACTCGACCTTGGCCAGCGTGCCTAGGTAAAGCTCGATCACTTTGGGGTCGCGTAGCAAAGCGGCGCCGGTGTCGGTGTAGGCGTTGCGGCCCTGGTCGAGCACGTAACCGCGATCGCAGATCTGCAGACAGCGCCGAGCGTTCTGCTCCACCATGATGATGCTGACCCCGGCCCGGTTGATCTGCCGAGTACGGATGAAGACCTGGTCCTGCATAGTTGGAGACAAACCCGCCGAAGGTTCATCGAGCAGCAGCACCTTGGGATCCATCATCAGCGCCCTCCCCATGGCCAGCATCTGCCGCTCCCCTCCGGATAGCGACCCGGCCCGCTGGGAGAGGCGCTCCGCCAGCCGGGGAAACAACTCCCCGACGAACTCGAGGCGCTCGCCAAATCGCTTGGGTTGAAGGAACACCCCCATCTCCAAGTTCTCTTGAACGCTCAAGGAGGGGAAAACATTGGCCACCTGGGGCACATAGCCGATACCCCGGGACACCAACTCGTGGGCTTTGAGCCCGGTGATTTCTTCCCCCTCCAGCTCCACCGATCCTTCCCGAACCGGAATCAGCCCGAAGAGGGCTTTGAGCATGGTGGACTTGCCGGCGCCGTTGGGCCCGATGATGCCGATCAGTTCGCCCCGGGCCAGCTCGAGATCCACCCCATTGAGGATGTTTACCTCAGGTACGTAGCCGGCCACCACCTGGTTGATGCGGATGAGAACCTCGTCACTCACCGGCCTCACCTACCTCCTCCGCCAGCGATTCGTCGGCGGCGGCCAGCTGCTCCTCTTCCTGTTCCTCGGTGAGCGGAGCATCGTGGTGGGCGCCGAGATAGGCATCGATCACCGCTGGGTCGCGGCCAATAGCTTCGGGCGGACCTTCGGCTATCACCCTGCCTTCCGCCATCACCACCACCCAGTCGGAGATGTCGCGCACCACGTCCATGTCGTGTTCCACGAACATCACCGTGATGCCCTGATCGCGCAGACTCTTCACATGTTCGAGAAGCGACTGGGTGAGCGCTGGGTTCACACCGGCCATAGGCTCGTCGAGCATCACCAGGCGAGGCTCGGCCATCAAAGCCCGTGCCATCTCGAGGAGTTTGCGTTGCCCTCCGGACAGGGTGCCGGCATATTCCTCCCGCATGTGATTGAGGCGGAAACGGCCGAGCAGCTGATCGGCTCGGTCTTCGATGCTGTTCTCTTCGCCCCGCCAAATCAGAGGAAAGAAGGCCCGCAGGAACGACTCCCCCGACTGTCCTTTGGCTCCCAGCTTCATGTTCTCGATCACGCTGAGACGGGTAAGCGACTTGGTCAGCTGGAAGGTGCGCACCATCCCCATCTGAGCCAGCCGGTAGGAGGAGAGACCGGTGACCGACTGGCCATCGAAGGTTGCCTGGCCGGTGTCCGGCTCGTCGAAGCCGGTGAGAAGATTGAAGAAGGTGGTCTTGCCGGCCCCGTTGGGACCGATGAGGGCAGTGATGAGTCCACGCTGGATGGAGACCTTCTGGACATCGACCGCCATCAATCCACCGAAGGCTTTGCGCATGCCTTCGACCACCAGGATGGGGTCGGGCTTGTCGATGCCAGGCTCGTGCGCCACCGCAGCCAGGGCGCCGTTGCTGCTAGCGGGCATCAAGCATCATCTCCTGGCGGCTCCCAAAGATTCCTTGCGGGCGATAGACCATGAGCAGGGCCAGCCCGATCCCCACCAACATGAAACGAACCTGTCCCACTTGGGGGCCGTCCATGATCCAGCTGGGGATAACCCCGGTGGACTGCAACGCCCTCACCACTCCGTCGGTCAAGGTGAGCATCGCCCAGAAGATTATGGAACCCACGATGGGCGACCCGATCCTTCCCACTCCACCCAGGATCATCGCCGCCCAGAGGAAGAAGGTCTGCACGGGAACGAAGTAATCCGGTTGGACCGTGGAGTTGGCGATGGCCAGCAACATCCCCGCCAAACCGCCGATGGCCCCTCCCAGCATTAGCGACTGCAGCTTGTACCAGTAGGCGTTCTTGCCTAAAGCCCGGGCGGCGTCTTCGTCCTCTCGGATCGCCTTCACCACTCTTCCCCAGGGGCTACGCATCAGCTGCCACACCCCCAGGGTGACCAGGATCACTAGCGGCCAGCCCACCGTGAGGATGAAGAGGTTGGGACCTGTGTAGAAGAACGGTCCGAATTGATAGAGGCGTTCGGTGAAAGGGTTGAACTGGTAGAAGGCGCCGGCGAACCCGGTGATGCCAGTGTTGCCGCCTGTGTAGTCCGCCAGGGTGGTGGAGCGGACCAGGATCCGGAGCACCTCAGAGGCAGCGATGGTGACGATGGCCAGGTAATCACCTCGCAGCCGCAGGGTGGGCAAACCCAGGATGAGGGCAAAGATGAGGGCGTAGATGACCCCTACCAGGATGCCCAGCCAGGGGTTCCACCCAAAAGTGGTGATGGCCATGCCCAAGCCATAACCGCCCATGGCTACGAATCCGATGTGACCGAAGTTGAGGAGACCGGTATAACCGAAGTGGACGTTGAGGCCGATGGTGGCCATGGCAAAGACCATGGCGTTGACTCCGAAGGCCTGGGACATAGTCGATTGGAGGATTGCGCCCCAGTTCACCCGATCCGCTCCTTTCTCCCCAGAATCCCCTGCGGCCTGATCAAGAGGATGACAGCCATGAGCAGCAGCGCCCCGAGGCTGCGAAGTTCGGAGGCCACGAAGAGGGTGGAGAGCTGGATGCCGAGGCCGACCAGTACGCATCCCACCAATGCCCCGTAGGCGGTGCCCAGACCACCGAGAGTCACCCCGGCGAACATGAGCAGGAGCACGTTGGAGCCCACGTCCCAGCGAATCACGTCGGATTGGCCCAACAGCACCCCGCCGAGGGCGGCCAATGCTGCCCCCGCCACCCACACCCAGCGGATGACCCGCTGCACATCGATCCCTGATGAGGCGGCCAGGTCACGGTTGTCGGAAACGGCCCGCATGGCCCTTCCTACCCGGGTGAACTGAAGGGTGAGGCCAACCGCCACCAGGGCGATCACCGCCACCGCCATCGCCACCAGGTCCTTGGGAGTTACAAACACCGGGCCGATAGCGATCGCCTGTTGACCGGCGTAGCTCCGGAAGAAGCGGCCGGTGCCTCCGAAGATGTACAAGAAGATGTAGCGAACGAAGATGCTGAGGCCGATAGTGACGACCATCTGGGCGATGAGCCCCGTCCCCCGGCGGCGGAGGCGGGCGAATACCCCGGCATCGGCGGCCCACCCCACCACCCCACCCAGAATCATGGCCAGCAAGGCCGAAGTGATGAGGTCGACCGGCCCTCCGAAGATCCAGGGCCAGCCCTCCATGAAGCCCAACACACCCACCAGACCCAGAACATTGAAGAAATACGCCACCAGCATCCCCCAGGTGACCAACTCGGCGTGGGCGAAGTTCACCAGCCCGGTAGTCCCGAAAATGAGGGACAGACCGATGGCGGCCATGGCCAGGAAAAGCCCCAGCTTTACTCCTTCGGTGGAGAGCTGCAGTACCCGGCGCAGATCGATGCCAACTCCTCCCCCGGCGCCCCCTTCACCCACCACCAACTGGAAGATCACCTGGGCAAAGCGACCCGACTGGACGTTTGCTTCCCGGGTGGTGTTCTCGGGGTCGGGGAATGCCACTCCTTCGGGCAGGGTGGTGGGGTCGATCTCCACCACGTAGACCGAAGGCCGGGGCACGGCAAGCTCCACTGTCCCTTCGGCGTCGGTCACACCTTCGGCGATGACGGTGCCGGCGCTGTCCACCACCAGCGCCCGCACCCCCTCCAGCAACAATCTTTCGTCCCCATCCACGGCCAAGACCCGCACCCGCACCCCTTGTTCGGCATCTTGGGCCAAGCCGGGAATGGGAAGGAGCCAGGCAGCAGCGGCCGCCATCATCACCATCAGCCGGACCGGGATCCGGCTCTTGGGCGCCGATTCGAATTGTCTCAGGTTAGGCCCCACGACTGATCGAATTTAACCCACTATGCCTGAGGAGGCCGGGCAGGAGCCGGTTCTTTCGCTCCGAGCGTTGCTCGCCCGGAAGCGAGCTAGGAGAGCACTGCTCCCAGGAGGGCGAAACTAGGCCAGGACCTTTTAGTCGCCGCGGTCGCCCGAATGGGCCAGGGTGGGATCGTCTTCGCCGGCTTTGACCGCCTCGGGGACACTATGTTCGGCGGTGTCGAATAGTCGTTGCTGCCCCGCCGGTACCCGGCGGCGGATGCCGACGATCCGCTCGGGGGGCGGGGTCACTTCGATCATCTGCTGGGAGGCTTCGAGCCAGGATTGACCCAGCATCCGGGTCCGCCACAGATGCCCGAAGACGATCCGGATGGCCGCGGTGAGCGGAACCGCCACCAGCACCCCGAGCAGGCCGGCCAAAGCGCCACCCACAATCAAGGCCAGCACAATCACCAATGGGGAGAGTTGGACCCGGGTGCGCTGGACCAGCGGGGTGATGACGTGGTTGTCGACCTGCTGGATGGCGGTGAAGATCACTACCGCCAGGAGGGCCTTGGCTACCGATCCGTCGAGCAGGGCAACGAGCGCCGCCAGCGCCCCACCGAAGATCGGCCCGGCGAACGGCACCAGGTTGAGGACCCCGGAGAGAATCCCGATGATCGCCCAGAAGGGGACCTCGAGGTAGAAGAGGCTGATGGAGGAGGCGACTCCGACGATGAAAGCCACCAGCAACTGACCGCGCACAAAGCTGCCTAAGGCGGTGACCACCTGGTTAGCAACGAAGATGACCTCTTCCCGCACCCGGGGAGGGATCAGTTCCACCGCCAGCCGTTTGGTCCGGGGCAGGTCGATGAGGATGTAGAGGGCGAGGAGCGGAGCCAGGACGAGCACGGCCAGCCCTTCTGCCACCCCTTTGATGAGATGGCCGGCACCGGAACCGAAGCTGCCGATCACCTCCTGGATGGTGGCTTGGTTGGCGGGGTCCTGCACCCAGGCAGTGATGTTGTCGACGGTGAGGGGAGGGCCTAACTGGAAGCCGAAGCGGTCTCCCAAGTCCTCGAGCCAGGTGACGATGGTGCCGTAGAGGTCGGGGAGACGGTTGGCAAAGTCGGTGGCCTGCTGGCGGATCACCGGTACCAGCAAGAAGCCGGCCGCCACCAGGCTCCCTACTACCAGGGAGAAGGCGAAGAAGGTGCCCACCATTCGGGGGACCCTGGCCCGTTGCAGGGCGTTCACCAGCGGGTTGAGGAGAAAGACCAACCCGGCCCCAAAGATGAGGGGAAGCCAGATGATGCGGATGTTGCCCGCCACCCGCAGCATTACCCAAAGGAGGGCAACCGCCCCAAGAACGATCCAGATCCCCAGCGCCAGCCTCCGAAGGCGGTCGAGGGAGGTCTCGGTGGGCATCTGTTGGCGATTCTACTTAGGGCTCGATGATTCGAACGGCAGCTCCTTCGCCCACTTCTATCAGCCATCCATCACCGTCGATCGGAGCCCGGAAGCCGCCGTCGATCTGTTCCCAGTCTGGGGGCACGATGGCGTTTCCCAATACTGTCACCGGGGTGGAGTCGGGTATGAGGACATCGAAGCGCCCTCCGGTTAGCGACGCCTCGGCCCCTTCTCCTGGAGGGGGTAAGGCAACCCATCCCGCCCCCTCAGCATCGATGCTGCTGATGCGCAGTGCCGAAAGGTCGGCTTGGAGTTCTCGGGCGGAAAAGGAGAGCGCCCAGTCGGGCGTCGAAGAAAGGACGAGCTGCCAACCGGCGTAGCGATACCAAACCGAGCCGCCGGTATCGGTCAGCTCGATCTCCATCTGGTCGCCCACCGTGGTCTCCACCGCTTGTGGAACTCCCACCTCACCACCCCGCCGTATGAATTGCACCTGGTAGAGATCGGAGTGGTTGGAAGCCGCCACTTCGAGCTCTCCTTCCACCTCCAATGTAAGACTTACCGGAGATTCGTCCGCAGCCGGGCCCCTCAGCTCTGCGCTGGAAGAGGGCAATGGGGGCCAACCATCAAGGTGGGCCGCCACCGACAGCGCCAGCCAGGAAAGAGCCAGGAGGCTGGGGAGGGCACCAAAACGCCGTCGCCACGCCCTCCGCAGCGTTACCACCAAAGCCGCCACTAGGGCCGGCAGCAAGCCAAGCCATAACGAGAACAGATCGAGGCCCAATCCAGGCGACAGGACAGAGGTGGCAACTCCAACCCCACCAGCCACGAGTGCAGCGAGCAGGATTCCAGCGGCGCCTCGAGGCCACACGCTTCCAAATCGGCTCCAAGGAGCCGTCATCTCAGGCCTCGTATGACTCGCCCAGAACTACGACTATGTCGGCGTCGACGGCTAGGTCTGGATTTTGCTCGATCAGCGCATCCGGGAACTCAGAGGCCAAGTGGAATGCCTCAGCTTCGAATCCGGGCAAGTACCAGACCCGTGACTGTTCGAGGGGCGGTGAATAGTTGTCGGGAGTAAGGACGTCGTATCCAAGGTCGGCGAGATGGGCGCTGACCTGTCCCGCCAGACCAGCCACCCCGATGGAGTTGAGAACCAAAACCCGCACCTCGCCGGGTGGACGCATGGCGAGGGTGGTTTCGGTAGTCGTGGTCGTAGGGGGAGCGGTCGTGGTAGTGGCCACCGTGGAAGTTGTGGAAACCGATGGGCGCGTGGTGGGAGTGGTGGTAGAGGTGGTGGTGGTCGGGGAGTCCGCGAGGGCGCTCAGTCCGAGATAGACCAGGGCGGCTACCACCCCGATGGCCCCGACCATGGTCAAGAGATCCCGGTAGAGGTTGGAGCCTGCGGGGGCAGCGTGTTTGCCAGCCATCTCAAACCTCAGGTCGAGTTTCGGCCGCGGCGCGGAGGCGGCGGAGCCTGCCCACGGTGAGGGGATCGTAGGAAAAGGCCTGGGGATCGTCGAGCAAGGCGAGGAGGTGGCGGTAGAAGTCGGCCGAAGTGCACCCCAACTCGGAATGAATCATCTCGTCTTTGGGCCCCGGTAGCTTCCACCAGCCTCGCTCGAAGTCGAGGACGGCGCGCGAAAACTGATCCAACATTCGCCGTTCAGGGTATTCCCCGGGCAGTTCTACCCCGGGGATTTGGGATCAGGCCGGGGCGTTGGATTGCCTGGCCTGCAGGCAGAAGGCATGGAGCTGGCGGAGGGAATCGAACCCACGCTCTCCCGCTTACAAGGCGGGTGCTCTACC
>DATEDX010000161.1:0-4887 GCA_035281425.1 Acidimicrobiia bacterium
GATGCCGTGATCGCGCAGCAGTCGCCACTCGCGGTATGTGATCCGGGGGAGGAGGCTCGGATCGCCCGAACCCTCTTCCAGGACGGGACGGCAGGCGGGAAGCCAGGGACAGTCGGGACATTCCGAGTTCCACAACGGCTCCACCAACAATTCCGTGGCAGTGCCGGCCATCAACTGTTGAGCGGTGGCGGCGATGTCGAGGCGGAAGCAGAACTCGAAGTCGTAGACCTCCAAGCTGCTGCGGGTCTTGCGTTTCTTTCCATCCGACTTGGCCGGGGTCTGCCAGAGCGGCTCTTCCAAGTCGTACCAGGCCACCACTTTCTCCTTACCGATGATCCCCGCCCGGGGGGTGGAGGCGGCATAGCCGGCCGCTTCCAACATCCGCCAGTAGTGGGCCAGCTGGAGGGCGTCGTCTTTGCGTTTGCGGCGAGTCCACCCAGCCCGGTCCTCTACCAGGTGAAAGAAGGGCGCCTCCAGCGGCGAGACCAAAGTTGTCTGCTCCTCCTCGACGTCGAGGGTGAGATGGTTCTTGACGTCCACGGGGACGTAGCCGTCGCCGTGGCGGAGGAGCAGGTCGGGTTTGCCGGTGCGCCGCCCAGCCTCGTCGGCCGGCAGCCAGCCCCCGGCGATTAACTCTGCCCCCGCCGCCATCGCTCGGAGCGTCTCCGCCTCCGCCTCCTCGCGTCCCCAGGAGGGGTCGATGAACACCCAGCCCGACCGGTCGAAAGAAGCCAGTTCGGCCAAAACCGCCTCCTCGAAAGCGATCCCGTCTGCCATCCGGGCCAGCACTTCGGCGCTGGGTGGGCTGGGCTCCACCGGGCGGAGAATGTCGTTCTGGATCCGCACCGGGCACTGTTTGGCGATGTAGCCGCCCTGGAGCGGCACCGCGGAGACGTCAAGCCGGGTGGTCACTTCAGTTCCAAACCAATCCGCATCTCAACTTCACTCCCTTTCCTCACATCTTGACGCAAGGGTGAGACAGAAAGTGCTCGCCTGTACGGATCGCCAGGCATCGCTGCTGAGCAACAGCGATCCTCTCGTCACTAGATTCCCGGTTGGAGGCGTCGATGCTCGGCATTCCCAACGAGGAAGTGTGGCGAGGGATGGTGAGCGGATCCGGATCCGTACTCGCCTACATGCGTAAGCGCAACAAGCGGCTGCCCGGGTCGCCTCGCTGCAAGCAGTGCTATTTGCCCTTGGGCGGCCCCCTTGCCTGGGCCATGAAGCTGCGGGGATTGGGACCGTCCGATGGCAATCCCAACTTCTGCAACAACTGTGAAGTCTTCCTCCGCGACCATCCCGGAGGAGCCGAAGTCGAACTCACCTTCCTCTTCGCCGATGTGCGCGGCTCGACCTCCATGGCGGAAAGGATCACTCCCACCGACTTCACCGCGGCCATGAACCGCTTCTTCGCCACCGCCAACCGGGTTCTGATCAAGAGCGACGCCTACATCGACAAGCTGGTCGGCGACGAGATCATCGGCTTCTACATGCCGTACCTTGGTGCCGGCAATTCCCGCCGGGCAATCGATACCGCCCAAGAGCTGCTCGCCGCCACCGGCCACCAGGACCCCGAGGGACCGTGGCTTCCGGTCGGGGTGGGCATCAACACCGGCGTCGCCTTCATTGGCTCGGTGGGCACCGCCGAGGGCCGAACTGATTTCACCGCTATGGGGGATGTGGTCAACGTCGCCGCCCGGCTCTCCTCTCTGGCCGGCGCCGGAGAGATCCTCATCGGCGAAGCTGCCTGGGAGGAAGCCGGCCTCAGCGAGGACGCGGTCGAGCGCCGGCAACTGGACGTCAAAGGCAAGACCGAACCCCTCAACGTCGCCGTGCTCAAGGTCGCCGCCTGAGAGCGGATGAGTTCTGCTCATTCTCGGGGCTGTAGGTGATCGCTGCGATCACCTGGAACCCGGGGTTCGCGGATGCGATGGGTACTCGGTGGCGAGGATGTCGGCCAGACGTAGCGGCGATACCGCCTCGAGCTGTTGGAAGCGACAGGAGCGAGGATCGCGATCGGGTCGCCAGCGGAGAAACTGGGCCGGATGCCGGAGATGGCCCCGGTCCAGTTGGTTGAAACGCACCTCGGCCACCAGTTCCGGTCGGAGGGGGGTGAAGGAGAGGTCCTTCTCCGGGTTCCAGCGGCTACCCGGGTAGGCAGCGGCCTGGTGGGCGGCGCCGGCCCAAGGATGATCGTCCATCTCGATCACGTAGGGCGCCAATTCGGTGAACAACTCCTTGCGGCGAGCGGCCGGGAAGGAGGCTGCCACTCCGATAGGGACCAGGCCACCGAACATCGACTCCCACTCGGCCGCCGGCTGGCTTTCATCGCCGTACACGGCCAGGAGGAGCGACCCCACCGCCTCCCGGTCCCCCTTGTGGGTCCGATAGCCGACCACGACACAGTCGGCAGTGCGGTCGTACTTCATCTTGGCCATGATTCGTTTGCCGGGCCGGTAAGCGCTGTCGGGGTGTTTGGCGATGACGCCGTCCACCCCCGCCCCCCGGAAGGCCACGAACCACTCCCGGGCCACGGCGACATCTTCGGTCAATGGGGTCAGGAAGATCGACGGCGAGGGCCGACTGAGGAGCGACTCGAGCAGACGGCGACGTTCCCGGAAGGGGGCGGGGCGGAGGTCTTGATCGTCCAGCGCCAGGAGATCGAAGAGGATCAAGGTGGCTGGGGTTTGGGAAGCGAGGAGGTCGACCCGGCTGGCGGCGGGGTGTAGGCGCTGCTGAAGCGAGAAGAAGTCGAGCTTCCCGTCGTCGGGGCCGGCGACCACGATCTCGGCATCGACCACGCACCGCTCGGGCAAGGACGATTTGATTGCTGCCACCACCTCGGGGAAGTAGCGGGCCATGGGGCGGTTGTTGCGACTTTCGATCTGCACCGCCTCCCCCGCTCTAAACACCAGGGAGCGGAACCCGTCCCACTTGGGCTCGTACCACCAACCCACCGGCAGGTCGTCGGTGAGGCGGGCCAGCATCGGCTCGACGGGTGGCAGCACCGGAAGCTTCATCAGCCGGAGTATGCCGAGGTCCCCAGATGAGGAAGAAACCGGGGGCGTCGTACGATGCGCTCCGCCATGGCCCGCCGACCCGCCCTCCCCCTAGGGAACATCCAGGTTGAAATCGAAGGCCGCGACCTCCCCGGCCGGCGCTGCGGACCCGGCCCCGAGGGCTTTTGGTACGAGAACATCCACGTCGGGGTGTGGCGGCAGCGACAACCCACCCAACTGGTGCCCGGCGACGCCGACCAGGCCCTATGGAGCTTCGAGATGACGCTCAAGGTCGACGACTCCGGCCAACTCGACTTCGGCGGTCCCTACGTCGCCGGACCCCGCGACCAGCGCTACCTGGGTCTCATTTGGGTCCGCGAAGCCGATGGCGGATCCTGCGAAGTCTTCCGGGGCGCCAAGTTCCGGCTCTACGAGATGGAGCGATCGCTCTTCGAGGAGGCGCTGCAACCAGGTCGCCGGCTGGTGGGACGGCTCGGGCTCACCGACGAACAGGGCTGGCCCCGGTGCGCCACCGTCCGCCCACCCCTCATCTCCTGGTCAGTGGAAGCGGTCTAGATGGAGTTCGGGTGGTGGCGGTTCGACCCCGACCGCTCCTACCCCGTGGGCGTCAAGCGAAAGATCGGAATCTGCCGGTCGGTAGTGGTCTCGTAGCGGCCGTAACCCGGGGCCAGTGAGACCACCATGCTCCACGCCTTCTCCCGTTCTTCCGGCGTCAGCAGTTCCGGTCTGACCTGGGAGGTCTTCTTGGCGATGGTGATCCAGACCTGATCGGGATGGGCCACGATGTTGTGGCACCAACCCGGGTGGCGGGGGGACCCGGCGTTGGAGCCGACGACCAGCCACGATCCCGGATGGTTGGGATCGGAAAAACGAGCCAGGCCCACTTGTCTCTCCTTGCCGGTCTTGGCTCCCACTGTGGTCAGCATCAACAGCCGCTGCCCCTGGATCTTCATCCGATCGCCCATCGCCCGTTGAATACGATGACTAAGGCCAGCCATCTTCCCAAATATCACCTGCGCGGCCTTGGGTGGGGTGAACCCACGGGTGCCGGCAGGGGGAAGCCTCATCATCTGAACCCTCTCGACTGGTCCAACGACCCTGGCAGGGTAGGGACGAACCGACCCTGGCGCCAAGGCTGTGAGCGACCGGGGTCACGTGTTGTAATCGAGCCTTCTGAGCTCTAGAAGCCGAAAGCTTTCGGAGTCGCGAACCATCCGGGAGCTAGGGTCGGCGGATGCGGCGGGCGGCCAGACTTGGGGTCGGGGCTCTCATCGTCGCTGCTTTAGTCCTCGTTGCCTGGTCGGTTGCCATCGGACCAGTCTCCGTGTGGAGGGTCCTCACCCACGGCACCACCACCATTTGGGATCATCTCGAATACCCGGGACGTGACCTCAGCGCCAGCCCCGACCCGCAGCTCTGGCCGGAGGTCTCCACTCCCCTAGTGCCCCCCGAGGTGGAGGTTGGTGGCCAGCCAGTAACCCTTTCCACGCTACTGCCCGAGCGCGACACCCTCGCCTTCCTCGTCACCCGAGGAGGGGAGATCGGATACGAGTGGTACGCCCCCGATCACCTCCCCGATCAAGCCACGATGGTCTTCTCGGTAACTAAGTCGATCTTCTCTCTGCTGGTGGGAGCGGCACTCGACGACGGGCTACTCGGCTCGGTCGACGATCCGGTCGCCTCCTATCTTCCCGAAACTGCCGACCGGGGCTTCGAGGCGGTGACCCTAGAGGACCTGCTGCGGATGGACTCGAACCTCGACTACGTGGAGGGTGACAACCCCTTTGGGATCCATGTCGAGTTCAACTACACACCCGACCTCGCCGCCGCTATGACCGATCTCGGTGTCCGGTCCCAACCCGACGAG
>DATEDX010000162.1:0-13847 GCA_035281425.1 Acidimicrobiia bacterium
CGGCCGCCCGGGATGGCTTCACTTCGTGATCGGGCTTCTCATTCCCGAGGTCGCCTTCGCCATCAACCGCCTGGCTTCGACTGAGATCTCCGCCCTGTTCTGGGTGGTGGTCGCCGCCTTGGTGGTGATCCCGCTACCCGCCCGTCGGGAGGCGCCTGCCGCCACCTGATCACCGCCTCACCGCCAACCCGGGGTTGGGGAGACCTCTGCGATCACCTGCAACCCGGGGTTGGAGAGAGCGCAGGCTCCTTACGAGTAGCGGGTGACAAATCCCCGCGAGCGAAAGACCCCCAGCATGCGGGTGCCGAACCAGGCGCTCAGGGCGAGCGCCACCGCTGTGCCCAAAGTCGACAACCGCAGACGCCCCCAAGGCACCCCGTCCCCGTCGAGCACCGAACGCGCCGCCGCAAAAGCGTGGGTGGTGGGTAGCAGCCCGGCCAGCTGTCGCAGCCCCGGCGGCAGCGCCTCGATGGGGAAGAACACCCCGGAGATGGACAGCACTACGTAGTTGAGTCCCCAGGTAAGGATCTCGGCGCTTTGCCCGAAGCGGAGGATCAACCCGATGATGACGAAGGCCAGCGCCCAACCGTTGAGCACCAATAACAAGACGATGGGAATTACCGACCACCCGATGGCGGTGAGATCGAAGCCGTACAGACTCACCGTGGTGATGGTGAGAGTGCCGAGGGTGAGGGCGAGCTTGGCCAGGCCGAAGACCGACACTCCGAGCAGGTATTCGAACGGGGTCACCGAAGTAGTGAGGACGTTGAGGAGATTCCGGGTCCAGGTCTCCTCCATGATCGAGACCGACCCGGTCATCTGCACCTGGGTCAGAGTCCAGAAGAGAATGAGTCCGGCGAGGAGATAGGGCACCCCCGCCCGACTTGCTTGGTTTTCCTGGGCGATGAACACTCCCAAGGACCCCCACAACACCACGTCCATCACCGGCCAGAAGGCGATCTCGAACCAGCGATGGGGCGAACGCCACAGAACCAGCCAGTGGCGGCGGATCACCGCGGCGATGCGGGTGCGGTTCATACCGGCATCTCCCCTCGCAGATCGGCGGCCACCGCCAGGAAGGCGCCCTCCAGATTGTCGACCGCGAATTGGGTGGCGATGGCCGGGGGCGCCCCGTCGGCCACGATCCGACCCCGGGACATGAGGATCACCCGCTCGCAGAGGAACTCGACCTCCCGCATGTTGTGGGAGGTGACAAGCAAGGTGGTTCCGTCGCGATGGTGGAGTTGGAGCAGAGCCTGGCGGACCCGCATGGCGATGTCGGGATCGAGCGAGGCGGTGGGCTCGTCCAACACCAGCAGGGCCGGGCGGTGCAACGTGGCTTTGGTGATGCTGACCAGGGTCCGCTGTCCTGAGGAGAGTTCCTGGTTGCGTTGTTCGGCCAGATCGTCGAGCCCGAAGGCGGAAATCGCCTGATCGACGATACAGCCGGGACGGCGGATCCCGGCAAAGCCGGCGAAGAGAGTGAGGGCTTCCCGCACCGTCAGGTTCTCCGGGAGTGGCAGGTACCCGGCCACGAATCCCACCTGCTCCATGGCCCGCGAGCGGCCACGGGGAAGCCGCCAGCCGGCGATGTCGATGGTTCCCCGATCAGGGTTGATCGCCCCCAAGAGCATGAGCAAGGTGGTGGTTTTGCCGGCACCGTTGGGTCCCAGCAAGCCCACCCGGGAGCCGGCCGGCACCGCCAGATCGAGATGGTCTACGGCCAGTTTGCCCTTGAAGGCCTTAACCAGGCCACGGGCGTCGACGACCAGCGAGGGGGTGTTGAGGGTCACAACCAATCGATTCTGCTGCCTCGTCTAACCAGTTGTCGCCGAATTTTCTGCCACCCTGGGTCCGGTTTTCTGCGAACTCGGGGCTGTAGGTGATCGCAGCGGTCGTTGTGTTGTCGCGGGGCATCCCTCATGGTTGTCGCGGGGCATCGCTCATGGTTGGTCTTCCTGGGCGATCGTAGAGCGGTTGGCTTCGGCGGGTGGGGTCGAGTTGGAGGTGGCGGACGAGTCGGCCTTGGATGAACACGTGGGTGGAGAGGCCGGTGATGATGACGGTGGCTTGTTGGCCGGTGTATGCGGCTCCGACCGAGATCGAGTAGCGCTTGTTGATATAACAGATTCCGCCGATGACGGTGACCCGGTGGATGGTGGTGCGGGTTCCGATGGGCCGGCTAGCCGGTCCCGCTTTGGGTGTCTGCTGGTAGACGGTGCTGGGGGTTCGGCGTCCTATGGCGCGGTGTGGCCGCTGGTTGTTGTAGATCTCGGTGAAGAAGTCGAGCTGGGCTTGGAGTTGTTTCAGGCTGCTGGCTCGGGGTTGGGCCAGCAGCCACTTCTGCAGGGTCTGGTGGAACCGCTCGACCTTGCCTTGGGTCTGGGGGTGGTAGGCGCGTCCATGACGATGGTCGACACCGAGAGTCCCCAACGCGGCGGCAAGCGTGTGGCGGTAGGCGCTGGCATTGTCGGACAAGAACCGTTCCGGCCACCCCCATTGGGCGGCAGCGGAGGAGAAGGCATCGAAAGCGGCTTCCCCATTGACGGTTTCGACTGCTTTGAGACCGGGACAGAGCCTGGTGCAGTCGTCGATCAGGGTGATGAGGTGGGTTATTGACCCGTCGGCGAGTTCCCATTCAATGTCGTCGAGCTGCCAGCATTCGTTGGCCCGCTCGGCAGCGAAGGTCCGATAGGCATGTTTGGGAGCCTTCTTCGGTTCCGGGGTTATAAAGCCTCGGCGGGTCAGGATCCGCCAGATCGTCGCCTCCGAAGGAACCAGTTCAGGTGACAGTGTCTTGTTCAGCTGAGACCAGATCGTGGCCGGCCCCGCATCCCAACCACCGTCGTCGAGATCCTTACGCTTCTCCACGATCAGCTCCTCGATCCACGCCGGAGTCCGGTTAGCGACCGTTTTCGCCGCTCGAGAGCGAGGTTTCAGACCAGCCTCACCCTCGACCGCATACCGTTTCCGCAGCTGATAGAACAACCAAGTCGACACCCCATGGACACGGCAGAACTCGGTCACGTTCAACCCGTCCAGGTCAACTTCGACGATCAGACGACGGACACTCATCGGCACATCCCTTCTCATAGCACCGGATGGTCATCAGCTCACCATCCGCCGTGAGGGATGCCCCGCGACATGTGTGAGGGATCCGCTGCAACAGGACAGTGATCGCAGCGGTCGTCTGGAACCCGGGGTTCGCAGGAGTAGAGGACCGAACCGGGCGAATTTCCGGCCAGTCGGGTTGGTTGTTACCGATAACACTTGAAATGGACCTTTCTGAAGAGCCCCGCTTCCAGGCAGCCCCGCTTGCCCCGACGAGGCTGGAGAACCTGGCTCGCCACCCCTTAGGAGTGGTGGTACGGGTGCTAGCGGCGGGTGGCGCCATCTTCTTTGGGGGGGTGGCGCTGGTGCTGGCCGTCTTCAACTACAGCTTCAAACGTCCAGCCGACGCCGCCTGGACCGAACGCTTCATCGAATCAGCGGCGGTAGCCGGGCTAGGCCTCACCGTGGCCATCGTGGTCTTGCTGGCCGCCTGGCGTCCCACCCCGAGGCGTCTGCTCGCCACCTTGGTGGTGCTGGTAGCGGTACCGCTGGTCGGCCGCGCCCTCTAGCCGCAGAGTCGCAGCCGCCCTGAGCCCTCTAGCCGCAGAATCGCAGCCGCCCTGAGCCCTCCAGCCGACCCCCAGCCGACCAGCCGCTCTCACGACTGTCGCCGCCATCAGCCCTCGACGGTGACGGTTCCCACCATGTTCGGGTGGATGGTGCACGTGTAGGGATAGGTACCGGCTTCGGTGAAGGTGTGGGTAAAAGATCCCTGGGCGACCAGCTCGGATTTGAAGCCTTCACCTACCACGTCGTGGACTGTTCCCCCATCGTCCCAGATCCAGGTCACGGTCTCACCCACGGCCACGGTCAGCTGGTCAGGTGAATACGTGACGTTGCGGATGAAAACCGTGGGACCGTCCGGTGCGGTCGTATCAGAACCTGCCCCTCCGCAGCCGGCGATGCCCAAGGCCAGAAGTACAAGAAGTATCAGCGTGAAGAACACTCTCAGTTTCATACCGTCCAAGGCAAGTGAACCGGGGGAACTAATCAAAATCGGTCAGCGGGGAACATACAGAATCCCGCCTTGGGCGAACAACGCATCCCATAGAGGGCTCAGGGCTCCGAACCAGATCAGAGCCACTGCCGCCGCCCACACCAAAGTGAGCCAGAGCGAGGGGCGGGCCCGTTGCGCCCAGCCCTCCTCTCCCCGCAGCAACCTGAAGACTCCCACCCTCCCTAACGGACCCAAGGGGATGAAGCCTCCGGCGAAGGCTCCAATGCCCACCATCCCAGCTCCATAGAGCACTCCGGCTCCAATTTGGCCTGCCGCCGCCACCCCCACCGCCATTTGTCCCAGGGCGATGACACCCCGCGCCACCTGCCCGATGGCGATTATCCCGGTAGCGAACTGGCCGATGGCGATGACCCCGGTGGCAATCTGACCTACCGCGATCACCCCATGGGCCTCGAGGCCCGCATCGAAGAATCGCACCCGGGGAAGCTAGCCGGGGGCGACCCGACCGCCGGTCATCCACTGTCAAACCTTGCCAACAATCGAACCTGCTCTCAGCACGGACATTCTTGCCCGACTCCTGGGCGGCGGGTAGACGCGGGGAGGTGAGGTCCGCCGGATAGCCTCACCCTCGATGAGCGGCATCCCCGAACTGCGGGTCCACGGCGTCTCCGGTACTCATCCCCGCAGCATGCTCTACACCGATCCCCTTCCCCGCCCCGACGGGGAAGACTCCTTCAACCGGGTGTACCGGCGTCCAATGGGGGAAGACGCGGCGGAGGCGTTCCACTGGGGCGGGATGACCTCCGGGGCCCCCCTTACTGCCTTTTGGCTTCTGCTGCTGCCCTTTGCCTTGGTAAATACCGCGGGGTGGATGGCTGCCCCCAACTCACCCCGGCGGCCCTTCGTGGCGGCGGTGCGGCTGGCCGGTCTGATGTTGACAGCGGTGATGGTGATCCAAGGACTGATCATCCTCGTCGACCTGCCGTGGCAAGGTCTGGTCGGTGAACCGGTCCAGCCCTGGCTCGGCTGGGCCTGGGCCCAGCCAAGGCTGGCCGCGGCGCTGCTGGCAGCAGCCGCCACCGGCCTTCTCGCTCTTCTCACTCGAGTCGCGAGCCGGTCGCATTTCGAGCAACGGTCCACCGCCTGGGACCGGGTATGGAACCCTCGACTCGAGGCCATGATCCCCGACCCCGCCCACGCCCGCGACGACAGCGACCTGGCCCTCAGCCCCTCAGCGGAGGCGATGTGGTCGTGGCACGCCAATCCTGAGCGCCTCACCCGCATCCACATCGGATGGGGGTTGAGCCTGATCGGAATGGTGATGGCCTCCGGTGCCGCCCAAGGACTGGTGGCCGCCCCCCAAACCCTGGCGGGCGCATTCAACCTCGGGCTTCTCATCCTGAACGCGGCCATGATCCTTCTCGTCGGGCTGGCCACCGGCCGGGGGATCATCGACCGCCTCATCGCCTGGCTTCCGGTGTTGTCCCTTACCGGCGCCGTGGCCGGAATCGTCGCCTTTCTTCGATCCGAAGTGGTGCCGGGAGGCCGCCTCGACGGCCTCTACGACCTCGGTTTCTCCGCGGTCGCCCTGCTGGCGGGGGCGGTGGTGGTGGTGTCTTTCTTCAAGTTCAGCACCCGGCCCTCTGCCCTCATCATCCTCGGGGCAGTCACCGGAGGTGGCTTGGGGGCGGGCCTGGCCATGGCGATGGAACGGGTCTTGGGCCTTCAGAACGCTCTTCCCGACGGCTTGGGGTGGTTCGCGGCAGCAAGCCTTTATGGCTTCCTGTCGTTGTTAGTGCTGGGCGGGCTGCTCCTCGCCCTCCGCTCTCGAGGCCGGCACCCGCTGCAAGCTCTGAGGGAGACGATTCCCGCCTTGGGGACGGTCTTCCACCTGATCTTCATCGCCACCGCGGCGGTGATGGTGACGGTGGTGGCGCTTCGACGCCATGACCTCTTCGGGTCCGACCTGCCTGCGATTGAGAGCATCGCCGGAATCGGAACCGGTGCCTTGATCCTTTATCTACTCGCCGCGGCACTGCTGGCCCTCTCTTTCCTGTGGATGAAGCGCCCCCGGGGAGCGCTCCTCACTCTTGCCGTAGCCGCCGGGCTCTTGACGGTCGTACGCCTGGGCATCCCTCAGACCCAGCTGCTGGGTGTGCCCCTCGATCTGGGTACCTTCCCCTCCATCGCCGCCACCGCCTCGGTGCTGCTACCGGCTTCTTTCATCGTCACCCGCATCATCAGCGGGCTCCGCAATCAAGACCGGCGCCGGGGAATCGGGATCCTCTGGGATCTGGCGGGGATGTGGCCCCGCTGGTACCACCCCTTCGCACCCCCTCCCTATGGCCCCCGGGTGGTCACAGATCTGTGCAACGAGGTGACGGCGCGACTCCAAGCCGGCCCCCTCTTGCTGGCCGCCCACAGTCAGGGGTCGGTTCTGGCGGCGGTGGTCGCTCATCGGCTCGATCCGGCTGAGCGCTCCCGGCTCGGCCTCATCACCTACGGCTCACCGCTGGCCTCTCTCTACGGCCGCTTCTTTCCCGCCCATTTCAGTGGTGAGTGGTTGGCGGCGCTCGCCCAGGAACTGACGGTTGAGGGCGAGGGGCGGTGGCGCAACCTCTGGCGTGAATCAGATCCGATCGGTGGTCCCATCGAAGGGGTAGCGCATGAAGCACCACTCCCTACCACGAGAGTCGGGCACGGCGGATACGAATTGGAGCCCGCCTACCTGGCCGAGCGAACCCGGATTCAACGACTACTCGATTAGCTCCCGCACCGTTTGCAGGGCCAGGTCGGCGTGGGTGGAGGTTTCTTCCCGGGGCACCCGATAAGTCCAGCGGATCACACCCTCGGGATCGATGAGGAAGGTAACCCGGAGGGGGATGCCAAACAGTCGATCGTCTGGCTCCCGTTCCACTCCCATCGCTCGCCCCAACTCGTGTTGGGGATCGGAAAGCAAGGGGAAGTCGAAGCCCATCATCTCCGACCACGCCCGGTTGTCGGCGGGGACGTCGTAGGAGACGCCGTAGATCGCCACCCCCACCTGGTTGAAATCGGGGGTTCGGTCCCGGAACCCCTCCCCTTCCAGCGTTCACCCGGGGGTGTCGGCCTTGACGTACCACCAGACCACCGTCCACCGGCCGGCGAGATCGGCAGGGGTGACGATCTGCTCCCGGTCGTCGTGCAAAGAGAAGGGGGGAAGGGCACTACCGGGCTGCAGCATCCAGCGGCAAGTTAGCCCAAGCTGGTTAGACCCGCTCCGGGATACCGGTTCTGGCCCGATCAGGCCAGAATGCCGGGCATGTCCGCCGCCGCTGCCGATGTCGTGGTCATCGGGGCGGGCATTATCGGCCTCGCTACGGCCGCCGAACTGGCCAGCAAGGGAGCCCGGGTGCTGGTCCTGGAAAAGGAGGGGCAGGTGGCCTTCCACCAGACCGGGCATAACTCGGGAGTGATCCACACCGGCATTTACTACCGGCCCGGCTCGGAAAAGGCACGACTATGTGTGGCCGGTCGCCGCCGCCTGCTCGACTTTGCCGGCGAGGAGAACATCCCCACCCGGCTCTCCGGCAAGGTGGTAGTCGCCACCCGAACCACCGAACTGCCGGCGCTGGCCGAACTGGAACGCCGGGCCCATGCCAACGGGGTGGAAGATGTGGCCCGCTTGGATCCCTCCCAGCTGGCTGAGAAAGAGCCCCACGCCACCGGTTTGGCGGCACTATGGGTGCCGGGAGCAGGCACCATCGACTTCACGCTCATAGCGGAGGCACTACTTCGACGACTCCGCTCTAAAGGCGGCGAGATCCGTACTGGAGCTGAGGTGCTCGACGCCGAGCAGACGGCCTTCGGGTGGCGCCTCTCGACCAATCAAGAGGCGGTCGAGGCTGGCCAGGTGGTGGTGTGCGCCGGGCTGCACTCGGATCGGGTGGCCCGCATCCTGGGGCTCACCCCTTCGGTACGGATCGTGCCTTTCCGCGGCGAATACTGGCATTTGCGCCGTCCCCAGCTGGTCCGGGGCCTCATCTACCCGGTGCCCGACCCCCGGTTTCCCTTTCTGGGAGTTCACTTCACCAAGCGGATCGACGGCACCGTGGAGGTCGGACCCAACGCGGTGCTGGCCTTCGCTCGGGAAGGCTACTCGTGGGGCAAATTCGTGGCTTCCGACCTGTGGGAGATTCTCACGACACCAGGTTTGGGGAGCCTGGCCCGCAAATACTGGCGCACCGGGTTGGGGGAAATCGCTCGATCCCTGATACCCCGGCTTCTGGTCAAAGCCGCCCGAGCGTTGATTCCCGAGGTGGGACCATCAGATCTGATCCGGGCCGGAGCAGGGGTGAGAGCCCAAGCCCTTTCCCCCGACGGCGGCCTGGTGGATGACTTCGCCTTCGCCGAAGGCGAGCGGGTGGTGGCGGTGCTCAACGCTCCCTCACCGGCGGCCACGGCCTCTTTAGCCATAGCCTCCGAGATCGCGGCTCGGGTCAAGTCGGCGTAGGCTCCTGGCCAGATTGAGGAGGTGCACATCTCGAGACTCGGCTCCATCAACGTTCTCAGGAACCTCGATCCGGAGATCCTCGACTTCCTCGACGATCGCCTGCAGGAAGTGACGGTCCCGGTGGGGGGCCACATGGTGAAAGCCGGAGATCATGCCTATCGCTTCTTTGTCATCCTCGAAGGCTCGGCGGTGGTCAGCCGCGAGGGGATGGTGATTACCTCATTGGGCGCCGGTGACGTCTTCGGAGAGATGGCCCTACTCGAGGACCTTCATCGCAATGCCGATGTGGTGGCGGTTACTCCCATGAAGCTCGGTGCCATCATGGCCTGGGACTTCCGGGAGGCAGTTGATCGCTTCCCCGACTTCGAGCGAACGATCGACCAGGTCATCCGCGACCGCTCACCAGGGGGTTGAGCCCATGGCCACCCTCCGCCGATTGACCGACTCGTGTGTGCTTGTCACCACCGGCGCCGACGCCACCCTGCTCGATCCCGGCATCCATACGTTCACCTCGGGAGCAATCGACTTGGAAACGATCGGCGAGGTCAGCCGGGTGCTGATCACCCATGAACACCGTGACCACGTTCACCCCGAGTTCATTGCCTGGTTGCGGGACCGGCGGCGGTCTCTCACCCTGCACTGCAATCAGGCGGTGGCCGACCTCCTCGCCGGCCATGACCTGGAGGCATCCACCGAGACTCCGCCCGGGGTCAGCGCCGAGGACGTGACCCACGAAACCACCCCGGCTGGGACCGCGCCCCCCAATCGTGCCTTCACCATCGACGGGGTCTTTACCCACCCCGGCGACAGCTACCAGCCCACCACCACCGCACCCGTTCTGGCACTACCTCTCATCACCCCTTGGGGTTCGGCCAGCAGGGCAGTCGAGTTTGCCCAACGCCTCCGCCCGTCTCAGGTGATCCCGATCCACGACTTCTACCTCTCCTCAACGGGGCGGCAATTCATCACCAACATGGTCAAGGGTGTCCTGGAGAAGGCGGGAATCGAGCTGCTACCGCTGGACTGGGGAGAGGCGGTGAGTTGGTAGTGGCCAGTGGTCGGGTAGCAATCAAAACGGTCTAGCGTCCTCGGAGATGTTCCGGGTTCGGTTGGAACGAAAGACGGTTGGCGACACCACCCTCGTCACACGGCAGGTGAGGCTGATGGTGGCCGGCTCCCGGTTTGGCTGGGGTTGGAGCTACTCGCATCCGCTGCGGGTAGAGATGCCGGGGCTCTCCCAGCCCATCAAGATCCACGACCACGTCTTGTACCTAAAGCTGATAGCGGCAATGACGACGGTTGCCATATCGTTGAGAAGGAGTCGCTCATGACCCAAACCGGTCAGCCCCCGATCGAGTCCGTGGCCCGCGAGGTCAGAGAGAGCCTGGCGTCGATCCTGGGTGACGCCTCACCCGACACGATCTTTTCGGAACCTATCGTCGCCGGCGACCAGCAGATCATCACCGCCTCGGCCTGGGAACGGGGCGGAGGCTTCGGATTCGGCGGCGGTACCGGGGATGGGCCGGAGGGCGGCGGCACCGGAGCCGGTGCCGGGGGTGGGGGCGGAAGCCAGGGGCGCCCGGTGGCGGTGATCACGATCGGTCCTCAGGGCGTGCGGGTGGAGCCGATCCTCGACTTCACCAAGATCCTGGTCACAGTATTGCTGGCCGCCTTGGGAGTCTGGAGGGCGCTCCGGCGCTGATCTCCGTGACCAACAGCCCGGGCAGCTTGCTACCGGTACCGGCGATCAACAACAGCGAATTAGTGACCGCCCACTTCGGTTATCCGGCCAATCTGCCAACGTGAGTTATCGACCGCTCCCCCACGCTGCCGACACTGGAATCGAGGCCACCGCCGATACCCTCGCCGGGCTCATCGAGCAACTTGGCCTGGGCATGTTCGCCCTCATGGCCCCCCTACCTTCAGCGGCGGCCCATCGCCACCTCGAGTTCACCGTCGAGTCGGGCTCGCTCCCCGATTTGGTCGTCGACATCCTCTCGGCGCTGCTCTACCAAGCCGAAGTGGAAGGACTGATCATCTGCGACTTGGCGGTGGACCTGGATGAAGCGAAGTTGGGGGCGGGGTTGCGGGCCGGGGGCGTAGAGGCGGAGGAGGTGGAACTCTCCGGGCCTCCCATAAAAGCAGTCACCTATCACCAGCTGGCCGTCGAGAAGACCCCGGCCGGGTGGTACGGCCGGGTCTTCTTCGACGTTTAGGTATCCGATCCGCTCTAGGCGGCGCGCATATCTTCGATGCGCTCAAGACCTTGGCTCAGATCGGCCAGGGCCTGGCTGATGAGCGCAGGGAGCTGATGAGCGGGGAGGCCGGTGACCTCGGCGATGTGCGTCAACGAGGCCGGGGAGCCATCGGCGAACCCAAACCGGAGTTCGAGGATCTGCCGGGCCTGTTCGGGCAGCGAATCGAGAGCTCGCCGCACTGCCTCCTCCACGATCTGGCTTTCCGCCTCCGAGGAGGGGTCGGCGGCGTCGGGATCGGCCACGAAGTCGCCGAGCATGGCTCCGTCTTCACCCACCGGGCTCTCCAGCGAGACCGTCCCCACCATGGCCAGCACCCGCTCCACCTCGACTTCTCCCATACCCGTCTCCGTCGCCACCTCGGCCGTGGTGGGAGCGCGACCCAGCTTTACCCGGAGATCCTCGACCGCTCCCCGTACCGCCGGGTAGCGGTCGAAAAGGGCGGAGGGGATCCGGATGTTGCCGCTCAGGTTGGCTCGAGCGCGCTGCATCGCCTGACGAATCCACCAGGTGGCGTAGGTGGAAAACTTGAAGCCCTTCCGCCAGTCGAACTTCTCGACCGCGGTGATGAGGCCAAGGTTGCCTTCCTGGATCAGATCAAGCATGTCCAGATTGCCGTCGGCGTAACGGCGGGCGTTGGCCACCACCAGCCGAAGGTTGGCCTCGATAAAGGCCTGGCGGGCAGCTTCGCCTTCACGCACCAGCGTCTCCAGCTGGGCGCGGTCACGGGCGGTGCGGGCCTCGCCCCGCTCTAGGCGCGTTGCCGCCTCGCGGCCAGCCTCCATCGCCTGGCCCAGCCGGATTTCGTCATCGGCGGTGAGCAAGCGATGGCTGCCCACCCCGTCGAGGTAGAGGGCAAGATTGTCGGCCAGCGGGGTCCGTTCCCCGGCCCCGGGCCGCATGGATTCGAGCTGCTTGGTCACGTAGTTTCAAACACCTGTTCGGGGGCGGTAATTCCCATTCTGCTCCTGTCGGATCACACAATGATCCCACCAGATTGGCGTATCTTGCCCTAGTGAGTCAATTGCGAAGGCAAGATACCTATCGCCTGGAATTGCCGGTAGTCGGCGGGATGCGAGTTCCGGGAGTCATCTTCACCGCGGAGGACCTGGAACGGGATCAGGCCGCCCTCGACCAGGTTCGCAACGTCGCCCACCTGCCGGGGATCGTCACCGCCTCCATGGCCATGCCCGACATCCACACCGGTTACGGATTTCCTATCGGAGGAGTGGCCGCCACCGACGTCCACCAGGGAGGTGTGGTATCGCCCGGTGGGGTCGGATTCGACATCTGCTGCGGGGTGCGGCTCCTCGCCACCCCTTTAGACGAAGCCGACTTCGTCGCTCACCGCTCCGCCCTCATGGCCGAATTGGACCGGAGGATTCCCCGCGGCCTGGGCAAAGGAGCCATCGCCGACCAACACCTGCTCGAGGAGGTCCTTCACTCCGGGGCGGGGGCGGCGGTGGCGGCTGGGTATGGGACAGCCGGGGACTTGGACCGCTGCGAAGACCGGGGCTGCCTTCCCGAAGCCACCCCCGACGCTCTCTCCGAGCAAGCCCGCCATCGGGGCGGAGGGCAGCTGGGCTCGCTCGGGGCCGGCAACCACTTCCTCGAGGTTCAGGTGGTGCAGGAAGTCACCGACCCCGGGACCGCCGAGGCGTTCGGTCTGACGCCGGGCATGGTGTGCGTGATGATCCATACCGGTAGCAGGGGTCTGGGTCATCAGACTTGTCAGGATCATCTGCGCCTCATGGCGGCGGCGATGGCCCGCTATCGGATCGAGCTTCCCGACCGCCAGCTGGCTTGTGTCCCGGTGGACTCTCCGGAGGGCAGGGCCTATCTGGGGGCGATGGCAGCGGCGGCCAACTTCGCCTGGGCCAACCGTCAGATCCTGGCCGAGGCGGCCCGTCGGGCTCTCGCCGCCGCCACCACCTGCAGTCCGGCGGCGATGCCCCTCATCTACGACGTGGCTCACAATCTCGCCAAGATCGAGCGCCACCCGGTCGACGGGGTGGAACGGCTGCTCTGCGTTCATCGCAAGGGTGCCACCCGGGCGCTGCCCCCCGGTCATCGCGACCTGCCTACCGATCTGTCGGAGTCGGGGCAGCCGGTCCTCGTCCCCGGAAGCATGGGCACCGCCTCCTGGGTCCTCCGGGGCTTGGCAGGCAACCCCGCTTTCGCTTCTGCCGCCCATGGTGCCGGACGGGTAATGAGCCGTCACGCCGCCCTCAAGGTCAAAGAAGGGCGGGCAGTCAAATCGGACCTGGAGAAAGAAGGGATCGCTGTCCGTCCCGGTTCGGTCAAGCTCCTGGCCGAAGAAGCGCCCTATGCCTACAAAGACGTCGACCTGGTAGCCGAAACCTGTGAAGGCGCCGGCCTCGCGGCCAGGGTGGCTCGCCTCCGGCCACTAGGTGTGGTCAAGGGCTAGCACCAGGTCCGATCCGCTTTCTTAGGACCCAGAGGGCCCGTTTTCCGGCCCCTTTGGGTCCTAAGAAGGCGAATTTGGGTGGACTTAGACAGTGAACCACCCCGAGATCTCGCACAGCGAGGCCGGGACCGAGCGTGGTTCGGCACAGGCGGTGGCCAGGTCCACTGCCACCATCTCCGTGCCTTGCACCGCCACCATCACTCCCGAGGTGCCGGCCAGAGCGAGCTCGGCGGCTTTCACCCCCATCCGGGTGGCCAGCACTCGATCGAAGGCGGTGGGGGTACCGCCCCGTTGGAGGTGGCCGAGGATCATCACCCTCGACTCGTAGCCGGTCTTTCGTTCCAATTCTTGAGCGATCGACACCGCCACACCGCCGTAGCGGGCAAAGCCGAACTGGTCGGTACCGGCCATCACCTGCTGCCCAGTGGGGTCGGCCACCCCTTCGGCCACCACCACGATCGAATAGTCGCTGCCGGCCTCGTGACGGGTTCGCAGGCGGGTAGTGAGCTGGTCGAGGTCGTAGGGGACCTCGGGGATGAGAACCGCTTCCGCCCCCGCCGCCAGCCCAGCATGCAACGCGATCCACCCCGAGTGGCGGCCCAT
>DATEDX010000163.1:0-7508 GCA_035281425.1 Acidimicrobiia bacterium
GCCGGCGGAGCCGGCGCCGGCCGTGACCCTCACCGACTGGGACCCGGAAGGAGAGCGGAAGGTGGCGGCGGCGGCCCTCTACGCCGTCTCCGAGCTGCCCGACCGGCAACTAGCGCGAATGGTGGACGAGATGAGCGACGAGGAGCGGCTGAGCCTCATCGCCGCCCTGGTGGGCGAACGCAGCAACCGCCGCCACAAACCAGGTCGGGCGATGGAGCGCACCACCTATCGCTTCGATGTCGTCTGCGACTTCGGCGCCTTCCGGGACCTGCAACGGCACCGGCTGATGACCATCGAGTGGCAACGCCTGGGGACCAGGCTGGGGTTCGATCTACCCGATGACTTGGTCGAGGCCGGGGTCAAGGAGCGGTTCATCCGGGTAATGGACGAGGCGGGAGTTCTCTATGAGCGGCTGCGGGGCGAATTGGGACCCGACGTGGCCCAATATGCCGTTCCTTTCGCCTACAACATACGTTTTGTGATGGAGATGAACGCCCGCCAGGCCTTCCACCTGCTGGAGCTGCGCACTCAGCCCGCCGGTCATCCCACTTACCGAGCGGTCTGCGCCGAGATGCACCGTCAGATCGCCGAGGTGGCCGGGCACCGCACCCTGGCCGCGGCGATGACCTATGTGGATTACGGCAGCGTTGACCTGGAGCGGCTGGAGGGGGAACGTCGGGCGGCGGCTCGGCGGGAAGCCTCCGCTGCCACCGTGTGAGAGGAGGAACATGGCCGAGCTCGATGTAGACGCCCTCATCGACCGGTTCCGTCACCGGGCAGAGGCGGTGAAGGAGCGGGGATTGCCGCCGGTGGCGGGGGAAGAAAGGCGACGTTTCATCGAACAAGCCGAGACCGACTACATGGATTTTTCGCTCATTGGCTCGGCCACCTGGATGGTGGAAGACGACCACCTGGTATTACGAATCCCCCTCCGCTCCTGATCGCTCGATGAGAGCCAGCCGGTGATTTCGGAACGGTTGCTGCTCGTCTCCGGCAAGGGAGGGGTAGGCAAGTCGGCCCTGGCTTGTGCCCTTGCCATCTATGCCCAGCGCCAAGGGCAGCGGGTGCTGTTGATCGATGTGGGGGCGGGGGGAGGGGTAGCCACCCATCTCGGGGTGGGCCCGCTCGGTTTCACCAGTACCGAGATCCGGCCCGGGCTGTGGGCGCTGGCCGTCGACCGCAGCAAGGCCCTGATCGAATATTTGAAGGTGCAGGTGGGAGTGCCGGGGCTGGCCACTTTTGGTCCCGCCGCCCGCGCCTTCGATGCTCTCGCCGCCACCGCCCCCGGGATCAGGGAGATTGTCACCCTCGGGAAGGTGCTGTGGGAGGTGCGTGAGGAGCACTACGACTTGGTGGTGGCCGACTGCCCGCCCACCGGGCAGATCTTCGGGCTGTTGCGGGCGCCCTCCACCATCGCTGAGTTGGTTCCTTCGGGCCGCATCCGTCAGCAGGCCGAGTGGATGGCGGGGCTCTTGCTCGATCCGGCCGCCACCCGTCTCATCCTCATCAGCCTGGCCGAGGAGCTTCCCACCATCGAAACCGAAGAAACCCTGGCCCAACTGGGACAGGAGAAGGTGATCGGTGCTGTGGAGTTGGTGGCCAACCGGATCCTCCCTCGCTTGGCGACCGACGCCCTCGGGAGCGGGGCGGCGGCGGAGGCAGCAGCCCTCCACCGGTCCTTGTGGGAGGAGCAGCAGCAGTGGCTGGAGCGGCTCCCCCCCGATCGGACGCTGCCGTTCCTGTTCGGCCTGCTCACCCCCGGCGAGGTGGCCGCTCGTCTCGCCGACGCCTGGGAGGTTCCTGGAGCGTGAGCACGGTGGTCGTGACCGGGGCGGGAGGAGTGGGAAAGACCACAGTGGCGGCAGCCTTGGCGGTGTCCTCGGCCCGCCGTGGTCGACCCACCCTGGTGGTGACGGTCGACCCGGCCCGCAGACTGGCTGGTGCCCTAGGTTTGGAGTTGGGTTCCCGGCCCCGTCAAGTACCGGGTGAAGAAGCATTGTGGGGGGCCATGATCGACCCGGCCGGATCCTGGCAGGCGGTGGCTCGCCGCCATGCTGACCCGGCGGTGGCGGAGCGGTTGGTGACGAGTGAGTTCTTCCAGGCCGCTACCGCCCACTTCCCCGCTTCCCAGTCATATGCCGCCGCCGAGGCGGCAGCCGACTACATCGACTCGGCCCGCTGGGAGGTGATCGTGGTTGACACCCCTCCCGCGGCCGGAGGCATCGAGTTCTTCACCGCTCCATCGCAGATGGCCGACCTGGTTGGGGGACGGCTGCTACGACTCCTCACCGGGGGCCGGCTTCCCGGGCGGCAACTGCTGTTCAATCGGGGGGCCCGTCCTTTGCTGCGCTTCGCCGATCAGTTGCTGGGGTCGGACCTTTTGGAACGGGTGGCGCAGTTCTTGATGGATCTCCGCACCACCTATGACGGGGTACGGCGGCGGGCGCAGGTGATCGAGGCCCACTTTCGCCGGGCCACCACCCTGGTGGTCACCACCGCCGATCCCGCTCCCCTTCAAGAAGCCGTCCGGTTCTACCGGGAACTGCCCGATGTCGCCTCCCCTCCCGCCCTGGTCGTCTTCAACCGGGCCCTGCCGCTGCGCTGGGCATCCGCTCCTCTACCGCCCCGCACCAATCTCGCCCTGGCAGAGAACCTGGCTCGGTGGGGGTCGGAGGCGCAACGACAGGCCGACGCCCGTGCTGAGTTCGCCTCTCGTTATCCGACCAGCCTCGCCACCATTCCCTGGCTGGCCCATGCTCCCACCGACGTCGAGGCCCTGGCCGGGTTGCTCGACCAGGCCGAAGGCTGGCCCGAACTCTGAGCTGAGCCGGTCCGCGCTAGCTTCTCCTTGGTGTCCGCGGCGTTCTTCGATCTCGACCGCACCTTGATCGCAGGGGCATCGATCTTTCCCTTCGCCATCGAAGCGTGGCGGGCGGGTTTGGTCAGTAATCGTGACATCCGCCGATTCGCCAGAGGAGCCCTCGCCTTTTTGGTGGTGGGCGATCAGGGTGAGCGTTCCGACCAGGTCCGTTCCGACATGTTGGGCCGGGTCGAAGGGGTGGCGGTGGAAGTGCTGGAGGATGTCGCCCAACGCGTCCTCCCCCGTTTGGTAGCGCGGGTGCGGCCCGAGTCGAAGCGGCTCATCAAAATGCATCACCAGGCGGGGCGGGACACCTGGATTGTCTCGGCCTCCCCCTACGGGATCGTCGCCCCGCTGGCCGACGCCCTGGGGATGACCGGGGCGGTCGCCACTCGGGGCAAGGTGGTCGACGGCCACTACACCGCCGAAATCGACGGGCCGTTTGTGTATGGCCAGGGCAAAGTGGAGGCAATCGCCGCCCTCGCCGCCGAACGCGGCTACAACCTGACCGCAAGTTACGCCTATTCAGACTCCATTTCCGATCTCCCCATGCTTGAGTTGGTGGGTCATCCGGTGGCAGTCAACCCCGACGGGCACCTGGAGGACGTCGCCCACGAGCGGGGCTGGCCGGTGGTGATCTTTGCCCGCAAAACCAAACAGATGCTGCGGGTGAGCCTAGGGAGCGTCTTTCTGGTGCTGACGGCGGTCGGCACCTACCTCCTCGGGCGCCGCCACGGCCGCATTCAAGACGGAAGACGGAAGACGGAAGGCGGAAAGGCTCCCTTCTCCCCTTCGGGAGACTCCCCCCAGCGTTGCCCCTAAGGGTTCCTGGGGGGAAAAGAGCGATCAGCTATCGGACCGCGCTGTGGCCCAGCAGTTCCCGCAGTTCGGCGTAAAGGGCTGAACGAGGCTCCACCCGGTGACGGTCGTCGAGTCGGAGGACGCGGTGATGGCGATCGGAGATCATGTGCAGATAGACGGGGGCGGGACCGGGATGATGGGAGAGGATGTCCTTCAGATGTTTGATGAGGTCGGGGGAAAGCCGGCGAGCCGGTACCTCGAGGCGCACCTCAGCCCCGGCCTTGACGTCGACTTCAGCGATCTCCCGAGCGATGACCTTGACATCTTCCCCCCGGTGGTCGAGAAGCCCTTTGACGGTGACGATGGCGTCTTCGATGACCAGAGCTCCGTATTCGTTAACGACTCCCGGAAAGGCCACCACCTCCACCGACCCTTCCAGGTCCTCCACCTGGAAGAACAACATCAACTCACCCTTCTTGGTAAAGCGCCGGGTGATCGATCCGATCAAACCGCCGATCACGACCCCGGCTTTGTCCTTCTGTTCGGCCAGCGAGGGAATGGGCATGGTGGCGGCGAGAGCTCCGGTGGCGGCCAGCAGCGGATGGTCCGAAACATAGAGACCGAGCATCTCCTTCTCGAACCCGAGTTTGATCTTCTGGCTCCACTCGTCACCATCGATGGAGGGGCGGGGATGGTCGGCGCCCGCCTCACCGTTGCCAAACAGCGAGAATTGGCCCATCTCTTCGTTGCGACGGCGTTCCAGGGTGGCATCGATGATCTCCCCACAACGCAGGAATAGGGCCTTCCTGGAATGCCCCATCCCATCGAAGGCCCCGGCCTTGACCAGCGACTCCACCGTCCGCCGGTTGAGAACCAACGGATCAACCCGGTCGCAGAAGTCGTAGAAGTCGCCGAATCGACCCGCTTGGCGGCGTTCGGCCACGATCTTTTCCACCACTCCTTCTCCGACGTTACGAACCGCCGACAGCCCGAACCGGATCTTCCCCTCGGTGACGGAGAAGTCCACGTCGGACTCATTGACGTCGGGAACCAGCACCTCAATCCCCCGGGCCCGGCACTCCGCCAGATAGATGGCGGTGCGGTCCTTGTCCCGTTTGGTGGCGGTGAGGAGCGCCGCCATGTATTCGGCCGGATAGTGCGCCTTTAGCCAGGCGGTCTGGTAGGCCACCAGGGCGTAGCAAGCGGCATGGGCCTTGTTGAACCCGTAGCCGGCGAAGGGCTCGATAGCGTCGAAGAGATCGGCGCCCAATTGGGGGGGATGGCCCTGCTCGACACATCGAGCGATGAACCTTTCCCGCTGAGCCTGCATCGCCGACTTCACCTTTTTGCCCATGGCGCTGCGGAGGTCGTCGGCCTCGGCCATCGAATAGCCGGCCATCTCCTGGGCGATCTGCATCACCTGCTCTTGGTAAACGATGATGCCGTAGGTGTCGCCCAGGAACCGCTCAGTGGCCTGGTGGGGAAACTCGATGGAGGACCGACCATTCTTGCGGTCGGCGTATTTGGTGTGCATGTTCTGGCCGAGGGGACCAGGGCGGTAAAGAGAAACCAGGGCGACGATGTCTTCGAAACGGTCCGGCTGCAGACCCCTCACCAGGTTGCGCAATCCGGTGCCCTCCAACTGGAAGACGCCGATGGTGTCTCCCCGACAGAGCAGCTGATAGGTGGCGGGATCGTCGAGGGCCACCGAATCGATGTCCACCTCCTCTCCCCGACCTTCGCGAATCAACTCCAGGGTCCGTTCGATGATGGAGAGGTTGCGGAGCCCGAGGAAGTCCATCTTGAGCAGACCCAGAGCGGCGATGGCATTCATCTCGTATTGGGTGACGGTCTCGGCGTCGTCGCCTTTGCGTTGCACCGGGACCAACTCGACCAACGGCGAGGGGGAGATCACCACCGCGGCGGCGTGGATCGAGTCCTGGCGGCGGAGATGCTCGAGGCCCTTGGCCACGTCGATCACCCTCGCCACTTCCGGGTCGGACCGGTACATCTCTCTCAGCTCGGCGGCGTTGGCGAACCAATCTTTGATCTCGGAGTCGGCTTCGGGGGGTGGAGGGTTGAGGCACTGGTCGAGGGTGGCCTCTTTGCCGAGGATGGCGGGGGGCATGGCCTTAGCGACCCGGTCGCCCAACGAATAAGGGTGACCTAGAACTCGGGCCGCGTCCCGAATCGCCTGTTTCCCCTTGATGGTGGAGAAGGTGATGATCTGAGCAACGTGGTCGGAGCCGTACTTCTCGGCGGCGTAGCGGATGACGTCGCTCCGGTACCGCTCATCGAAGTCCATGTCGATGTCGGGCATCTGCCGCCGGCTGGGATTGAGGAACCGCTCGAAGATAAGCCCGTGAGCGAGGGGGTCGAGGTCGGTGATGGCCAGGCAGTAAGCCACGATCGACCCTGCGGCCGACCCCCGACCGGGACCCACCCGAATCCGGCGTTCGCGGGCGTAGCGGATCAAATCCCAAACGATGAGGAAGTAGGAGGGAAAGCCCATGTCGAAGATGACGGTGAGCTCATCGACGATGCGGTGGCGGACTTCGTCGGGAAGCGGGTCGCCGTAACGGCGGCGGGCCCCGGTATAGACCAGTTCTTCCAGATAGCTTTGCTCGGTATGCCCGGGAGGGACGGGGAACTGGGGTAGCAGGATGCGACCAAAGTCGAGATCGACCTTGGCCCGATCGGCGATGAGGAGGGTGTTGTCGCAGGCCTCGGGAAAGAGATCGTTGGGGAACAACGTCCTCATCGCCGCCGCCGACTTGAGGTAGAAGTCGGGCGATTCGAACCGCAACCGGTTGGGGTCGTCCTGGTTGGATCCGGTCTGGATGCAGAGGAGCACGTCGTGGGCTTCGTGCTCGTCCCGCCGGGTGTAATGGGCATCGTTGGTGGCGAGAAGCGGAGCCCCGATCCGGCGCCCGATCTCGATCAGGTCGGGCATGATCCGCCGTTGCGCTTCCAGTCCGTGGTCTTGGAGCTCGATGAAGAAGTTCTCTGCACCGAAGATCTCCTGATAGTGAGCGGCGGCTCCAAGCGCTCCTTCGAAGTCCCGTCCCGCTCCCACCGTTCCTTCCTCCCGGGAGGCGTCTGGGGCGAGGCGCCGAGCCACCGGACCACCCAGACAGCCTGAGGTAGCAACGATCCCCTCGGCGTGAGCGGAGAGGAGATCTGTATCCATGCGCGGCTTGTAGTAGTAACCCTCGAGGAACGACCGCGACGACAGCTTCATCAAGTTGCGGTACCCGGTCTCGTTGACCGCCAGCAGGGTCATGTGGTAGCGGATGTTGTCGTTGCCCCGGGGGCGATCGAAGCGGCTCCCGTCGACTACATAAGCCTCGATTCCGATGATCGGCTTGATCCCGGTCTGGGTCGCCGCCTTGTAGAAGTCGACCACCCCATAAAGAACCCCATGATCGGTGATGGCCACCGCCGGCTGCCCATCGGCGGCAGCTGCCGCCACCACGTCTTTCACCCGAGCCGCTCCGTCGAGCATCGAATATTCGGTGTGCAGGTGGAGGTGGGCGAACGACATGCGTGTAGTTCTTGACCATAGCGGAGCGGTCAAGGAGGCGAGGGCAGCCCCGGGTGGGGCATCAGGCCCTGCTTAGAGAAGGGTCACGAGAATCGTCAAGACGATGATTGCCAGGGGCACCAGGGGGCGGAGGCGTTCATTGCGGACCGCCGTCCAGATCTGGGCGATGGCGAGACCGGCCAGGAAGCCACCCAGATGTCCCTGCCAGGAGATTTGGGGATAGATGAGAGGCAGGGCGGCGTTGAGGACCAGCACCAAGCCGAGGTTGCCGAGAAGTGACCGGCCCCAGGCGGTTTCCCGGGC
>DATEDX010000164.1:0-8263 GCA_035281425.1 Acidimicrobiia bacterium
CGAGGCGGTAATGCGAGCCCGCAACCGAGGTCGGTCCCGACCGGTCCCCGAGAAGGTCCTCACCTCCCAGATCCGACGCTTTCGCCAGCTGCGGGAGCGTTTGGAAGGAGAAGGCCAGCTGATAGTTGCCGCCGGCCAGGGGGTGGAGCCGGCCCACTCTCCGGAGGCTCGGCTGAGCCGGGAACGCCAACGTCAGGACCCGGTGGGGCTGCGGTTTTACCATCAGGTTTCTCAGTTCCCGGCCACCGGATTGGAGGACTGGCTCACCGCGCTTGTAGTCACCGCCGAAGACCTCGGTTTTGCCGGAGTGGCGGTGATGGATCACTTGATGCAAATCCCTCAGGTGGGACGGCCCTTCGAATCGATGCCGGAGGCATACACCACCCTCGCCTTCTTGGCGGCGCGTACCACCCGGCTCCAGCTGGGCGCTCTGGTCAGCGGGGTCACCCTCCGCAACCCCGCTCTGCTGGCGAAGATGGTCGCCACCCTGGATGTCCTCTCCGGGGGCCGCGCCTACTGCGGAATCGGGGCCGGATGGTTCAGCGCCGAACAGCGGAGTTACGGGTTTCCTTCCTTGGCGCCGGGCCAGCGCCTCGCCGCCCTGGAAGATGCGTTGCACATCCTTCCGGTCATGTGGGGTCCGGGACAGGCCAGCTACGTGGGGCGGATGACCACGATCGCCGAGGCAGTGTGTTACCCCCGACCACTTGGGAAGGTACCGATCATCGTCGGTGGGAGAGGGCCACGGTTAATCGACCACGCCGCCCGGCTGGCCGACGGGATCAACCTGGCCACCGCCGATCTCGACCGCCTCCTGCCTCTGGTGGAAAGCGCTAAAGAGAAGTGGCACCGACCCGAGGTCGAGGTGTCGGTGCTGGATATCCCACTGGTCGCTCGCCACCGAAACGAGGTTGCAGAGTTGGTGGAACGGCACCGGGGATCCCATTCGGCGGCCGTTTTCGCCCAGCGCCATCACGCCGGGGACATTGACCTCCACATCGGACGGTATCGAGCGATGGCCGAGCGAGGAGTGGAAGCGATCTTTCTAGCTCCCGTGGGTCTCAACCAACCGGAGGACCTCGCCCCTCTCGGGACCCTGATCGAAGCCTTCTCCCGGTCGTAGCGGGAAGAAGCTCAACTGCCAGCGGTGGTGGTGGTGGAGGGCGCCGACTCCGGGGTAACCACGAACTCGAGGACTCGCTCTTCAGTTAGGTACACCAGCTGGAACAGGCGGCCGTTGTAGGTTCGGGCGGCGTCGATACCGCCCAGCTGCGGGTCGCGGGGATCGAGTCCCAGCGCCTCCAAGAGCTGCCCGCGATGAGCGGGAGTGAGCGAGGGCTCGGAGGTGCCGATGAGGAGGGCCAAGGAGATCAAAATGGTCCGATCGCCTTCCGGGGTGCCGGTGGGGGCGGCCCGCAGCCGCAGGATGCCGGTGGCAGGATCGAGCACACCATCCAGAGTGATGTTGGCGTTGAGGACCACCGAGAACGAGTCTTCCAGATTGGGACTCAACAGGAGGGAGTCGTCGAGGTCCGAGGCGAGCGCATTCCATCGTTCGGCGAACTCGCTTCCTGACAACTCGAAGACCGAGGTGGTGAGGGGAACGGTGACGGGAGGGGCGGCTGTGACCACCGTGGTGGTAGGTACGGTAACGATCGAATTGGTGGGACCGGACTCGGCGGTGGGAGGCGCCTCCGGATCGAGGCCACCTGTCACCAACATCAAGCCGTAGGCAAACCCCACCACCACCAGCACTACCCCCGAGACCACCGCCACTTTGATGGCGGCGGTCTGGACCTCCCGGGTCCACCAGCGGGCTGCCCGCACCGAGCGGGTCTTGCGAGCCCGGGTGATGGCGAAGTCGGCAATAGTGGCCCCTTCGTCAGAAGGCTCGGTGGGGGGTGCCGGTTGGGTGTCCAACTCGCTTCCATCCGGGCTCTCTTCGGCTGGTGGAGGTTCTTGGTCGGGTTCGGCTTCGAACGGTTTGACCGCCTTGATGTAGGGCCGGGACCTGACCCCGTCGCTTTTTGGCAACGGCTCGGCAGGAGGCGGTGGTACCTCGGGGGCTGCAGTTTCGGCCGGGGGAAGGGGATGAACAGTGGCGACTGCCTTCCGGTCGGGCACGGTCTCGGGATCCTCGGGGCCGAAGAGGCGGTAGGAAGGTGCGGCCTCGAGCGCCTCGGGATCGTCGGCGGTGAAGGTGATGGTTTCGCCGCTGGCAGTGAGCACGAACCGGTTGGTGGTGAGCCGCTCCAACAAACATTGCCCCGGCTGCCAGGAGAGGAGGGGGGCCTCACCGGCCCACATCACCAGGGTGTCGCCCTGGAATTCGAGGGAGCCTTCTACCACCGCGTCGTCGGTGACGAAAGTGCCGGCGAACCCGGGACCGGCGCTGGCATGACTTTCCTTGACCTCGGTGACCACCCTCGCCTCCCAGGTATCACCTCTTGGTTCTACTGTCGCTTCGGTTTCCTCACCGTCGTGAGAAACCCAACGCGATTCTGGCACCGTCAATTCGACTCCCTGGATGAAATGGTCTTCAGAGCCGGCGAAGCGTCCGCCGCCTGCAAAGAAATATCGCCCCCCCGGGCATTTTCATTGAGCAAATTGAGCCTCCGGCACCAGGCCCCATGCAGGGGTGCCGTTTCCGCCCTTGTATCCACCCACTCCAGTCCTCTCCGCCATATTGGCGTCCCTACGGGGATATTAGGGCAGGCAGATCCGGCAAGGATGGTATCCGCTTGAGGCTGCGGACTCTTTTGTCGTGAATCGCACCAGGTGAGTCTCGGTGATCCGTCGGGCGTTCCGGCAGGTGGGAAGACAGAAGATGCGCGTGCTGTCTGAGGCCAGATAACGGACTCCACGGGAGGCAAGTTCTTCCAGATGCTCGGGATCGGCGCCCTCGCTTCGGAGGAGTGACCACTTGTTTTCCGGTCCGCCCAGCGAATATTCACCGATGCGGCCGTCGGAACGGACTACCCGGTGGCAGGGAATGATGAGGGGGACCGGGTTGTGTGCCATGGTGGAACCCACCGCCCGAGCCGCTCCCGCCCGTCCCACCTGGGCCGCCAGCCATGAGTAGGGTCGAACCTGACCCCGGGGGATGGTGCCGGCGGTCTCCAGCACCTGCCTCCGGAAGCCGCTAAGCGATCCCAGGTCGAGGGGGAGATCCCCAGGGTTGCCCTTTTCGAGGGCTTTCCCGATCAACCGCTGCCACTCGGCGGGGGGTAACGCCCGGGTGAGCCGTTTTCCCCGCCGGCCGAAGAATCGCTCCTCGAAGTCGCCCAGAGCGAGGTCCACCGAACTCACCCCACGGGGATTGAAGGTGACCACCACCTCTCCCAACGGGCTTTGGTAGGGGGCATACCCCTCCACCAACCCGGTTCCCACCTCAACCGATGCGACCAGGAGGGGTGGGGCGACTCCCCGTAGATGGCGAAGTCTCGATTCGATTTCTGCAGTCATTGCTCGTTCTCCATTATCAGGCGGAGTCTCTGCAGCCCTCGATGGACGTCGGCTTTCACCGTTCCTTCGGGGCGGTTGAGGGCCTCCGCAATCTCGTCGTAGTCCAATCCCACCACGTGCCGGAGCACCACTGCCCGCCGGATCGGCACAGAGAGCCTGCCCAGGCGCCGCTCCCAGGCCTCCAGGTCCGGGGGCTCGGGGTCGGAGGTCGCCCGATCCAGCCCATCCACGGCTAACTGGGGGCGGCGGGCGTGGTCACGCACGTGGTTTCGTCCCAAGTTGAGGGCGATGGTCCAGATCCATCCTCGTAGTCGCAGCTCGAGGATCCGCTGGGATGGATAGCTGGCCAGAGCCCGGTAGGCCCGGATGAACGTCTCCTGGGTGAGGTCTTCGGCTTCGCTTCCCGCTAGTGGCCGCAAACCCGAGAAGAGGTCGTCTTGCAGCCATCGCACCAGGTCGGGGAAGGCTTCGTCGAGATCGGTGGCCAGCCTCAGGCAGAGTTGCTCCATCAAGGAGAAGAACCCTCCACCGGGGCCGGTGGTTGCAGCTTTTCCGTCCGCGGAGGCACCTGCCAGAAACGGCGAGTGGCCCGCCACCAGGCAATGCCGAAGGCGACTGCGGCCAGGGCCGTGAACGTGAAGATGCGCCTCACGGCGACGGTCTCTGCCAGCCAACCGAAGGCCAGCTGGGAGATGGTGGCGGTGAGGGTGACGGCGGCAAAGTCAAGACCAAAGATGCGGCCTTTGATGAAGTCGTCCGTATACCGCTGAAGCCCGTAGGACGAAAACGACCACTGGCTTCCGGCGCCGGCGTGACCTACCAGGACGGCGGCGGCGGCCAGGAGCAAAGTGGGTGCCTGAGCTGTGCCGAGGTAGGAGACACCCCAGAGAGCCATGGTCCAGCCGATGACGGTGAGGAGGCGCCGGTCTTCACCACCCACTATTGCCCGGATGATGAACGGTCCCACTACCACTCCCACCCCGCGGGCCCCGAGGAGGAGCCCGGTCCCGGCGTCTCCCGCCCGGAAGACCTCGAGGGCGAGGACGGGCAGCAACGCCACCGCCCCTCCACCGAAGATGGCGAACCCTGCCTTGGAGGTGAGCAACGCGGCCACCGGGGGGTGGCGGCGGACATAGGTCCAGGCGTCGCCGAGGGCGTGGCGCATCCGTCCCGAGGTGGTCGCCTCGCCCCGGCGCATCGGTTGTCGTACCCGCCAAATCAAGCCGCCGGCGACAAGGAAACTCATGGCATCGACGGCGATGGCGGCGTCCCGGCCGAGGACGGTGGCCACTAGCCCGCCCAGCGCCGAGCCCACCGCGGCCATGGTGCCCCAGGTCGACTCGACCAGGAAGGTGGCGTCGGCCAGGTCTTCGGGGGCGACCAGGGCGGGTAGGGCCGCCGAGGTGGCGGGGGCGATAAGGGCGCTGAGCACGGCCAGCACCGCCAGGCCGGCCAGGGCTAACGGAACGCCACCGCCGAGCGCCAATCCGATGTCGGAGTCGACGAAGAGCATGGTGGCCGAAGCCCCAGCCGCCGCCAGGTTGGCGGCAACCACGATTTTGCGGCGGTCGAAGCGGTCGGCCAGAACCCCACCAAACGGGGAGGCGAGGAAGGCAGGGAGGGTGTTGGCGGCGAGGACCGCCGCGGTCAAGACCGGCGACCCGGACAGTTCATTGACCAGGCCCAGCATGGGCACCAACAGGAACCAGTCTCCCCCGAACGAAATCAGCCTGGAGAGATAGAGGCGGCGCAGATCGGGATTGCGGCGGAGCAGAGCCAGGTAGCGACCACCTCGGGGAGTGGCTCGACGAGATGACGAGGTCAAGCCCTGCCCACCTGTTCTTCGCGGGTCTGGTCGGCCGCCTCGGTGATGGGGATGGATCCGTCGGAGGCATGCATCACCTCGTGGGCGAGGACGAGGTCGTCGAAGTCGGGTGCCTCTTCGACGTCGATCGCCACCAGGTGTTGGGTGGTGGGATCGCCGCGCCGATCGAAGGCTCGCGCCTGACGGATGAGAAGGGCCGAGGAGTCGTCGATACGAGAGTGCTGGTTGAGATGTTCTTCCCACGAGGTGGTGAGGAATGCCTCGGTGAGATTGAGAGGGTCACTGGCGTCGCGATAGAGACGCCAGCGGTAGGCGCCGGTACGGAGACGGACCAAACGCAACTCATTCATGGCCCGCAGGAACTCCTCGGCGTCTTCAGGGTTGATGCGCCAGTTGTTGAGGATCATGACCGGGCCCCCGCCACCCGCCTCGGGATGGACGGGGGCGGTGCGGTCCTCGGAGAACTCGGGAGAGACGATGTCGTCGAGGCCGGGTATTCCGGCCCGGATGGTGGCGATCCCCAAGGCGATTCCCGCCGCCGATAGCACCGCGTAGGCGCTGGCCGTACCGATGGCGTCGGTCACGGCGCCGGCCAGAATCGAGCCGAGTGGGTAGATGCCGACAAAAGAGAGGGTGTAGAGGCTCATGGTGCGCCCCCGTACCCAGGCGGGGCTGAGAAGTTGGGCGGTGGTGTTGAGGGTGGCCAGGGTCCATAGCCAGCAGGCCCCGGCGATGACCAGACCCGCTCCGGCCCAAACCAAACCGGGAGCCAACCCCACCCCGATTCCGGCTACCCCGAATGCCGTCATGGTGAGAGGGACCGAACGGCTCCCCATCCGATCCACTACGTGGCGACGGGTAAAGCCGGCGGCGATCGCCCCTACTCCCATTGCGCCCAGCAACAATCCGTAGGCGAGGGAACCGCCCCCGAGAGCTTCGGTGTGGCTGGGAAGGGCAGTCTGGACCACCGCCGAGGTAAGGGCGAACAGCGCTCCGATGAGCAGCAACCGGCGGAAGGGACGGGTGTAGCGGGCGTAGCGAATACCGAGGGCGATGGCTGTGCTGAGGGGGGTTTGGTCCCGGACGGGGGCATCTGGGTGGCGGCGGCGCATCGCCCAGAGGGCGCCGATCACCAAGAGATAGGACAAGGCGTTGAGTCCGAAGCCGTAGGCCGCGCCCAAGGTCGCCACCAGTAGGCCACCCAGAACCGGTCCTACGGTGCGGGCCACGTTGAACGCCACCGAGTTGAGCGCCACCGCGCTGGCCACCATCTCCCGCGGGACCAGGTCGGGCACCAGAGCCTGCCAGGCGGGGAGGTTGAAGGCGCCGGCCACCCCCATTACCAGACCCAGCCCGAGCAAGCGTTCCGGGGTGGCATGACCCAAGAAGGTGAGGGCGGCCATGGCCGCGGCCGCCGACCCCATGACCGCCTGGGCGTAGATCAGCACCCGGGTTCGTTCCATCATGTCGGCGATGGCGCCCGCCACCAGCGCCAGGGCTAGAAAGGGAAGGCTGGTAGAGGCACTCATCAGTCCCACCCAGGTGGCCGATCCGGTCAGCTCGAGCATGAACCAGGCGGCGGCGGAAGCCTGGAGAAACGCTCCGATATTGGAGAAGACCGACGCCGCCCACAACGTGCGGAAGCGCCGGATGCGGAGGGGAGCCACCGAACTGACCATCGCCCGGGCAGTGTATGAAGCCGGGATTCGTCAACCGATCGGGGACGGTTCAGCTCCCGTATAACGCTGCACCACCGCCACCGAACCCACCACGATCAGCCCCCCGGCGATCTGCCAACCGTCGAGAACCTGACCGAGCCACCACCAGGCGGTGGAAGCGCCGATCACCGGTTCCAGAGTGGCCACCACTCCCACCGTTCCCGGATCGACTCGGCGCAGGGCGGCGACTTCCAAGAGAAACGGGGCCACCGTCCCCAGCGTCACCAGCCACACCAACTCGACGACGATTACCGGGCGGAAGGGGGGCAGTTGCAGCGGTGAGAAGAGCAACAGGGCCACCGCCGAGAAGGCGAAACCATATGCCGTGACGCTCACCGCCGGCAGAAACTTCCCCAGATGGCCGGACAGAATGAGATAGGCGGCGAAGGTAACCGAGGCGCTGAGGGCGGCACCCAATCCGACCAGGTCGATCTGGTTGGCTTGCCAGGCCCGGCTGAGGAGGGCCACCCCGACCAGGGCGGTGACGGCTGCCAGCCAGGCCACCGACGGCACGGGGCGTTTGCTCACCCATCGCATCCAGGCGAGGACCAAAACCGGACCCGTGAACTGGATGGTGACCCCGGGCCCCACCCCCAGCCGGGAGATGGCGATGAAGAAGGAAACTGTGACCGCAGCCAAGATCAGGCCCAGCCCCACCAGGGCGGGGAGGTGTCCTCCATGGCGGGTGAGCCGGCGGCGATAGGCGATGGCGGCCAGGATGACGGCGGCCAGGACGGAACGGATCTGGGCAACCGCCACTGAGGGAAGGGCGGTAAGCAGGTCGGCCGCCACCGCTCCGTTGAGGCCGAAGAGAACCGCCGCCGCCACCGTCATCAGGATTCCCCGGCGATGGGCCACGTCGCCGGAGCCGGCCTTCGCCCCCATCAGTTCGGTCAAGGACCGGGATCAAGGGGGGCGACCGTGTCGCCCGGTCGGATTCTCCCGGGGGTGAGGACCCGGGCGTAGACCCGCGAGGACCCGGGGTACCAACCCTGATGCATCCGCATGAATTCGCCATCGGTGAACCAGCCGGCGTTCTTCTGGCAGGGCATGGTGAACTTGGTGACCTCGATCTCTACCTTCTCCCCCAGCCGCCAGCGGCTGCCGGGGACCACAACCGACCAGTCGAGTCCGGTGATGGTCAGGTTCTCCCCGGCCGCGCCGGGGAAGATTGGGTGGCCCTCACGTTGCATCTCTTGAATGACCTCGAGGGAGAAGAGGCACAGGGCGGCGTCGGGTCCCCCGTGATGCACCC
>DATEDX010000165.1:0-13217 GCA_035281425.1 Acidimicrobiia bacterium
CCGGAGGAGGAGGGAGTCAAAAGAGCACCACCGTGCGGGCCCCCTCTCCCCGGGAGAGGCGGGCGAAGGCCTCGTTGATCCCGTAGAGGTCGGTGGTGTGGCTCACCACCCGCTCCAGGTCCAGGACCCCGGAGGCGGCCAGGGCAGCCAGTTCGGCGATTTGAGTAGCGGGGTCGCCCGAGCCGTAGAAGGAGCCGCGCAAGCTCTTCTCGGAGGAGAAGTCGATGGTGCGGAGGTGAGCTTCCACCCCCGCTTCGGTGATGCCCACCACCACCACCGAACCCCCGGCGTCGAGAAGCCGCCAGGCCAGTTCGATGGTGTCGGTCCGCCCCACCACCTCGAAAACGATGTCAAAGGGTCCTTGGGCGTCGGCCGGGAGCAGGAAGCCGGTGGCGCCCTGGCTGCGGGCCAGCTCCTCCTTGCCCGGAGAGGCGTCGATGGCCACCACTGCTTCGGCGCCGGCCCTAGCGCAGGCGGCGATCACCTGCAATCCCACTCCACCGCAGCCAATCACCGCCACCCGATCCCCGGGGCCAACCTTGCCGACGTTGCGGACCGCTCCGAATCCGGTCACCACCGCACACCCCACCAACGCGGCCTGTTCCAGCGGGAGCGAGTCGGGGACCTTCACCACCGAGCGGGCAGGGACCACCGTCCGCTCGGCAAACACCCCCAGGGTGAGGAACTGCTGGAGTGGGGTGCCGTCGCCCAGATGCATCCGGTAGCTGCCGTCGAGCATGGTGCCGGCGAAGGCAGCACGCGATCCCGGTTCGCACAGATTTGGTTTACCGCGCAGGCATTGGCGGCAACGCCCGCAGGAGGGCATGAAGCTGAGAGCCACCCGGTCCCCCACCGACACGGAGTCCACCCCCGGGCCGAGGGCGGTGATTATTCCGGCGCCTTCGTGGCCCAAGACGGTGGGGAAGCGGTGATGGCCGAAATGTCCCAAGGCCAGGTGGTAGTCCGAATGGCACACGCCCGCCGCCGCCACCTGCAACTCCACTTCGTCTGGGCCGGGCGGGGTGAGCGTCACCTCTTCCACCGTTCCGGCGGTGCCGGGCGCCGACCACACCATGGCCTTCACTTAACCCACCCTCCATCTTTCTAATGCCCGGAAGTCGGGTTCCACCCCGAGCCCGGGGCCCGAGGGTGCCACCAAGGAGCCGTCGATTACCTGGTTGGGAGTCGCCAGCATGAAGTCGCGAACCTCCGCCGGCCAGCCAGGGGGATCGAAGGGCACTTCCAGGTATTCGCCGGTGGAGAAGGCGAGGGCGGCGTGCAGATTGGCTAAGAGACCCATGCCGGTGGACCAGGTGTGAGGCGACCACACCGAACCGTTCGCCGCCGCCCAGCCGGCCACCCTCCGGCAACCGGTGATACCTCCGGCCAGCACCACATCGTTTTGGATGACATCGACCAGTTCCACCAGGCGGCGAGATTCGGCCAGCGACCGCACCATCTCCCCAGCGGCGATGCGAATTCCACCCATTTCCCGCAAGGTGGCGTAACCCTCCAGGTCGGAAGTAGGGAGCGGCTCCTCCAGCCAGTAGATCCCCAGTTCAGAGAGAGCGGCGGCGCACTCCGCGGCGGTGGCAACATCCCAGGGCGGGGTGAGGTCACCCGGCATTTTCCACCCCTGGTTGGCGTCGACCATCAGCGCCATCTCCCACCCCACCGCCTCCCGGGCGGCGGTCACCGTTTTCAGGTCCTCTTTCCAGTCGGGATGATGGAACCGGATCTTGGCGGCAGCGAGACCTTCCTCCTTCCATCCCTGCAGCCGTGCGGCTCGCAGCTCCGGGGTGAGTCGCTCACCGGTGGAGGCGTATGCGGGATATCGGTCGCGACTGCCACCCAGAAATCGCCACAACGGCACCTCAGCCAAGCGGGCGAGAAGGTCCCATACCGCCACCTCCACCGTCCAGTTGCGACCGCCGTGGAAGTCGACGGTCTCGCAGATCTCGAATACCTGTTCCGTGTCGGTGGGATCCAACTCGGAGAGCAGATCGGAAAGCTGATCGAGATCAGGCACCGGCGCTCCCCCGCCATAACCCCGGACTCCCTCATCGGTTTCCACGGTGACGATGGTCTCGGCAAAGCCGATGCGCGGCACCGGATCCCAGGCCGCCAGGAAGGGGCGGGCGAGGTTGATCTGGTAGGCCTGGGCCGTGAGCCCCACGATCTTCACTGCGACTGCAGGCGGCGCAACTCGTTGAGGGGGATGTGGCAACGGAAGGAGTGGCCCGGCTCAAGCTCCGCCAGCGGAGGTTCCTCGGTTACGCAGATCTCGCCGAGGAAGCGGGGGCACCGGGTATGGAAAACACAGCCTGATGGTGGGGTGGCAGCCGAGGGGATCTCCCCGTGGAGGCGGATGCGGCCGTCACCTTCGATCTGAGTCGACGCCGACAGCAACGCTTCGGTGTAGGGATGGTTGGGCCCGGAGAAGACCTGCTCGGCTGTGCCCACCTCCATCAACCGCCCCAGGTAGAGGACCGCTACTCGATCGGCCAGATAACGGACCACCCCCAGGTCGTGGGAGATGAAGAGGTAGGCCACCCCGCTGTCGGCTTGGAGCCTGGCGAGGAGGTTGAGGATGGCTGCCTGCACCGAGACGTCGAGAGCCGAGGTGGGTTCGTCACAGACCACCAGCTTGGGATCACCGGCGAAGGCCCGGGCGATGGCAACACGCTGTTTGAGCCCGCCGGAGAGGTTCTGGGGTCGGACGGTGAGATACTGCGGTCCCACCCGCACCGAGGCCAGCAGTTCTTTCATGCGGGGATCCCGCTCTTGAGGGGGAACGTGGAGTAGGCGGGTCATGGCCCGGCCGATGATGCGCCGGATGGTGTGGCGCCGGTTGAGAGCGGAATCGGGGTTCTGGAAGACGATCTGCACCGCCCGCACCTGTTCTTCTGGTCGGCGATCAATGTGGGGCGCCAACTGGTCTCCCTCCAACTCGATGACGCTGCCCTTGTCGGGAACGGTGAGACCCAACACCAGCCGGGCCAGGGTGCTCTTGCCGCTTCCCGACTCGCCTACCAGCGCCAGGGTTTCCCCTTCAGCGATACGGAGACTGACCTCGACCACCGCGAAAACGGGGTGGCCGTCCTGCACGAAGGTCTTCGAAACCCGATCTATATCCACCAGGTTGACCGAGTGGGCGGAGGCGGGCGCCAGGGGGGCAGCCGGTTCCGCTCGGGGCAACTCATGGGCCCGTGGATGGAAATGACAGCGACTCACCCTGGTGGCGGAGACCTCGAGCAGCCCCGGTTCTTCTCGGTGGCAGATCTCTTCGGCGAGTCCGCAGCGGTCGGCAAAAACGCACCCCGCCATCACCGATCCGATCGGTGGCAGGAAACCGGGGATGGTGTCGAGGGCGCCCTGGCTCTTGCTGGCTCCCCGTTGAGGCAGACACCGCAACAAACCCACCGTGTAGGGATGGCGAGGGTTGTCGAACACTTCCTCGGCGGGACCCTCCTCCACCAGCCTTCCGGCGTAGAGCACTCCCACCCGGTCGCACATTTTGCGGATCACCGCCAGGTTGTGGGAGATGAAGAGCACCGAGGTGCCGGTTTCCATTCGCAGCTGGGCAATGAGATCGAGCACCTCGGCTTCTACGGTGGCGTCGAGCCCGGTGGTGGGTTCATCGAGAATCAACAGATCTGGTGACGAGGCCAGGGCCATGGCGATCACCACCCGCTGCTGCATGCCACCGGAAAGCTGATGCGGGTAGCGGCGCATGACCCGGCTCGGATCCGAGATCTGCACTCGCCGCAGTGCTTCTGCGGTCCGGTCCCGAGCTTCCGCCGGGGTGGCGCCGAGCAGTTGGAACACCTCGCCTAACTGGCGATCAATCCGCAGCGACGGATTGAGGGCCGACCCCGGGTTCTGATACACCATGGAGACGTCTTTCAAGCGCAGTTGGCGTAACTGGTCCTCGTCCAGCGAACGGAGGTTGCGGCCCGCCAGCTCGATCGAGCCGCCGCTGATGCGGCCGTTGCGCGGGAGGTACCGCATCACCGCCATGGCGATGGTCGATTTCCCACAACCCGACTCTCCCACCAGCCCGAATGACTCGCCTTTCTCTACGGCAAAGGTGACGCCGCGGATGGCGTTGAGCCAGTCACCCGCTACCCGGTAGTCGATGCGGAGGTCCGCAACCGCCAACGCTTGGGTCAGGGTGGCAGTCAATGCTCGAACACTCCTGCGATCCCGTCGGAGAGGAGGTTGACCCCTACCACCAGCGAGGCGATGGCCGTAGCGGGGAACAACACCGGCCACCAGATCCCGCCGTTGAGAAGGGCGTAGTGCTGAAAGATGGTCAACCCCCAGTCGGGGCTGGAAGGCTCCACCCCGAACCCGAGGAAAGACAGGGTGGCAATGGTGAAAATGGCATAGCCGAGGCGCACGGTGAACTCCACCAGGATCGGGCCCATCACGTTGGGAAGGATCTCGAAGAACATGATGTGGGGTGACCGCTCCCGGCGTAGACGGGCGGCGGCCACATACTCCAGTTCTCGCTCCGCCAGCACCGCGGCTCGTACGGTGCGGGAGATCACCGGGGTGAAGACCAATCCGATAACCACGATCACCCCGATGGTCGAGGGACCAAGCGCCGTGAGAGCGATGAGACCCGTGATCACGAGCGGTATGGAGAGGAAAGCGTCGATGACCCGGGAGAGCACATCGTCGACAACACCCCGGAAGTATCCGGTGATTAGGCCCAAGCCCGTTCCGAGAATGGTTCCGAGCAGAGTGGCCGCCGGGGCGATGAGGAGAATGGAGCGGGCCCCAGCGATGATCCGCGAGAGCACGTCGCGGCCCAATTGGTCGGTGCCCAGCCAGTGCTCGGCGGAGGGAGGCATGTTCTTGTTGAGGATGTCGGCCGCCGACCCGGCAGGGTCGTAGGGAGCGATCCAGTCTCCGAAGATGGCGCAGATCACCCAGATCCCCACCAGGGCCAGACCAGTGAGGAAGGTCCCGGACCTGAAGAGGAGGCGGAGCCGCTTACGACGCAGCGACTCGGGTATCGGCGCAGAGGGTGACGAAGGCTTGACCAGCAGCGGGTCGGGGAGGAGCGCCGCCGGATCGGCCCCTGGCGCGGACGGAGTGGTCATTCCACTCCCGCCAAGCGAATGCGGGGATTGAGTACCGAATAGGCGATGTCGGCGAGGAGGGTCGACAGGAGATAAGTGGCACCCACCACCAAGACGCCACCTTGCAACAGGGGAAAGTCTTTCTTCTGGGCGGCAGTGAAGAGCAGTTGTCCCACCCCTTGATAGGTGAAGAGGACTTCGATGGCCACCAAACCTCCAATGAGGTAGCCGACCTGAGTCGCCACCACGGCGATGGTGGGGAGCAGGGCGTTGCGCAACACGTGCCGGGCGATGACGACACGACGGGAGAGCCCCTTCAAGATGGCGGTACGGGTGTAATCGGCGTTGAGCGCCTCCACCACCCCGGCGCGGGTGATCCGAGCGATATACCCGAAGAGGACCAGAACCAGGGGGATGGCGGGGAGGATGAGATACCGCACCTGAGTGAGGAGACTCGACCCGGCTGGGGGGCGGGCGGTGACCGGTAACCAGCCGAGCACGATCCCAAAGAGAAGGATGACGACGATGGCGGTCACGAACTCGGGAATCACGGTGACTGAGAGGCCGCCCACGCTGATCAAACGGTCGAGCCATCGACCCTGCTTCAACCCGGCGATGACTCCACCGACGATCCCCAACGGGACCACGATGACGAACGCCACCAGAGCTAGCTTGGCCGAGTTGGCCAAAGCCGGACCCAACAGGTCGGTCACGGGCCGGGCGAAGTTGAGGGAATCGCCCAGGTCGCCGCGCACTACCCCGCCGATCCAGTCCCCGTATTGGACGAAGAGCGGCCGGTCGGTGCCCAACCGGCCGTTGAGGGCGTCGACTGCATCTTGGGTGGCGAACGGGCCCAGGATGCGGCGTCCGACGTCACCGGGCAGCACTTGAGTCCCGAAAAAGACCAAGAGGCTCAGGACGAAGAGGGTTATGACTGCTAAGGCGAACCGGCGGAAAAGGAAACGGGCCATCGGCTTACCGGGGGACCGGAATGGCTCCGGCCCCCGGTATCCAACCTCTAACGGCCGCCCACCGAGGTCCCGTGCAACCGCACGTGGCCCATGGCCGACACTTCGAAGCCACTGGTCCCGGGCCGGACGGCGGACAGGAAGTAGTAGAAGTACGGGAAGATGATGGGGGTCTCGTCGAGGAGCAAGGTCTGGATCTGGCCGGCGAGCTGACGCTGTACGTCGAGGTCGAACGCCGCCACATATTGATCGACCAGACCGTCGTAGGTGCTGTTGCTGAAGTGGGCTGCATTCCAGGTTCCATCACTACGGAGCGGCGCCCCCAAGAACACATTGGGCACTCCCCGATGGCCGTAGTCGGTGATCCCAAAGGGTGACGACAGCCAGAAGTTGTTGTAATAGGTTCCGGGATCGGTGAAATTCAGGGTGACCGTTAACCCCGCCTCGGTGGCGGCGCTTTGGATCAGCTGACCCAGGGTCGGCATCTCAAAACCATTCCACCCGGCCAGTTCCACCGTGAACCCTTCGCTTCCGGCCGCGGCCAGTAGTTGCTGCGCCTGAGCTAGGTCGGCTTGGCGCTGCGCCACCGACGGGTCGGTCGAGGGGAACACTGGGGCGAAGGGATGGTCGTTGCCGATGTCGGCCTTCCCGTTAAAGAGCCCGGTGACGATGTCGGGCCGATTCAAGATCAGCGCCATGGCCTGCCGGGTTCGTTTATCGGTGAAGGGATCCATGTCGGTAGCCATATGGATCTGGCGATGCACCGAGGACTGAGTCTCCAGCACCTCAGTATCGGGGTCGCTGAGCAAAGCGAGGCCGTTGGCCACCGAGAAGTGGCTGATGGTGTCGATCTCGCCTCCCTGATAGGCCGTGATCATGGCCGGTTCGTCGGCGAAGAACCTCATCTCAATCCGGTCCGGCACCACGTTGGCCGCGTCCCAGTAGTCGGGGAACTTGGTGAAGGCCGCCATTACCCCGGTTTCGAAGTTCTCGATCTGCCAGGGTCCGGTTCCGATGAAGCTCTGCTCGTACGAGCCTTCGGCGTAACCGGCCCAGAAGGAGGCGGGAAGAATGATGGCGTTGTAGTTGTCGGAACTCACTATGTAGGGGAAGTTGCCGTTGGGAGCATCGAGCGTGAACTCGACGGTGTAGTCGTCCACGGCGCGGGTGTTGCCAGCCGACAAGACCCCGGCGAAGGCTGAGGCGGCGTTACCCGGCAGCACTCCCTCGATAGTGGCAACCACGTCGTTGGCAGTCATCTCGGTGCCGTCGTGGAACTGCACCCCTTGGCGCAGCCGGAAGGTCCACACCGAGCCGTCGTCGTTGGGGGTCCACTCTTCCGCCAGGACCGGCCGGAGGCTGAGGTCGGAAGCCGAGAAGGCGAGGTACTCACCGGACTGTCCCAGAACCGCCAGGCCGCCTTCATCGGCCACGGTCACCGGATCGATGGCGCCGGCCGGAGCCACGATCCCGTTGCGGACCGCGGTGGGCGCCGCCGCGGTGGTGGAGGTGGTGGCGGCGGGGGAAGTGGTGGTGGTGGGACCAGCGGCCGTGGTGCTGGTGGTAGTGGTGCCCGTTTCGGGAGTGGCGCAACTGGCGAGAACGCTGAGGACGGGGAGGGACATTCCCACTACGGTCCCCCGGCGGATGAACTCACGCCGGCTGATCTTGCCCGCCGAGTACTCGTCGATGAGATGATTCTCGACTTCGCTGCTCTGGCGGCGGATCGCATCGACCCTGCGTTGGCGTTCTTTCATTGTGTGCTCCTTGCAAGAGTGCCGCGGTGCCCGTCTCCGGTAGGTGGCAGGTGGGTTGGGATCCCGCCGGCGCCCGTCCTTCCAGCGACGAAACGACGTTAATGGCCGCGGCAGAAACCGCAACCGCCCCAGGCGGAAATTAGACGGGAGCCGCGAGACGCGGAACGCGAGACGCGAGACGCGAAACGCTTCCTCCCCAGGAGCGAAGCGCTTCCTCCCCCAGGAGCAGAGCGACGTTGGGGGAGGTGTCGCCGAAGGCGACGGAGGGGGTCCTGGGGGAGGTGTCGGCGGAGGCGACGGAGGGGGCAGCCGGGAGTTCGGCCGGCTAGTGGGCCAGGCCCTCGGACTGGCGGACGGTCAATTCCCGCACCGCGTGCCAGACCCGAGGGTTGCGATAATCCCAGAATTTGGTCCGTTCGATCGCGATCGGCCGGCCGCTCATCAAACCACCGGGAAGAACCCCGTTGTGGATCCGCACGGTGCGGTAATAGAGCGGTGACAATTCCTGGGCAGCGCGAGCGTGGCGCTCTGAGGCCCGCCAGTACTCCCGGACCTGGGGGATGTCGTGCAGGACCAGATTGGCCCAGTTGCCGTCGGGGAGTTCCATGGAGCAGTAGCTGAGGATGCCGGGGTAGTTCTTAAACTCGAGCACGATCTCGGCATTGGCCTCTTCCAAAGGAGTGTGGTCCCGCTCCAGGTGCCGCTCCCCGAAGAACCCGACCACACACACCGTCCGCCGGTTGTAGAGACCCATGGCGTTGGTAACGATGGCCCGGCGCTTGAGTCCGTGCACCTGCCACTCGTTGCTTTGGTAAGGGATGAGGTTGACGGTGCCCGCGGCCATTTGGGCGAGAAGAGCCCGGAGATCTTCAGTCAGATAAGCGAGGATGGCCAGGTCGCGTTGAAACAGGGAAATGGATGTAAACGGTCGCCGGGCGACCGATTGGTCAGCAGCCAGGACCCGAGTAGCCATTGATCCGATCTGTCACCCGTAGATTATCGTTCATCAACCTCGCCATCTTGCATGCAACTATCCGTCGCGGGCTGTCTTTCTGAAGATCAAAATCGCCTCTTGGCGGTCATTGTCGAGTGGCTGGCTGGCCGCATGGCTGCCTCGGTAGAGGAATCGGCGACCGGAGAAGCCGACCTCGTCTACCAATGTGGGCTCCCTACCGGCGAGCAGATCGATCAGTGGCTACCTCTGGTAGCTCCGGTGATGTCTGCCCCCCGCTACACCGACCAGCCGATCTACTGGAGCGATGTCATCGTCCGCCCAGGCACTACCGCCAGTTCACTGAGGGACCTGGCCGGATCCCGGATCGCTTACAACCACCAGGAGTCATTTTCGGGCTGGGTAGCCCTGCAACTCGAACTGCGGCGCCTCGGGATCAGCCCCGAGCTCTACACCTGGATCGAAACCGGCGCCCACCTCCACTCCAAAGCCGCGGTCGAATCCGGTCACGCCGACTTGGCGGCAATCGACTCGATGGTGCTTGCCCTCTCCGGTTGGGAGGGGATGATCGTTTCTAGCCTCGGCCCCTGGCCGGCTCCCCCGCTCTCCTTGCGCCGCCATCGCCACCACCTAGCTCCGGGTCTCACCGAAGCTCTCACCGCCATGCACACCGACCTCGAAGGAAGCCGGCGGCTGGCCAGCTTCGGAGTTGCCCGGCTGGCGCCGGTGGAGGCAGAGTCGTACCGCCAACTGGCCAGGTTGACTGCTTCGCTTCGAGCGGCCTAAGCGCATGTGGCTGTGGAATGCCCGCCTCTGGGCTGAGCCTCCCCTCCCCCCTCGTGATAGGGGGGCGCTCCTCATCGAGGGAGCCACCATCAGAACGGTGGGGGAGGCACAGGGAAGCCCGCCGGAGGGAGCCATCGACCTCGGGGGGCAAACCGTTCTCCCCGGTTTGATCGACGCTCACTGCCACTTCAGCTCCGATCTCAGTCGCAGCCCGGGCTTCGGACCTCCGCCCGCCACCGCCGGGGAGCCACCTCGATCCCGGGCCCTCGGTTACTTCATCCTCGCCGCCGCCGCCGCCTCGATCCTTCGCAGCGGCTTTACCACCATCCGAGACGTCGGCAGCTACGACGACGAAGCCCTGGCCGCCGGGGAGGCGATCAAGCTGGGTGTCATTCCCGGCCCCAGGGTGTGGAGTTGCGGTCGCATCATCTCCGCCACCGCCCCGGGGGGCCGGATCTTCGGGACCATGTACCGGGAAGCGGACGGCCCTTGGGAGATGCGGCAGGCGGTACGGGAGCAGATCCAGCGGGGAGCCCACTTCATCAAGTTCATGGCCACCGGGGCCCGTTCGGTGGTGGGCGAGGACCCCGAACCGCCTCAGATGACCGGCCAAGAGATGGCCGCCATCTGCGACGAAGCCCACCGGATGGGCCTGAGGGTGGCGGCTCACGCCGAGGGCTTGGAGGGGGCCCGGCTGGCCATCACCTCGGGGGCCGACACCATCGAACACGGTCTCGCCCTCCACCGGGACCCCTCGCTGCTGGAACTGATGGCATCCAAGGGGGTGGTGCTGGTTCCCACCCTCAGCACCTTCCACGACCTCGCGGTCCGTTTTGCGTCCGACTTCCATCCCCAATTGGTGGAGCAGGCCAAGCGCCAGTCCGAAGAAGCTGGGCACACCGTGGCCGCCGCCCAATCGATGGGAGTCACCATCGCCGCCGGTTACGACTCCGGTCCCCCGGGGAGCGCTGCCATGGAATTGGTGCGTTTGGTCGAGGCGGGACTGGCGGCACCGGAGGCGGTGGCAGCTGCAACGGCCGGAGGCGCCCAGGCCCTGGGGCGCTCCGACGTGGGGCACATCAAGCCGGGGGCAGTGGCCGATCTGATCGTGGTCGACGGCCGGCCCGACATGGATATCACCGTACTCACCGACTCCTCCCGGATCACTGGGGTCTATCAAAACGGTAGGTTGCTCCAATGAAGGCACGGCTGGTGATCATCGGAGCCGGAATCGTCGGCTCGGCCGCTGCCTACCACCTCGCTCGCCTGGGCTGGTCTGACATCGTTCTCCTCGACAAAGGCGACCCGGTTGAAAACGACGGGTCCACCTCCCATGCTCCCGGCGGGGTGGTAGCCCTGAGCCACAACAAGCTGCTCACCGAGATGGCGGTGTATTCGAGCCGCCTCTATCGCACTCTGGCCCCGTACGACGAGAAGCGGAAGATGGTCAACCCGGTGGGGACCCTGGAGGTGGCGATCTCGCCACAGCGGATGGCCGACCTGGTCAGGTTGCAGGGCGAGTCGATCGCCTTCGGCACCGAATCGATCCTGCTGAGCCCTGAGCAGGCGTGCCAGCGGCTCCCCTACCTGGATCCGAGAGCCTTCGTGGGCGCTCTCTTCGTGGAAGAAGGCCTGATCGTGGCCGGCGCCCACGTCTCCGGTGCCTTCCAGAGGGACGCCGGCGGTGCCGTCACCGTGATCGGGCACACCGAGGTGGAACGCCTCGAGATCGAGGGGGGCCGCCTCCGGGGGGTGGTGACGGCCAACCCTGACCTGCCCCGGATCGAATGTGATGAGGTCCTGATCGCCACCAATATCTGGGCCCCGCTTTGGGGCGAACAGATCGACACTCCCATCCCCCTCCTCGGCTACGAGCATCAATACCTCGTCTCCCCGCCGCTTTCCGATCTCTCCCAGTTCGATCCCAAACGCCCCGAAGACGAGATCGTTTACCCCTCGGTTAGGGAACTGGACACCTACATTTACTTCCGTCAGCACTGGAACAGCTACGGGGTGGGCAGCTACCGGCACCGTCCCCGTCCGGTGTGGCCGACCCACCTGGGCCCCACCGCCATCAACGAGTTCACCCCCTCCGACTTCGCCGGGGAGGCCTGGGAAAAGGCCCAGGCACTCTTTCCCATCTTCCGGGGGCTCGACTTCCGCTCCTTCCCCCGTCGCATCAACGGCATCTTCGCCTTCCCGGTCGATGGGATGCCGATCATGGGCCCGGTCAACGTACCCGGCGTCTGGGTAGCGGCCGGTTCCTGGCTGACCCATGCCGGTGGGGTGGGCAAGGCGGTCGCCGAGTGGATGACCACCGGAGAAACGGAGTGGGACATGCGGCAGGTGGATGTGCACCGCTTCCACGACTTCCAGTCCACCCCTCGATTCATCGAGCAGGTCTGCAACAAGAACTACGCCGAGATCTACGACATCATCCACCCCCGGGAGCCCATCACCGAGCCCCGCAACGTCCGCCTCACCCCCTTTCATATCCGGCACCTGGAAAACGAAGCGGTCTTTACCACCTTTGCCGGCTTGGAACTCCCCAACTGGTTCGAGGCCAACGCCGCCCTCATCGACCGCTACCCCGATCAGATTCCCTCCCGGGAGAGTTGGGCTTCGGTGCACTGGTCGCCCATCCAGGGAGCCGAACACCTCGCCACCCGGCAGACCGCCGGGCTCTTCGATCTCTCCGGTCTCTCCATCATCGAGGTCTCCGGCCCCCAATCCCTCCCGGTGGTGGACTTCCTATGCTCCAATCGGGTCGACGTCTCGCCCGGCCGGGTGATCTACACCACCTGGCTCACAGATGGTGGTGGGGTACGTCGCGACCTCACCGTCGCCCGGTTGGCTCCCGATCGGTTTTGGCTCTTCGTCGGGGAAGGCACCCGCCCCCGAGACCTCCACTGGGTGCGCCAGGCCGCCAGCCGCTTTGAACGGGTGGCGGTGACCGACCTCTCCGACGCTTTTACCGCGGTGGGACTTTGGGGGCCCAAGGCCCGCTCAATCCTTTCCGAAGTGACAAGGGCCGATCTGGCCAATGGGGCCTTCCCCTACTTCACCAGTCGTTACATCGACGTCGGCTTCACCAGGGCTTTGGCGGTCCGCATCTCCTATGCCGGCGAACTGGGATGGGAGCTCCACTTCCCACCCGAGTTTGGGATCGAGGTGTGGGATCTCCTCGCCGAGGCCGGTCGGGAGCACGGCTTGGTCCCGGCCGGAATGGGTGCCTTCGATTCCCTCCGCCTCGAGAAGGGCTACCGCGGTTGGGGCACGGACGTCTATACCGAACATGATCCCTATCAAGCCGGACTGGGGTGGACGGTGAAACTAGACAAAGGGGGCTTCTCCGGAGCCGAGGCGGCTCGCCGCCTAGCCAGCTCCCCGCCGGCAAGGAAACTCAGCTGCCTCACCTTCGATGACAGGGCGGGGGTGGCCTTCGGCTACGAGCCGATCATGTCCGGCGAAAAATGCGTGGGACACGTCACCAGCGCCAACTTCGGCTATTCGGTCGGCAAGTCCATCGCCTACGGCTACCTGCCGGCCGAACTGGCGGTAGAGGGCACAGAAGTCGACATCATCTACTTTGGGGAGCGGTTCCGCGCCCGGGTCGCCCCCGATCCCCTCTTCGATCCCAAAATGGAACGGATGAAAGCCTGAT
>DATEDX010000166.1:0-28285 GCA_035281425.1 Acidimicrobiia bacterium
CAGGTAGTCGAGGAAGTTGGAGCCGATGCAGTTGCCGTTCTCGTCGAAGGTGATCCACTGGTTGGTGGCCTTGGCGAAGCCCTCGGTGAGGCCGCCGGTGATCTGACCTTCGACGATCATCGGGTTGATCCGTACCCCGCAGTCGTCCACTGCCACCATGTCGAGGACTCTCCAGGTGCCGTCGCCGGGATCGACCTCCACCACCACGATGTACGACCCAAAGGGGTAGGTCATGTTGGGAGGGTCGTAGTAGCAGACATCTTCCAGGCCCGCTTCCACTCCCTCCGGATGGTTGGTGTAGGCGGCAAAGGCGATCTCTTGGATCGTCACCCCCCGGTCAGTGCCTTTGACGGTGAACTTGCCCGGCTCCCACTCGAGGTCATCGGCCGACGCCTCCAAGAGGTGGGCGGCGATTTGGCGGGCCTTGTCACGGACCTTCCGTGACACCACCGCGGTCGCCGCCCCTCCCACCGGGGTGGAACGAGAGGCGTAGGTGCCGAGGCCGTAAGGCGTGTTGTCGGTGTCGCCTTCCTGAACTTTGACGTCCGCCACCGGGATCCCGAGTTCCTCGGCCACGATCTGGGCGAAGGTGGTCTCGTGGCCCTGACCCTGGCTCTTGACCCCCAGTTTGAGGATGGCTTTGCCGGTGGGATGAACCCTCAGTTCGGCGCTGTCGAACATCTTCAAGCCGGCGATGTCGTAGTCACGGGAAGGCCCCGCTCCCACCACCTCAGTGAAAGAGGCGATGCCGATCCCGATCAGCTTTCCGTCTGTCCGCTCCTCCTGTTTCTGTCGCCACCCTCCATAGTCGATCATCTCCATGGCCATTTTCAGGGCGGTGTGGTAGTCACCCGAGTCGTACACGAATCCGGTGGGCGACTGGTAAGGGAACTGCTCCGGCTTGATGAAGTTCTTGAACCGGAACTCGGCCGGATCCACACCGATCTCATGGGCAGCCTTGTCCACCAAGCGCTCGATGAAGTAGGAGGCCTCGGTCACCCGGAATGAGCACCGATAAGCCACCCCACCGGGAGCCTTATTGGTGAAAGCGCCTTTGGCAGTGACGTGGGCAGCCGGATAGTCGTAGCTTCCCGTGACGATGTGAAAGAGGCCGGCCCGGAACTTGGTCGGTTGGGCATCGGAGTAGAAGGCGCCTTGGTCGGAGAGGACGTTGGCCCGCATGGCGAGGATGCGACCGTCTTCGTCCAGAGCCAGTTCCCCGTTCATGTGGTAGTCGCGTCCGAACCCGGTCGAGATCAAATTCTCGGTGCGAGACTCGATCCACTTCACCGGCTTGCCGAGGAGCAGCGACGCCGCGGTGGCGACCACATAGCCCGGATAGATAGGAACTTTGTTTCCGAAGCCACCGCCCAGGTCGGGGGAGATGATGCGGATGTTCTCTTCCGGAAGCCCGGCCACGATGGCGAACAGCGTCCGGTGGGCATGGGGAGCCTGGGAGGTGAGATAGAGAGTGGCCTCACCGGTGGCGGAGTTGACATCCGCCAGGATCCCGCAGGTCTCGAGGGGCGACGGATGCGAGCGGGGATAATGGGTGGAGAGTTCGACCACCCGGGCGGCCCGGGCGAAGGCGGCGTCAGTGGCAGCCTTGTCTCCCGACTCCCAGGTGTAGGCGACGTTGTCGGTCTGGCCCTCCTTCTCGTCGCGGATCAGGGGTGCTTCTTCGCTCAACGACTGCTGGGGGGTCGTTACCGGAGGCAACTCCTCGTAGTCCACCTCGATCAAGGGAAGAGCGTCCCGAGCGACGTAAGGATCGGTGGCGATTACCGCCGCCACCTCCTGACCCTGATAACGCACCTTGTCGGTGGCCAGCACCGCTTGGGTGTCGCCCGACAGTGTCGGCATCCAGGCCAGGTTGTGGGCGGCCATCAACTCACCGGTGACCACCGCCACCACTCCAGGGAGGGCGGCGGCAGCCGACGTGTCCACCGAGCGGATCCGCCCATGGGCGATCGGCGAGCGGAGGATGGCCATGTGCAGCATGCCGGGGAGAACGATGTCATCGAGATAGTTGCCCCGGCCCTGGATGAACCGGGCATCTTCCTTGCGCCGCACCGAATGACCGATCCCTCCCACTTCCGGGCTGGTCCGATGATAAGTGGTGGTCATGTCAGCTCCCTTCCGCCATGGCAGCCCCGGCCGCCTGGATCGCCTTGACGATGTTCATGTACCCGGTGCAGCGGCAGAGGTTCCCCGAAATCGCCCAGCGGACTTCGTCCTCGGATGGATGGGGGTTGTCGGCAATCAAAGCCGAGCCCACCAGCATCATGCCGGGAGTGCAGAAGCCACATTGCAGCCCGTGATGCTCTTTGAAAGCCTCCTGGATGGGATGCAGCGAGCCGTTTTGCTTTAAGCCTTCGACCGTCCCAATGGAGGCGCCTTCGGCCTGGACGGCAAAGATGGTGCAGGACTTCACCGGCTTCCCGTCCATCAGCACCGTGCAGGCGCCGCAGGACGTGGTGTCACAACCGATGTGGGTGCCGGTAAGCCCTAGCTGCGTGCGGATGAAGTCCACCAGCAGCATCCGCGGCTCCACGTCGCGGGTGTAGCTCTGACCGTTGACAGTTACGTTGACTTCCATCTCAACCCTCTCCCCGGGCTGCGGCCAGCGACGCCGTCAGGGCCCGTTTGACGTATTCGCGCACCACCGCCCGTTTGTACTCTGCCGGGCCCCGAATATCGGAAGCCGGTTGGCAGGCTTCGGCGGCGGCGTCGGCTGCCTGGGCAAAGACCCCCTCCGACGGCTCCTGACCCATGAGCAAACCTTCGGCGTCAACAGCCTTGAGGTTGTAGTTGTGGACGTTGGTCAGCCCGATCCCGGCCCGGCTGATACGGCCCTGATCGTCCAGTTCCAGGTGGGTGGCCACGCCCACGGTGGCGTAGTCGCCGATCTTGCGCTCCAGCTTCAAGTAGGTTCCTCCGCTAGTCCCGGAGGTAATCGGGACCCGAATCTCCTTCACCATCTCCCCGGGCTGGAGCGAGTTGGTGAAGAAGTCGACGATGAAGTCGCTGATGGGAATCTCTCGTTCCCCTCCGGTGGAAGCGGCTACCACCGTGGCACCCAGCGCCAGCATCACCGAGTTCCAGTCTCCTTCCGGATCGCAGTGGGCTACCGACCCCACCAGGGTGCCGCGGTTGCGTACCAACGGATCGGCGATCCAGGGAGCGGCATCTGCCATCGCTCCGATCGCCTTGACGTCCGGCGACGCCACCACGTCGGCATGACGGGCAAGCGCCCCCACTGCCAGATGACCATTCTCCCGACGAATGTAGGCCAGGTCGCCCAGGCGGTTGATGTCGACCAGATGGGCGGGAGCCGCCAGCCGAAGCTTCATCATCGGGATCAGGCTCTGACCCCCGGCCAGCACCCTGGCCTCCTCTCCTAACTCCCCGAGACGGCCCAACGCCTCCTCTAAGGAGCCCGGCGCCGAGTACTCGAAACTGGGCGGATACACGGTTCCTCCTCCGAAGTCGAAACGGCCCCAAAGACCTCTGCCAAGAGTACGCCGGGGCACCGCCCGATGGTTCCGGAAGAGGCCCTTTTTCGGGAACTTTGCGGCTGATTACGTGGTTGCATCAAACGTATGAAGCAACACCACACTGATATGACGGAAGAGGAGTGGCGCCGGCGTCTCACCCCCGAGCAGTTCCACGTGCTCCGCGAAGCAGGGACTGAGCGGGCCTTCACCGGTCGCTATTGGAACAGCAAAGATAAGGGGGTATACCGCTGTGCCGGCTGCGGAGCCGAGTTGTTCACCTCCGATGACAAATACGACTCCGGGACCGGCTGGCCCAGCTTTGTTCGCCCCCTCCAGTCGGATCGGGTCGAGGAGGAAACCGACCGCAGCTACGGCATGATCCGCACCGAGGTCACCTGCGCCTCATGTGGCGGGCATCTCGGCCACGTCTTTCCGGACGGACCGGAGCCAACCGGCCTCCGCTACTGCATGAATTCGGCCGCCCTCGAGTTGGAGCCTCGCTCCTAGTCGCCCCGGGACTTCCACAGGGTGCGGGCGGCGGTGGCCAGCACCCAGATCCCGAACAGGCGGGCCAGGGTGTCGGCGTGGAGAGTCTGTGCGAAGAGGGCGGCGGCGGGAGCGAATATCACCCCGGTCACGGTTAGCAACCACACCGCCCGCCACTCGATGTAGTGATGGGAGACGTTGACCCGAGTGCCGGCGGCGGCGGTGAAGAGGATGGCAAGCAGCGACGTCCCTTCAGCCACATGCTGGCCCAGGCCAAGTAGGAAGACCATGGCGGGGACCATGATCACCCCGCCACCGATCCCGGCCAGACCTGACACAACTCCCGCAACTGCCCCGATCACCACCGCCACCGCCACCCCGAAAAGACCGGTCACCATGGCGTCACCCACCGGGGTGCCTCCTGCCACCAGCAGGCGGATCCCGGCCACGATGAGCAGCACCCCAAAGAAGCGAGCCAGGGTGATCGGTGACAGCCGGTGGGCCCAATGGGCTCCGAAAGTGGCACCGGCCAACCCCCCCACCCCGAGAGCTAACCCCACCGGTACGTCGAGGGCGTCGGACAGCGCAAATCCGATCAGGCCCGCCACCGCCACGAAGAGGATGGTGGCGAGGGAGATGGCGTTGGCCTGATGGCGTCCGTAGCCCAAGGCGGCCAGGGCGGGGACGATGATGATTCCCCCGCCTACTCCCAAAAGGCCGGCGAGGATGCCGGTGGCCACCCCGATGGCGAGTAGCGAGCGGGCGGAAGCTTGGACCTCGGGTCCGCTCACCTCTCGACTAGCCAGCAGGCGGCCGAACGCGCCTCACCTGCCTCAAGGAGGGGAGGGTCGTCGTAACGACAGCGATCGAAAACCTGCGGGCATCGGGGGTGAAAGCGGCAGCCAGCGGGAATGCGGCCGGGGTCGGGGGTCTCGCCCTGGAGGATGATGCGGGTACGGCCCGGCCGGGGATGAGGCACCGGCACCACCGACAACAACGCCTGGGTGTATGGGTGGGAAGGAGACCTGAGAACGTCGAGGGTGGGGCCGGTTTCGACGATCCGACCCAGATACATGACAGCCAGGCGGTCGCTGTAGGCGGCGACGGTAGACATGTCATGGGTGATCATCACCACTGCTATTCCCTGCTGGCGGGCGAGGGAGGCAAGCAGATTGAGGATGTCGGCACGAATCGAAACGTCAAGCATCGACACCGGCTCGTCGGCCACCAGCACCTCCGGCTCCAGGGCTAGAGCCGAGGCGATCACCACCCGCTGTCGCTGCCCACCCGACAGCTCGACCGGTTTGACGTTTATGTAGCGAGCCGGCGGTCGCAACCCTGCCTGGTCGAGAGCAGTGATAACCCTCTCGTTCAGCTCGGCGCCACGGGCAGCCCGATGGACCTGAAGTGGCTCGGCCACGATCTGCCCCACCGTCATCCGCGGGTTAAGCGACTCGTAGGGATCCTGGAAAACCATCTGGATCCGCCGCCGGCCGCCCCGCAGCTGGGAGCCGCTCAGCTCGGCCAGGTTACGGCCGTGGACCAGGACCCGGCCGGCGGAAGGCGCCAGCAGTCCCATGATGAGGTTGGCGGTGGTGGTCTTCCCGCAGCCGGACTCGCCGACGATGGCTAGGACCTCCCCGGGGTGCAGTTCGAGGCTGATGTCGTCGACAGCCCTGACATCGGGACGGGGCCGGCGGGCGAGAACCTCACGCCAGCTGCGGGGGCGGGGGAAGACCTTAGAGACCGAGTCGAGTTGCAGGACCGGCTCAGCCATGCACGCTCACCTTCTCCTCGAGGAGGAAACAGGCCGCTTCCCATTCGCCGTTGACGGCATAAGCCGGCGGGTGCTCGACCCAACAACGGTCGAAAGCTTGCGGGCAGCGAGGGGCGAACCGGCACCCGGGCGGAATCTGGTCGAGGCGGGGAGGCGAGCCGGGGATGGAAGCCAGGGGCCGATCGGGCTGCTGCACGTCGGGAAAGGCCTCGAGCAGCAATCTGGTGTAAGGATGTTGCGGATTGTTGAAGACGTCGATCACCGGCCCTTGTTCGGCCACGATCCCGCCGTACATCACGACCACCCGGTCACAGGTCTCGGCCACCAGGGCGAGGTCGTGGGTGATGAGAACCAGACCGGTACCGAGTTCTCGCCGCACCCTTACCAGCAGCTCCATCACCTGGGCCTGGATCATGACGTCGAGGGCAGTGGTGGGCTCATCGGCCACGATCACCTCGGGATCGCAGGCCAGGGCCAGGGCGATCATGGCTCGTTGCCGCATCCCGCCGGAGAATTGATGGGGATATTCGCGTCCCCGTTCCGGGTCGATCCCGACCAGTTCCAGCAGGGCTCGAGCCCGTTCCCGGGTCTCGCTGGTGCCCAGGTCGGTCATGTGCAGCTCCACCGCCTCGATGATCTGGTCCTCGATCGACCGTACCGGGTTGAGAGCATTCATAGCCCCTTGGAAAACAAGTGCCAGGCTGGTCCAGCGCAGCTCCCGCAGTTCATCCTCATCCTTGGCCAGAAGGTTGTCGCCGTGGAGGTAGACCCCTCCTCCGACGATCTCCCCTCCTGGGGGGAGCAGCCGGAGGGCAGCGAGCATCGCCGTGGTCTTGCCACATCCCGACTCCCCCACCAAGCCCACCGCCTCGCCCCGGTCGATCTCGAAGCTCACCGAGTCCACCGCCCGGAAACGAGTGCCTTCCTGATCTACATATTCGACGCTGAGGTCGCTCAGGGCCAGCGCCGCCGCCGACCGCGGCATCTCTTCTGCTACCACCGGCGGGACCGGCTCGGGCTCGAGATGGTGGCGACCCTGGCGGGGATTGACGATGTCTTCCAGAGCATTCCCCATCAGGGTGACTCCCAGCACCACCCAGACGATGCTCAGTCCGGGGGGGATCAACGCCCACCACGCTCCGGCCGAAACCGCCCCCCGGTTGAAGGCGAAGTTGAGCATCTGGCCCCAGGAGACGACGACGGGGTCGCCCAACCCGATGAAGGCCAGGGTGGATTCGGAGAGGATGGCGAGGGAGACGGTGAGCACCGTGTTGGCCAGCATCAACGGCAAGACCTGGGGGAAAACGTGGCGGCGAAGAATGTAGAAGTCGCCCGCCCCCACCGCTCGGGCCCGGCTGACGAACTTCCGCTCCCGAACCGAGAGAGTCTGAGCTCGCACCAGCCGGGCGGTGGTCGTCCAACCAAGGATGCCGATGACCAAGATGATGTTGCGGAGGCTCTGGCCGACAATGGCGACGATGACGATCTGCAGCGCCAACTCCGGTACGACGAGGAAGAAGTCGGTGAAGCGCATCAGCCCGTTGCCCAATCGTCCCGCCTTGAAGCCGGCCACCAGGCCGATGACGCCACCGATGAGGAGAGCGATGAGGGCGCCGGCAAAGCCGACCAGGAGCGACACTCTGGCGCCATAGATGAGCTTGGAAAGCACGTCTTTACCGGCGTCGTCGGTGCCGAGGGGGTGCTCGGAGGAGGGGGCGGCGTAGATGTCGTCGATGGAGACCTGGACGTTGGCGTAGGGATCGGTGGGGGCGAGGAAAGGAGCGAAGATCGCCACCAGCAGTGCCGCTCCCAGCATCAGGACACCGACCCGTCCCAAGTGGTGGCGCCACAGCTTGCGCAAGATCTTCATACGTCGGTCACCCGGGGGTCGAGCCGGAGGTAGAGCAGTTCGGCGACCAGGTTGGCGGCGATCACCGCCACCGCCAGCAAGAGGAAGGCACCTTGAAGTACCGGATAGTCGCGCTGGCTGACGGCGTCGACGGTCAACTTGCCCAGGCCCGGCCAGGAGAAGACGGTCTCCACCTGGATGGCACCGGAGACGGTGAACCCGAGGTTGAGGGCGATGAGGGTGACGATGGGCAACATGGCGTTGCGGAAGGCATGCTTGCGGATGATCTCGAAGACGGTGAGGCCTTTGGCCTTGGCGGTCTGGATGTAGTCCTCACCAAACACCTCCACCACCGAGCTCCGCATCACCAGCATGTACTCCCCCAGCAGCACCAGGGTGAAAGTGAGGGTGGGAAGGAGGAGGTGGCGGGCGATGTCCCAGACTTGCTCACCAAAGTTGGCGTAGCTGGCTCCGATCGTGACCCGCCCGGCGGAAGGAAGGCCCAGATAGCGGCTGCCGAAGAACAAGAGGAGGATGCCGAGGAAAAAGGTGGGCAGGGCCCACATGAAAAGGGAGAAGGTGAGCGCCCCTACGTCGATTTTGGTACCTCGGCGATAGGCGGCCCATAACCCAAGCGCGACCCCGAAGAGGATGGAGAGGACTTGGGCGGGGAGGATCAGCCAGATCGTGTTGCGAAGGGCATTTCCGATGAGGGAGGTGACGGTGCGGTTGTCGAAGGCGTAGGAGAAACCGAGATCACCCTGGGCCAGGGCCCCCAGATATAGAAAATACTGGCTGTCGAACGGGTTGCCTCCTTCGGTGTTGATGAAGACCGGTTTGTCGAGCCCAAAACGGATCCGGGCCGCTTCCACCGCCGCCGGGGACAACCTCGGATCCCGCACCCCCGCCTTGGCGGGGTCTCCGGGTAGGACCCGGAACAGAAAGAAGTTGAAGGTGATGACCACCAGGATCGTCACCACCGACCACATCACCTTCTTGGCGAGCAGACGGCCTCTCATATCACGCGCCCCTTACCGCGAACCCGGGGTTCAGGGTGATCGCTACGGTCACCTGGAACCCGGGGTTCGCAGTAGAAGGCTTACCCCGCGGCCTGCAACACCGTCAGGGAAGACGGATCTTCGAGGGCGATGATGGGGAAACCCGTCTGCCAGCCGGTGAAGGTGTCGGTGCGGAAGGCCTGGATCTTGGGGTAGTAGAAGGGGATGATGTAGGGGACGTCCTCAAGGGCGATCCGTTGCATCTCCACCACTATCTCCCGGCGGGCGGCGGGATCCGTCTCCACCGCCTGCTGGTCGTAGAGCTCGTCGTAGGTCGGGTTGCAGTACCCCGTCTCCGAGAAACCGGTGGGAATCTCGCTGCACAACAGCACCCCCAAGAGACCCTCCGGATCGGTGTCTGAGGTCCACGACCACAACATCACGTCGAAGTCGAAGGTGGGGCAGCAGATCGAGGTGAGGGCGTCAGAGTCGAGGCCCTGGATCTGCACCGCCACTCCGATGTCTCGCCACCAGCCCGAGAGCAGTTCCGAGACTCGGGGATGCTCGTCGTTGTCTGTGGGATAGTTCATCCGGAAGGTGAGATCGCCGGTGGGACCACAGTCGGCGGTAGGACATTCTCGAACCCCGTCGCCATCACTGTCGACATAACCGGCGTCTTCCAGCATTTGCGCTGCCGCCGTCAGATCGAAGGCATAGTCCTCGGCCACTAGCTCCGAAGCGAACCAGTCGCCCAGCGCCGGCGGAACCAGTCCCAGCCCGATCTCGCCCAGACCCAACAGCACAGTGTTGAGGATCTGCTGTTTGTCGGTAGCGGTGGCCAAAGCTTGGCGCACAGTCACGTCCCGCAAAGCCGGATGACCCGAACAGACCCCGCCCTCCTCCTCGGTGGGGCAGTTTTCGGGATCCACCATGTTGAAGAAGATGTCGGCGAAGCGGCCTCCGAATTCGAGGCCGTCGACCACCTCGATGTTCGGATCGTTGCGAAGGGTGGCGATGGCAGTGGCGGGGAACTCGGTAATGGCGTCGAGTTCACCATTTATGAGCGCCTGGACCCTGGCATCGGGATTAGTGAAGGTCTGGAAGATCACCTCCGAGACGCTGGGCGCTCCCCCCCAATAAGCGGCATTGGCGGAGACCCGGACAAACTCGTCTTGAACGTGTTCGGTGAGGGTGAAAGGCCCGGAACCGATCATCTCGTCGTTGGTAAAGGTGGTGGCGTCGACACTCCCCCAAATGTGTTGGGGAAGGACGAACATGGCCGGCATCCGGTATTCAAAGGCCGCCACCGGCGCCTCCGAGATCATCTGCACGGTGGTGTCATCCACGGCGACGATCTCCGCCACTTCGGGGGTTTCGGGATCGTCTACCCAAGGAGTGAGATAGGACGGCTGGAAGGGAAAGGCTTCGGTGTCCCGGTAGAGAGTGAGGGAGAAGACCACATCCTCGGCAGTGAGCGGCTCGCCATCGTGGAACACCGCGTCGTCGCGCAGAGTCAACGTCCAGGTGAGGCCGTCGTCGGAGACGCTCCAATCGGTGGCAATTTCCGGCTGGAAGTTTCCCTCCAGATCGATGTTGATCAGGCTGTCGTACATCAGGTTGTAGAGGATGTAGTCCTCCACCAACACCCCCAACCCGGGGTTGAGGTCAGCGGGGGCGCCGCCGTAGCCGATTCGCACCGTGCCTCCGGCAACCGGGGGACCCCCGGTGGTGGTGACCCCGTCGCCGCTAGTGGTGGTAACCCCATCGGCGGTGGTGGTGGTCGTGTCGGTTGGCGGAGTACCGCAGGCGGCGGCCACCAACATCATGACCGCCAGCAGTACCCACCAGGATCTTCTCCCGATTTGCGTGTTCATCCGCAAGCTTCCTTTCCGCGTTACGCCGGCGGTCGCCCTCCCCAGCGTTGGTTACTGCGACGTTAACCGGCCCTTCAAGATTGGGTGGCGTCCTCCATGCCTTTGAGGAACGTCGCCACCAAGGGACCCAGAGCCGCCAGGTCGTAACCGCCTTCCTGGATTACGACGGTCGGCAACGACAAGGCTCCCACCAACCTTCCGGCGGCGGCGAAACCCTCCTCCGTCACCAACAGGGGGCTCTCCGGGTCGTTGCGCCAGGCATCAACTCCCAAGGACACAACCAGGGCATCGACCCCGGAGGCAAAGTCGAGCAGACGTTGCACCGCCCCCAGCCACTGCTCGTCCCCCACCCTGGGAGGAAGCGGCAGGTTGAGATTGGCGCCGGCGCCTTCCCCGCTCCCGGTCTCGTCGGCAAACCCGAGGAAGTGTGGGAAATAGCCCGCCCCGGGGTCTATGTGCACTGAGCCGTAGCGGATGTCGGACCGCTGATAGAAGATCTCCTGGGTGCCGTTGCCGTGATGGGCATCGAGGTCGATCACCGCCACCACTCCTCCCACCCCCCGGGCGAGGCGTGAAGCGGCGAGGGCCGCATTGTTCAGGTAACAGGAGCCTCCGTAGTAGGACCGGCCGGCGTGGTGGCCGGGAGGCCGGGACAAGGCGTAGACGAATCGGTCGCCCTGCGCCACCAAGTCGGCGGCGGTGAGGGCGCAGGCGGCGGCCGCTTCCACCGCCTCCCAAGTCCCCGGTCCGATCAGGGTCATCGTGTCCATGCAGAAGACCCCGGCCCGGGCCGCCACCGAGGCAGGTCGCCGGGGCGGCCTGCCCGAGGTGACTCCGGCCAGCGGGAACACGTAGGGAACCACCCGGTCCTGGCCGGGCTCTTCTGGGTAAGACGACTGCTCCCAATCCGACCACGCCTCACGGAGAAAGTCCACCAACTCCAGGTCGTGGACCGTGACCAGATCGGCGGTAGAGACCGAGATGGGAGCCACCGCTTGATGACCTCCGGCCAGCAGAGACTTCCGTATGACCTCAGCGCGCTCGGCGACCTCGGTCCCCTGAATGCGCACTCCCACCCAGATCTCAGCGGCCGGGTCATGACCCCGGGTAGCTTCGGCGTCGACAAACTTCATCGGTCAGTCACCGGCCGGCCAGGGTCCGCTCCCGTTTGTACTTCTTCCAGTCGGAGACCTTGGTCGACCACAACACATCCGTGACCACCCCCAACAGCGTCAAGATCACTAAGACCCATATAACCCAAGGCTCGGCTCCCATGGCCCAAGCCGCCCCCAGCCCCACCACGGGTACCAGCTTGGTGACGATGGCCCCCGAGGCGTGCATGAGAGCACGCCGCTCGGGGGGCACCCGCAGATAGCTGTCGTAATCCACCTTGACGCCCGGGTAGGGCTGGATCCATTTGCCGATGAACCAGTGGGTGAACCTCATCCCTTGCAAAGACCCGACCAGTTGATGGGCAAGGCTGTGCGTGGAGACCATCAGGATGCCCACCCCCACTCCCAAGGCGATGGCTTGCCCCCAGCCGGTGAAGCCGTAGGCCAGACCGATGAGGACCAGGCCAATGATCGTCGCCACCACCATCAACGTGGTACCCGCCGCTAATGAGGTCTTGATCACCGCCCAGCGTTCAAATGCCTCCCGATCGATCCTGGCGATGCGGGTCCCGTATTCATCGACCAGTTCGGGGTGACGCTTCACGAAGCCGACTGCCTTCCAGAATCCCAAACCAGCCAGGTCGACCGGCCCGCCCCCGGCCAGCGCCGCCTCGGCTTCGTCCAGTTTGGCTTCGAGCGAGGGACGATCCATGCCCCAACAGTATCCGCCTAGACAGGGCACAGACCCCTTGCCTCGGTCCTTCCCTTTCGATACAAACGCTCTATGACAACACCTACTGTTTTCAATCACCAACGGCTGCTAACGCTTGTCACCTCGGCCCTCTACCCACATGAAGTCGAAATCCGAGACGACGGCTGGTCAGTGTTCGACAAGACAGTGGGGGCCTCTTTCGGCCTGGTCAACCTGGCCCAGTCCCTCGACTCGGTGCCCGAGGAGGAGTGGCCCGACCTGGTGCAAAGGTGGGTGGAAGATCTACTCGCCATCACCCCCACCGATATCGCCGACTATGGCCAGGCCTCGGCCCGGCTTCGGGTGCGGCTCAGCGCCGACGCCTCCCAGCCGGGTTGGGCCGTGCACCGCCCGGTCTGTGATGGTCTCGACGAGATGCTGATGCTTCGCAACGACGTCGGTTGTGAAACCGTCAACGACGAGCAGGTCGCCCTCTGGGGCCAGCCTCTGGAGCGGGTGTGGAGGGATGCCCGCCAGCACACCATCTGGGACGAAAGCAGGGAACGTTGCCTCCTCACTAAAGGGGGGGTACGGGTGGTCTGGGTCCGCCACAGCTTCTTTGCCTCCAGCGTCCTCCTCGACCTCGACCATCTTCTTTCCGCCAAGAACCGTCATGGTGCCCTGGCCATGGTCCCCTGCCGGGATGCGCTCCTCTATGTGGAGATGACCGGCCCGGAGGTGGTGAAAGATGCCGCCGGCATGATGGAGATCGGATCGCAGTGGTATGTGGATGGCCCCGGATCGATCAGCCCCGACGTCTTTTGGTACCGACCGGGAGGGAACATCGAACGGATCGCCCGGGTGGTGGGACGGCAATACGAAAGCAACTGGGGCGAAGACTTCTCCGCCGCCCTGGCTGAGTTGGAGAAAAGAGGCACCTCCCGCCGCCGGCCGGCGCAATCTCGTCACAACTGATCGGGCTCGTACCATCGGGCCTCATGCGCCTCCAGGGCTGGTTGCTCGATCCCACCGTCACTCATCTCAACCATGGCGCCTTCGGCGCGGTGCCGGCGGTGGTCCTGGCCGAACAGGAGCGGTGGCGACGCCTCTACCAGCAAGACCCCACCAGTTTCGTGGTGAACCGCTGGGAGCCGGCCATCGACGAAGCACGCCGCCAGTTGGGCAAGGTGGTAGGGGCCAGCCCCGAAGATATGGCTTTCGTCTCCAACACCACCAGCGGCGTCAACGCCGTCCTCCGCTCGCTCCCCTTTTCGTCCGGCGACCAGATCCTCACCACCGACCACGTCTACAACGCCTGCCGCAACGTGCTCAACCAAGTCGCCGCCACCACCGGCGCCGAGGTGGTCCTGGCCCCGGTCCCCTTCCCGATTGCCAGCACCGACCAGGTGGTGGAGGCGGTGATGGAGCGGGTGACACCCTCGACCCGGTTTGCGCTCCTCGACCACATCACCTCCGCCACCGGCCTGGTGCTGCCGGTAGCAACCCTGGTCCCCGCTCTGGAGCAACAGGGGGTAACGGTGATGGTGGACGGAGCTCACGCCCCGGGCATGGTCCCCCTCGAGGTCGCCCGGTTGGGCGCCTCCTACTACGCCGGCAACTGCCACAAATGGCTTTGTGCCCCGCCCGGAGCGGCCTTCTTGTGGGTGCGTCCCGGGCTGGGGGAAGGGATCCTCCCGCCGGTGATCAGCCATGGTGCCAACGATCCCCGCCGCGACCGCCCCCGCCTCCACCTACTCTTCGACTACACCGGCACCCTTGATCCCTCGAGTTACCTGACGGTGCCCGCCGCCATCGACTTTCTCGCCGGTCTCCATCCGCAAGGTCTCGAGGGCCTGATGGCCGCCAACCGAGCCCTGGCCCTCGAAGCCCGCTCCCTGCTCTGTGGGGTGGTCGGTACTGCTCCCCCCGCTCCACCCGAGATGATTGGTTCGCTGGCGGCCATCACCTTGCCCGGTGGCACCGGTGAACCCCCCACCGGCTTCGTCGACCCGCTCACCCGGATCCTGCTCGAAAAGTGGAACATCCAGGTGCCGGTATTTGTGTGGCCGGCCTGGCCGCGGCGCAACCTCCGGATTTCGGCCGCCCCCTACAACGACCTCGATGACTACCACCTTCTGGCGGAAGCGCTCGAGGTCGAGCTGGCCGCAGCGGCGTGAGCGAGTGGAGTCTGAAGGGGCGGGAGGTGGTCATCACCGGTGCCTCCGACGGCATCGGTAGAGCTACCGCTCGTGCGTTGGCCGGTAGCGGCGCCGGGTTGCTCCTGGTGGGGCGGAACCGCCCCCGGTACCTACCGGTCCTCGACGAGATCCGTTCCGGCGGGGGTGAGGCCGAGTTGATCGAGGCCGATCTGGCCGATCTCTCTTCGGTAGCCGCCGCCGGCCGCCAACTCGCCAGCCGCTCTCCCGCCCCGGCGGTCCTCATCAACAATGCCGCCACCACCGGCCGGGGAGGAACCCGTGATGGCTTCGACCTCGCCTTCGGGGTCAACCACCTGGCTCACTTTCTCCTCACCCGACTGCTCCTCCCGGGGCTAGCGGAGGGTGGGCCGGCTCGCATCCTCAATCTCTCCTCCAACGCCCACTACGGGCTCCGGTCCTTCACCTGGGAAGAGGCGGCACCGCGACATCTCACCTTCAGCGGGTTCACCCAGTACCGCCGGTCCAAGGCCGCCAATATCGCCTTCACCGTGGAGTTGAGCCGACGGCTGGCGGGGTCGGAGGTGATAGCACTCGCCATTCATCCAGGTGTGGTTGCCACCGGTCTTTACGACCGGCTTCCCCGTCCGTGGCGAGGCTGGGTCAAGGCGGGGATGGCCAGCCCCGAGCAGGGAGCGGTGGTGACCATCGAATGTGCCACTGTCCCGTGGGTGGAAGCCGGCGCCTACTACACACCTGAAGGAATCCGATCTCCTGCGCCTTACGCCTCCTCCGCCGAGAGCGCCCACCAGCTCTGGAATCTCAGCGAAAGACTGGTCCAGCCATGGTTGTGAGGTCGCTGCTCTTACCACCACAAGGCCGGGAGGCGATGCTCAACCAGGCTCGCCTCTGCTGGCCGGAGGAGGCCTGCGGTCTCCTGGCGGGAGCTCCGGGTCGGGTGGAGTTTGTCTACCCGCTTACCAACGTCGCCCCCTCCCCCACTACCTTCACCATCGCCCCCGAAGAACACTTTCGGGCCTGGAAACACGCCGAAGCTCACGGTTGGGAGCTGATCGGGGCGTTTCACTCCCACCCCCACGGTCCACCTCACCCCTCTCCAACCGACCAGCGCCTGGCGGCCGAACCGGACTGGATCCACATCATCGTCACCGGGGGCCGGCTCCATGCCTACACCGTGTACGCCACCGGCTACCAGCGGGTGGAAATCATCGAGCCCTAAACCGCCGTTACCGGCCGGCAATACTGGTCGTAGTCGATCAGGGTTGGGGGCGAGGTCTCGTCGCCACAGGCGGGGCATGCCGGATTGCGTTTGACCGACACCGTCTGAAAGTGTTGGTCGAGAGCGTCGTAGAGCAGGAGCCGCCCCTGCAAGGTTTCGCCGAGGTCGAGAAGGATCTTCAGGGCCTCCATGGCCTGGATCGATCCGATGATCCCCGGCAGGACCCCCAAGACCCCGGCTTCGGCGCAGTTGGGAGTCAACTCTGGGGGCGGGGGGGTGGGAAACAAACACCGGTAGCAGGGACCCCGGTAAGGAGAGAAGACGGAGACCTGGCCCTCGAAGCGGAAGATGGCGCCGTGCACCACCGGGACCCGAAGGTGTAGTGAGGCGTCGTTGAGCAGGTAACGGGTGGGGAAGTTATCGGCCCCATCAACCACCAGGTCGCAGCCCTCCAACACTTCGAGGACATTGCTGGCTTGGAGTTGGGTTTGATGGCTGACGATTCGGATGTCGGGGTTGAGTGCCTCGAGGGTGGTCTGGGCGGAGGCCACCTTGGGTTGCCCCACCCGTTGGTGGTTGTGAAGGATCTGGCGTTGCAGGTTGGAGGCGTCGACCACGTCGAAGTCGACCAACACCAGGGTTCCGACCCCGGCGGCGGCTAGATAGAGAGCCACCGGTGAACCCAGGCCTCCCGCTCCCACCACCGCCACCCGCGAAGCGAGGAGTTTCTCCTGCCCGGCCACCCCGACCTCCGGTAACACCAGATGACGGGCGTAACGCTCGCGCTGCTCGGGGGTGAAACCGTCTTCGCCCACCACCGGGAAGCCGAGATTCGACCAGCGGGCGATGCCCCCGGCCAGATTGCGTACGTTCTGGAATCCGACGTCTTGAAGCAGCTTTCCCGCTACTGCCGAGCGAGCACCCACCGCGCAGTAGATCACAACGTCTGCTTCGGTGCTCAATCCGGCGTCGAGGACGGACTTCTGCACCGAAGCCAGTGGGACCTTCCAGGCTCCGGGGATGACACCGGTGGCGAACTCCTCTGGTTCCCGGCAGTCGATGAGCATCAGCGTCCCCCGCTCGAGTTCGGTTTTAAGCGCCTCCGCCTCTACCTCGGGGACGTCCCGGCGGGCCAGAGCAAGAAGTTCCTGATAGGAGATCGACACCCCCTAACTCTACGGTGACATCGGTCTTCCGTCAGGGGTCGTAGTCTTCCCGCCGTGAATCTCGTCGACATTTACGTGTTTGTGCTGGCCGGGTTTGTCGGTTATCAGGTGATCACCCGGGTTCCCGCCCTCCTTCACACTCCGCTGATGGCCGCCACCAACGCCATTTCCGGCATCTCCCTGGTGGGCTCGTTGGTGGCGGCGGGATCGGACCGCAACACCCTCGCCACCGTGCTCGGAGTGATCGCCGTCACCTGTGCCATGGCCAACGTGGTGGGTGGTTTTCTCATCACCGACCGGATGTTGCGCATGTTTCGCCGGGCCGGCAACCCTCCCAAGTGATCTGAACTGTGGACCGCGACCTTCTCACCCAGATCGCCTACCTGACGGCCTCGGTCCTCTTCATCCTTGGCCTACGCAGCCTCACCCGACCCGATCAAGCGCGGAGAGGAATGAACCTGGCGGCGCTGGGAATGTTGCTGGCCATCGTCGGCACCCTGGTCAAGGCCGAAATCATCAGCTACGGGTGGATCGCTGTCGGTCTGGCCTTGGGCACCTTGATCGGATACCCCTTGGGGATGTGGGTGCCGATGACGGCGATGCCGCAACGAATCGCCTTCTCTCACATGTTCGGAGCGCTGGCCGCCACTCTGGTGGGAATCGCCGAGTTCCACACCGACCTGACCGAAGGCCACCCGCTGTCCTCGGCCAAGATGGCCGCCTTGGGCTTCGAGGTGCTGTTTGGGGCGCTGACCGTAACCGGGAGCTTCGTCGCCTTTGGCAAGCTGGCCGAGTTCCTCCCCGGCCGGCCCCTCACCTACAAGGGCCAGAACGCGGTCAACATCTCACTTGCGGCGGTGGCGGTGGGCCTGTTTCTCTATCTCATTCTCCGCCCCGAAAGCCCGGTCGCGTTCTACACGATGATTGCCCTCGCCACCGTGATCGGCCTCTTCCTCGTCCTCCCCATCGGGGGCGCCGACATGCCGGTGGTGATCTCGCTGATGAACTCGTATGCCGGGCTGGCCGCCTCCGCCACCGGCTTCGCCCTGGGCAACGAGGTGCTCATCATCGCCGGGGCCTTGGACGGGGCCAGCGGATTCGTCCTCTCGGTGGTGATGTCGAAGGCGATGAACCGCTCCTTCACCAACATTCTCTTTGGGGCTTTCGGAAGCGCCGCCACCGGTGCCGCCGCTCGCAGCGCCGAAGGTTTGACGGTGTCGGAGATCACCCCCGAAGACGCCGCTCTCCAACTCGGATTCGCCCGTTCGGTGATCGTGGTTCCCGGCTATGGCATGGCGGTGGCTCAGGCCCAACATCAGATCAGGGAACTAGCCGAATTGGTGGAGAAAAACGGCGGCGAAGTCCGTTACGCCATCCACCCGGTGGCGGGAAGAATGCCGGGCCACATGAACGTCCTCCTCGCCGAGGCCAACGTCCCCTACGACCGCCTCTACGACATGGAGGAGATCAACGACCGCTTTGCCGAGTCCGACGTCGCCCTCATCATCGGCGCCAACGACGTCGTCAACCCTGCCGCCCGCAACGATCCCAAGAGCCCCATCTACGGCATGCCCATCCTCAACGCCGACCATGCCCGCCGGGTCATCGTCCTCAAGCGGAGCATGAACCCCGGCTTCGCCGGGATCGAAAACGAACTGTTTTATGCCCCCAATACCTCCATGCTCTTCGGAGATGCCAAGTCCTCGCTGACCAGGGTGATCGCCGAGCTCAAAGCCGGCTGACCGAGCTCGGTAGCCTGCAACCCATGGGTTCTCTCTGGCACGGCTTCGCGGAAATGCACACCGTTCAAGATCATCCCTTCGTGGTGACAAGGGGGGACGGTTGTTACATCTTTGACCAGGCGGGCAACCGCTACCTCGACGCTACCGCCGGGCTTTGGTTCGCCAACCTTGGTTACGGGCGGCGGGAAGTGATCGATGCCGTCACCCGGCAGATGGAAGAGATCTTCGCCTACCACACCTTCACCGACTTCGCCGTGCCCGCCACCATCCAATTGGCCGAGACCATCGCCGGCTTTGCCCCCACCCCTGGCTCCAAGGTGTTCTTCTCTAGCGGGGGCTCCGACGCCGTCGACACCGCCGCCAAGCTGGTCCGCCGTTACCACGCCCTCACCGGAAATCCCCAGCGGACGGTTTTCATCGCCCGGGAGTGGGCTTATCACGGCATGCACACCTATGGCACGTCCCTGGCCGGGATCGAACCCAACCGCAGCGGCTACGGCGACCTGGTGGGCGACATCGCCCTCGTCCCCCATGACGATCCCGAAGCGGTGGCCAAGGTGATCGATCATCAGGGAGCGGAACGTATCGCCGGCATTTTCTGCGAGCCGGTAATCGGGGCGGGAGGAGTGCGACCGGTACCCGTCGACTATCTCCACACCGTGCGGGACCTGGTGCGAGAGGCCGGCGGATTGTTCGTCTCGGATGAGGTGATCACCGGGTTCGGTCGGGGAGGCGACTGGTTCATGGCCGGCCGCTTCGACCTCCGTCCCGATCTCATCACCTTTGCTAAAGGGGTCACCGCCGGCTACCAGCCGTTGGGCGGGGTGATCGCCTCCCCGTTGGTGGCGTCACCATTCTTCGACAGCCCGGGAGTCATCTGGCGTCACGGCTACACCTATACCGGGCATGCCACCGCCTGCGCCGCCGGAATCGCGGTGTGTGAGATCTACCAACGAGAGGGAATCTTTGCCCGGGCCCTCGAACTCGAGCAGGAACTGGCCGCTGCCCTGGCCCCCCTGGCCGAGCTGGCTCCGGTGACCGCCATCCGGGCCGGATGGGGAGCGATGGCCGCGGTCCAACTCGACCCCGAAGACCTGAGCTTGGCGCCGCGGATCGCCGCCGCCACCCGTCAGGCCGGGGTGATCACCCGGGCCATCGCCGGCAATGGTCTGCAAATCTCGCCACCGCTAGTTATGACCACCCTCCAGGTGGAGGAGATGGTGGACGGCCTCCGCCGGGGCATCAGCTCGGTGTGAGGCTTTAGGCTCTCTCCCTTCTCAGAAGAGAGGGGTACAGATGACAGTCCCGGCGCAGGCCTACCCGGAGCAGAGCCAGGCCACCACCATCCTCGTCCTCGGCATCCTCAGCCTGATCTGCTGTGGCCTGCTGGGGATAGCCGCTTGGGTCATGGGCAACAATGAGATCGATGCCATCGACCAGGGAAGACGCCCTCCGCATAATCGGGGCACCGCCAACGCCGGGCGGATCTGCGGGATGATCGGTCTCGGGCTGTGGGTATTGGGCGCCATCGCCGCCATGAGCGGAGCCTTCATGGTTCCCTTCGTGGGGGGAGCCTTCGGGTCTTGAACGCGTTACTCGGACGGCGGCCGTGGATGGCGGCGATCGCCGGGTTGAGCTTCCTGGCCGCCTGGACCCCCACCGACGACGGTCCCACCCTCTGCCCCTTCGCCCTTGCCACCGGGCATGCCTGCCCGGGGTGTGGGCTGACCAGGGCTTTGGCCTACCTCATCCGGGGCGATTTGGAGCGGACGGTCTTCTATCACCCGCTGGCACCCCTGCTGGCGATTGGCTTGGCGGTGGGGGTGGTGTGGTGGTGGGGCTACCGCTACCGGCGGTGGAGGCCGGTCCCCCTCCCCATGGTCAACGCCGCCTTGATCGCGATAGGAGTCGCCCTGGTGGCGGTGTGGGTGGGACGGATCTTGACCGGCACCCTTCCCCCGGTATAACGAAAGGAGCCATGCAGTGACTAGCGAATTGCCCGGCGGATATCCAGAGCAGAGTCAGGCCACCACAGTCCTCGTCTTGGGGATCCTGTCGATCGTTCTCTGCCAGATCCTCGGACCCATCGCCTGGAAGATGGGAAACGACGAGCTCAAAGCCATCGCCGACCAGCGACGGCCAGCGGACGGTCAGGCAATGGCTCAGGCCGGCAAGATCTGTGGAATCGTCGGAACCGCCCTGCTTGGGGTAGCGGTGCTGTTCATCATCGGCTTCTTCTTGCTCCTCACTTTGGGGATCATCACCTCGGCCGAGATGGGACGGTTCTAGCTAGCTCTTGATTACCAACTGCGGATGGCTGCGCACCCGGGGCCGGCGCTCTTCGACTTTGGCGGCCAGGGCCCGGAAAGCCTCGGCGGCGTCGCTCTCCGGGGCGGCCAGCTCAACTGGCATGGCCCGGTCGGCACCCTCCCTCATCGCCGGGACCAACGGCACCTGCCCCAAGAGGGGCACCCCCACTTCGTCGGCTAGAGCTTGCCCTCCCCCTTCTCCGAAGAGGTGGTAGCGCTTGCCGTCATCGGCCCGGAACCAGCTCATGTTCTCGACGACGCCGATCACCTCCTGGTTGACGGTCTCAGCCATCAAAGCTGCCCTCCTCGCCACCCGCTGCGCCGTCGGCTGAGGAGTGGTGACCAGGAGTACCTGGGCTCGGGGAAGGAACTGGGAGAGGGAGATGGCGATGTCGCCGGTACCCGGAGGCATGTCGACCAGCAGGTAATCGGGGGCGTCCCAGAAGACATCAGTAAGGAACTGTTCGATGGCCTTGTGGAGCATGGGCCCCCGCCAGATCACGGCCTTGTCCTCGGGAACGAAGTAATCCATGGAGATGGCCTTAACGCCGTGGGCTACTGGGGGGATGATCGACTGGTCGATCACTACCGGCGGATGCCGAACCCCCAGCATGCGGGGGATCGAGAAGCCCCAGATATCGGCATCGATCACTCCCACCTTCCTCCCCCGCTGGGCGAGGGCCACCGCCAAGTTGGTCGTGACCGAGGACTTCCCCACCCCACCCTTGCCAGAAGATACGGCCAGAACCCGGGTGGCAGAGCCGGGTTGGCCCACCTGAGGACCGGCCGCTTCCCGAAGCCGATTCATCAGCTGGCGGCGAGCTTCGTCGTCGAGCGGGCTGAGCTCTATTGCCACCTTCCCGTCGGTGATCTCTTTGGCTCGCGCTTCGAGCAGGTCCGCCTCGGGGTGGTTGGGAACCACCAGCGGAATCAGCGCCCGCAGTCCTCCCCGAAGGGGCTTCTGGACTTCCACCACCAGGCCGAGGTCGCCCAACGTCCGGTTGAACAGAGGCTCAGTGACTTGGGAAAGGGCGCGCTGGACATCTTGGCCCGCACTCATGGTTTCACCTACGGCCGTAGTGAGTAGAAGAGGCTCGCTCACTATAGTTTGGGTACTGAATGAGCCTTGCGAGCACAGATTCCCTCGATCGCAGCATTGGCGATCTCGCCTCCTCCCTGGGTGATCCCACCCGCCGGGGCATCTACCTCGCGGTTCGCCAAAGCCCCGAGCCGCTGACCAGTTCCCAGATCGCCAACCTCTTCTCCATCCATCCCAATGTCGCCCGACACCATCTCGACCGTCTGGCCGAAGACGGTTATCTAAGGGTGACCCACCAGCGCCGGAGTGGACGCAGTGGGCCCGGGGCCGGTCGCCCGGCAAAGTGTTACGAAGCCACCTCCAAGGGCGTCTCCCTTCACCCCGGCCGTCGCTACGACCTGTTGGTGGAGCTGCTGGTGCGGGTGCTCGACGAGCTGAAACCGACGGAGATCGCCGCCATCGCCGAGAAGGTGGGTCGCCAGTATGGCGAGGAACTAGCCGCCTCCATCGGCACCCCCTCCGACCCCGGCTACGAGGACGCCCTCAGCGCCATCGTCAAAGTCATGAGCGGGGCGGGGTTCGAGGTGAGCGCCGATCCCGACGCCCACATCCTTCTCACCTCCCACTGCCCCTTCGGCGAGGCTGCCACCGGACATCCGGAAGTGGTCTGCTCCCTCGACCGGGGGATGGTGGCCGGGATCATGGGGGTAATGCATCAAGCCTGCACCCCGGTGGTGATCCCCCATCACCAACTCGACGAAGACTGTGTGACCCAGATTCCGGTTTCGATCACCTCCAAAACCTGATTACTCAGCGCTGAGCACCTCTCGGATCCGTAGATAGAACTCGAGGGCAGTGGCCACCTGGTCCTCGCTCTCCAACAACTGGCGGTAACCGAGGCTGGCCCCGTTGAAGTGGGGGTCGTTCCAGAGCGGATCGCGGCGATCGATCTCACTCCAAGCCGCCACGTACAAGTAGGGCTCGGGGTGGTGGTCGTCTCCCGGGGAGACGCCATAGGAAGCGCGAGCTTGCCGCTCGGGATCGCCCAACTCGGTGGCGATGTCGAAGTGCTCCGGCCAAATCTGAACGTAGGAGGGCTGGTGACGCGGCTCGCTACGGGCCCGGAGCTCTTCTAGCACCAGGCAACCGAAACCGAACAGGGCATAAATCGCCTCCTGAGCCGGCTCAGCCAAGCGCAGCTCCCGGTCGGGATCGGCCGCCGGCAGCTGGTCACGAAAACGGGGATACCAGTCGGGTCGGTAGTCGATACCGGCGGCTTGGCAGGCAGCCCCGATGGTGGTAAGCGTTGAAACCTCCACGGCTTCACCGCGCTGCACCACCAGCGACGAACCCTCCAGCCGCATCTGCTGGTCGGAACCGAAGAAGGGGGTGCCGAAGCCGCCTCTGGTGAAACGAAGCCCGATCTTGGTGTTGGCGCGGTGACGGGCCGGGGACAACACGAAGTAGGCGATTTGGTGAAGGGTTTCCCGCGTGGTCGTGTAGTCGGCGGGGAGGTCCGCAAGGCGATCCCAGGGCCCGAGCCAGCCCGAGCGCGCCCAACCCTCTAGTTGGGAGTTTTGCCCCACCACCTGGGTCCAGGTCAGGTCGCCGTTGGTAAGCGCCGACACGATGAGCTGCGCCTCGCTCCGAGCAGTGGGATCGTCGGTGAATTCTCCGGTGTGTACCGCAGGGGGGGACGGCTCCAACACCCGCGCTTCGTATCCCGTAGGTACGAACTCTTGAGCCTCGGCGCGGGGATTACGAGCGGTGATCATCGACCGACACTAACCGGGCGTTTGCCCGCGGCAGGCAAGTTGGCACGCCTTCTCCAAAGGACAAATCCTTGCCTTCTTTTCGCGACTTCGCCCTCGAGTCCCCCTCCGGCCCCTCGGTACACTCGACTCTGATTTGAAAGGCACAACGATGGAACCGACCAACCTCTCCACCCCGCTGGGCGATCGCCTCATCGCGCCCCTGGCCAACATCGAGGAAGTCACCCGGCTTCCCTACTCGATCCGGGTGCTGCTCGAAGCAGCCATGCGGCGCCGCGACAACGTCCTGGTTCATGCCGACGACGTTGAGCGCATCATCCGCTACCACCCCACCTCCCAGGAAGACGCCGAGATCCCTTTTATCCCTGGACGGGTGGTGTTGCAGGACTTCACCGGGGTTCCAGCGGTGGTCGATCTGGCGGCGATGCGAGCCGCCATCGTCCGCATGACCAACGATCCCGCTGCCGCGGCCCGGGTCAATCCCGGCGTTCCGTGTGATCTGGTGGTGGACCACTCGGTGCAGGTCGATGCCTTCGCCCGGCCCGACGCCCTCCTCATCAACAGCCGTAAGGAGTTCGAACGAAACCAGGAACGTTACGAGTTCCTCAAATGGGGCCAGTCGGCCTTCGCCAACTTCCGGGTGGTGCCTCCGGCGACCGGCATCGTCCACCAGGTCAACCTCGAATACCTGGCCAAGGTGGTATGGGACGACGGGCAGTGGCTCTACCCCGACTCGCTGGTGGGGACCGATTCCCATACCACCATGATCAACGGGTTGGGAGTGGTGGGGTGGGGAGTGGGCGGGATCGAGGCCGAAGCGGCGATGCTGGGCCAGCCCATTTCGATGCTGCTCCCGGCAGTGGTCGGTTTCCGGCTGACGGGGCGGCTGCGGGAAGGCTCCACCGCCACCGACCTGGTCCTGCGGGTTACCGAGATGCTCCGCCAGCATGGGGTGGTGGGCAAGTTCGTCGAGTTCTACGGGCCCGGCCTCGATGACATGCCGGTGGCCAACCGCGCCACCATCGCCAACATGGCGCCGGAGTATGGGGCCACTATCGGCTTCTTCCCCGTCGATCAACAGACCATCGAGTACCTACGTTTCACCGGTCGCCCCGAGGAACTGGTGGAAACGGTGGAAGCGTATTACCGCCACCAATTGTTGTGGCGCGACGACCGCCATCCCGTGGCTTACAGCTCTCACCTCGAGTTGGACTTGGCTTCCGTCGAGCCCGCCCTGGCCGGGCCCCGGCGCCCCCAAGACCGGGTGGACCTGTCGGCCATGAAGGCGTCTTGGCGGGGCAACTTCGCCCCGCTTTACGGGCGCGAGGATTCCAAATCGGTGCCCGTCAGCGGTGCCACCGGCAGCTACCAGCTGAGCGATGGTGACGTGGTCATCTCCGCCATCACCTCCTGCACCAACACCTCCAATCCTGAGGTGATGATGGCGGCGGGCCTGGTGGCCCGGGCGGCCCGAGAGAAGGGGCTGACGCGCAAGCCCTGGGTGAAGACTTCGCTCGCCCCCGGCTCCCAAGTCGTTACCGAATACCTGCAGTCGGCCGGGCTGCTCGCCGATCTGGAGGCGGCCGGGTTCTACCTGGTGGGTTACGGGTGCACCACCTGCATCGGCAACTCGGGCCCACTGCCCGAGGAGATCTCTCAAGCGGTCAACGATCACGGTCTGGTGGTGGCGGCGGTGCTATCGGGCAACCGCAACTTCGAAGGCCGCATCTCCCCCGACGTGCGGGCCAACTACCTGGCCAGCCCTCCCCTGGTGGTCGCCTACGCCCTGGCGGGAACCGTGGACTGGGACCCGCTCACCGAACCAATTCCCGGGTCGGAAATCTTCCTCCGCGATCTGTGGCCGAGCCAGGAAGAGGTGGTGCGGATGGTGGCCGAACATGTCACCCGCAGCCAGTTCGCCGATCGTTACGCCGATGTGTTTACCGGCTCGGAGGAGTGGCGGTCGATCGAGACCTCCGGTGGGGCGCTCTATTCGTGGAATCCGGAGTCGACCTACATCCAGGAGCCACCTTTCTTCCTCGGCCTTACCTCCGAGGTCCCGGCCCTGGGCTCGATCGAGAACGCCCGGGTCCTGGTCAAGGTGGGTGACTCGGTGACCACCGACCACATCAGCCCCGCCGGGTCGATCAAGCCTGACTCCCCCGCCGGCCGCTACTTGATCGACCGTGGTGTGCAGCCGGCGATGTTCAACTCCTACGGCTCCCGGCGCGGCAACGACCGGGTGATGACTCGCGGCACCTTTGCCAATGTCCGAGTCCGCAACGACCTCGCTCCTGGCACCGAAGGCGGCCTCACCACCGACTTCCTCGACGGCACCATCAAACCCATCTACGACGCCGCCATCCACTACCAGGCCGCGGGGGTTCCCCTCCTGGTGCTGGCGGGAAAGGATTACGGGATGGGATCGTCACGGGACTGGGCGGCCAAGGGGACCTTTCTCTTGGGGGTCAAGGCAGTGTTGGCGGAGAGCTTCGAGCGGATTCACCGGTCCAATCTGGTCATGATGGGAGTTCTTCCCCTCGAATACCGCCTGGGCGAAAACGCCGCCTCTTACGGCCTCGACGGCCACGAGGTCTTCTCCATCAGCGTGCCCGACGACCTCCGGCCCCGCCAGGAACTGGTGGTACGCGCCGTCAAACCCGACGGCGGGGAGGTGCCGCTGACGGTAATCGCCCGGGTCGATACCCCCATCGAGGTCGAGTACCTCCGCCACGGAGGCATCCTCCACTACGTGCTGCGGCAGATGGCGGGTTAATCCCGTTCTTGTGACGGTTGAGCAGAAATATCCTGCTCAACCGTCACAAGAACGGGATTGGGCGGCTTGAAGCGCCCGCCAGAGGGTGTTCCCGACCCATCCGGGATTGCGGAATATCTGATCGGTGGTGAATCGGAGGAGCTGCCAGCCCACCAGGGTTATCTCGTTGTTCCGTTCAGCGTCGTAGGCTCGTTCGCTCCGGGTGGCGTGATAACCGTGACCGTCGATCTCGGCACCCAGCAACCAGTCTGGCCAAGCGAGGTCGATTCTCACCCTCCGGCCCGACGGTAGGACGAGTTCGTATTGCATGACCGGTTCCGGCAACCCAAAGTCGCGCGCAATTTCCAGGGCAACCCTTTCATAGGGGCTTTCGACTGCACCCGACTTCGGCAACGAGATAAGAGCCCGCTCGAGCCGCTTCACCCCAGGGCGACCCCTCTGGCGGCGAGCGGATAGGAGTTGGTGCACCGCGTCCTCGCTGGTCAAGCCGAGGCGTAGCGCGGCGTCGAGGCAGAAGCTCAGCTTGCGGTCGGAGAGGATCGCCGCCCCACTCAGGAGAGCCCTGTCCACTGTTTGTGCGGTAATGCCCTCGACTTCGGTGACATCCTCTGCAGGAAGCAGTGTCGAGGTGTGGATGGTGACCTCGCCTACGGTTCGAAATCGCCGAGCGCGTGGAGTACATACCTCAACCACTTGCCCGAAAGGCATGATCCCGTGGAGTTCGAGTGCCGCTCGATGGGAAACGGCAGACCCTGGACCACCGGCGAGCACGGCAGCCATCAACCGCTGCTTCCACAATCTTGGTGCGCCGACTATCCGATAGACCCCGCGCAGATCGGGCTCCCACCGTCCGCTTGAGGCTCTGGCAACGGCGTGATGGCGTGCGCCGCCCAACTCTCGGATTTGAGCCAGACCGAGAACGCCGTGTTGCGATTCGGCAATCCTGGAAGCAGTGTGATCCACCGAGCCCATGGCCACAACATGGCGGAATTGACCGTCCGAGGGAACCCCCTCGTTTCTTGTGACGGTTGAGCACGAATATCGTGCGCAACCGTCACAAGAACGGAAGATGGAAGGCAAGGTGGCGGGTCAGTCCCCCCAGTAGCGCTGTTCTTTCCAGGGGTCACCGTACATGTGGTAGCCGTTGCGTTCCCAGAAGCCCGGGGTGTCGTGGTCAAGGAACTGGATCCCTCGCACCCATTTGACGGACTTCCAGAAGTAGAGGTGAGGAACTACCAAGCGCAGAGGCCAGCCGTGGTCGGGTTCGAGGTCTTCTCCGCCATAGCGGTAAGCGAATATGTTCGGCTCGGCCAGGAAGTCGGCTAAGGGCAGGTTGGCCGTGAAGCCATGCTCGGCGGAAACGAGAACATGGGTGACTCCCGGACGCAGCTTCACCCGGCTCATCACCTCGGACACCGCCACCCCCTCCCAGACCGTGTCCAGCTTGGACCATTTGGTGACGCAGTGGATGTCGAAGGTACGAGTGACGGCGGGCAGAGCTCGGAAGGCGTCATGGCTCCACTGCACCGGCTCCTCTACCAGCCCGCCCACCGTGAAGTCCCACTCCTCGAGCTTGACCCGCGGCGTGACCCCGGCGTGGAGCACCGGGAAGCGATCGGTGACGTACTGGCCGGGTGGAACCCGTCCAGGGTCGATACCACGCTCAGCGATGTCGACCCGTTTACGGCTGAAGAAGGACATCGCCGGAGCCTACCGGTGACCGCCCTCTATGAACCGACCACGCCTCCGGTGTCGAGGAAGTCGCCGGCCCACTCAAATAGGAAGTAGAGAGCCACCAGCC
>DATEDX010000167.1:0-2758 GCA_035281425.1 Acidimicrobiia bacterium
TCTATGTGTTGATGAGCGAACTGGCCACGCTTCCCCAGAACCGCTCCAAACTCACCGCCGGCACCACGCTGGTCACACCGGGAATGACCCAAGCGCTCGAGGGTCTGATCGATGAACACATGAGCCGGTTCGAGCCCCTCACCGATTTTGTGCTTCCCGGCGAGTCGATTGCCGGGGCCTATCTCGATCTGGCCCGCGCCGTGACCCGCCGGGCGGAGCGGCATTGCCTAGAGGTTGCCGACCCGGGCTCCGAGGTGCTTCGATACCTCAACCGGCTCTCCGACCTGCTCTGGGTGCTGGCCCGGGAGCAGGACGGGACCGTGCACCTGGCCAAGAGTCCCCCAACCCAGGAGCCATCATGAAGATGACCGAGAAGCTGGCTGCGGCCTATAGCGATCAAGTGACGATGGAGTTGACCTCCTCCAACGCCTACCTGCAGATGTCGGCCTGGTTCGAGCTGGCCGACCTTCCCGGCATGGCCTCCTGGATGCGGATCCAATCTGACGAAGAGCGAGCCCACGCCCTTCGCTTCCTCGATTTCGTTCTCAACCGTGGGAATCAGGCCACCATCGGTGAGGTGCCATCTCCGGAGGGTGGGTTCGAGTCGCCCCGCCAGGTCTTTGAAGCGGCCTTGGCTCAGGAGCAAGAAGTCACCGGTGCCATCCGCCGTCTCTACCAGCTGGCTTCAGCGGAGACCGACGTGGAGAGTTTCAGCTTGCTGGAGTGGTTCCTCAACGAACAGGTCGAGGAAGAAGCCACCGTCGAAGAGATCCTCGGCCAGCTCCGGCATGCCGGAGACGACGGCTCCGCCCTGCTCCTGCTCGACCGAGAGTTGGGCGCTCGCACCGCCAGCCCTGCCGGGTGATCGCCGCCAGCGGGATTCTGAGGTAGTGCAGAAGTGGATGGGGCGATAGCCACAGCAGCGGCAGCGATTGCCACCGCCTTCACCCTCGACCTCGCCCGCGACTACCGCCGCCGCCCCCGGCCCCATGTCGCTGCCTACACCGCAGGAATGGCGTTCTTCGCCATCGCCACCTGGGCCCTGGCTTTCGGCCTGCTGTCCGGCTGGACCGGCTTCAGCTATCGCCTCTTCTTCCTGTTCGGAGCCATCCTCAACATCCCTTTCCTCGCCCTCGGCTCGATGTACCTGGTGGTGGGAAGGCGGGCCGGCACCATCACCTTCCTGATCGTGGGCGCCATCGCCGCCATCTCCACCACTCTCACCACCACAGTTGGCTTCGCTTCGCCTCTTCCCGCAGGCGGCATTCCCCACGACATCTTTCCCCCCATCAGCGAAGGTTTCGGACCGCGCCTCCTCGCTGCTATCGCCGGAGGATTGGCAAGCACCATCATCATCGTGCTGTCGGCGGTCAGCGCCTATCGGTTCTGGCGCAAGGACCGGAAGATCTTCTACGGCAACATCCTCATCACCTTGGGCACTTTTGCCGCCGCCTGGGGCGGGACCGGGCTGGCCCTCGGGGAAGCCGCCGCCTTTGCCCTCTCCCTCCTCCTCGCCGCCACCTTGATCTGGAGCGGCTATCGAGTGGCATCGGGAAGACGGCAGATTCCTGCCTCAACGGCCTAACGCCAGCAATGTGACACCGGCCGCAATCAGCATCGAAGCGGCTGCTCGTCCCCGGGTAACCCGCTCATTGAGGAACCACCATCCGCCGATGGTGGCAAACACCACCCCCGTCTCTCGGGCCGCCGCCACCAGCGAGAGTGGCGCCAGACGGGAGGCGTAGAGGAGCAGCCCGTAGGAGCCCAGACCGGCTGCCCCTGCCACCAGGTGACGCTTCCACTCCAGGCGGAGAGCCCTCCGCACCGTCTCCGCTCCCCGCATCACCAAGGTGAGCGGGAACAACAACACCGCGGTGGAGGCGTAGAGAGCGGCGGTGTAAGCGAAGGTGTCGTCGGTTCCCCGGACTCCGGTCCCGTCGATCCCGATGTAGGTGGCGATGAGAAGGCCGGTAAGAAGCGACCATCCGACGCCTCGATGGGACTCGGCACTGAGCCCCAGAGCGATCACTCCACCGCAGATCATGGCGAGGGCGAGCCATCCCTGGCCGCTAACCGCCGCTCCGGCGAGACCCAAAAGCCCCGCCACTGCCAGGAGAAGAGGAGCGGTGCCCCGGGCCAGGGGATAGACAAAAGAGAGATCGGCTCGGTCATAAGCCGTAGACAGCGTGTAGATGTAGGCGACCTGAACCAAGGCCGAAGCGAAGAGGTAACCGAAGACCTCGAGGGGATACCCCCGCCAGATCACCACCGGCAAGAAAACCAGGCCCCCCAGCACTACCTGGGCTGCCGCCGCCACCAGCCTCTCACTCGACCCTTTGACCACCAGGTTCCAGGAGGCGTGGAGGAGGGCGGCCGCCAGGACGGCGAAGAGGGCGGTGGCGGGCATGGGAACGGCAACGTAGTCGCCCGGCTTGGGCAATCTCAATGCAGGGTTGGGGAATAGAGCACGGCTATTGCATTAGGTTTGCGGGGTGGTGGTTGGTGTGGTGCTGGCCGGTGGTGCAAGCAGGCGAATGGGTCGCGATAAGGCACTGGTTGAGGTCGGAGGCAAGCCTATGATCGCCTGGGTGGTGGGAGCCTTGGAAGAGGCGGGTTTGGAGGTGGTGGTGGCCGGAAAGCCTCAGGGTTGGGAGGGCCGGCGGGGACTGACCGATCCTCCTGGTCTGGTCGGTCCCCTGGCCGGGCTGATGGCGGCCCTGGGCGAGGGACACGACCTAGTGGCGGTGGGGGTCGACCA
>DATEDX010000168.1:0-3205 GCA_035281425.1 Acidimicrobiia bacterium
CCCAAAGCGCAACCTGGCATTGTCGGCGCTATTGCCCACGTCTCAAGAGAGTACTTCCTCGTTGGTTGCCGGGGGGAGGGGCCGGCGGCTCCCGGTCGTTCTGGAGGCCAGTCGATTGATGCTCTCGAAGCGGCTAGGTCACCGATGTCCCACACCAGCTCCGGTCTGAAGAGTTCGGCGAGGCTCCCGCCGTTCAGCGGCGGCTCGCCGCCCGCGGTGCGCCCCATTACCGCAGCATCACGCGCTCTGATTATCGCCGCCTCCGCCTCGTCGGGGGTTCGGTTCTCTGCCATTACTACGAGGACTTCGATCGCATGGCCGCGGTCACCGGGCAGAACGCCGGAGGTGTGAAGCCACGAGCGGATCTCTATGACCCAGAGACCGCTAGCTCGAATCCTCTTTGCCCACTGTTATAGATCACGACCATTTCGACCGGACCCGACCCGATGTTGCGCGCCTTGTGCGGCATGCCGGCGGGGACGATCAGCACGTCACCCTGTGACATCTCGACCAGTTCATCTCCGACGACGTGTTCGACGGTACCGGTAAGGAAGAGGATGATCTCTGCGCAATTGGGGTGGATGTGAACTGGGTTCTCGGCACCAACGTCGATCCGAACAGTGCCTACCGTCACGCCTTCGATTCCGGTCGTCTGCGCATCGGTCAGAAAGTTGAGCCACCCCCAGGCCTGTTCGACTCCCTGACCAGGGTCGACCGCTCCCCGCATGACAATGTGGTTGGTCGGAGAGGTCATGCCATGTTGTCCCCACCGTTGGGGGAGAGGACCTGTCCGGTGTAGAACGAGGCCCCTTCGGAGAGGAGGAAGAGGACGGTGGCCACCGTGTCTTCGACGGTCCCGTACCTGCCGTAGGGGATCTTGGAGAGTTGAAGGTCCTTCCACCATTGAGGTAGCCCGGCGACCCGTTTGGTAAGGGTCATCACCGGGGCCACCGCATTTACCGCGATGTGGTCCGGCGCCAGCTCAAGAGCAAGCGAGCGAGTTAGCCCGACAACCCCGGCCTTGGAAGATGCGTAGGCGACCTGCTGCGCCTCTGGTCGAAGCCCCATGTTGGAGGTCATGTTGATAATCCGTCCCTCCCCGGCCTCCCGCATCCGCGGCACCACCGCCCGACAGCACAAGAACGTTCCTTTGAGGTTCAAGTTGATGAGGAGGTCCCAGACCTCTTCTGTGGTGTCGGTGAGGGGAGCGATCCGGTTGGTTCCGGCGATGTTGATCAGGGCCGTTGGGAGCCCTAATCGAGCCGTCACCTGAGCGACGCCATCCTCCACCGAGTCGGCCGAGGTGACATCGACCTCCACGGTCAGTAGATCGTCCGAATGTCCTTCCGCGACGTCGCCGAGTCCGTCAAAGTTGAGGTCGAAGGCGCCCACCCGGTAGTCCCCCTCGAGCAGGGCGATGGTGATGGCCCGCCCCAGGCCCCCGGCAGCCCCGGTGACGATGGCCACTTTTTGTTCAGCCATTGCTCACTCCTGTCCTGAGGCGACCGGGGTAGGCATCCCCGCTAGGCCGGCGAGCACTTCTTTAACCACGGCGGGATCTAGATCGTGGTGTCCTTGTGCCGAGGCGGCATTGAGCAAGACCGCTGCGACCGAGAGCATGGGCACCGGACACTGGTGCTCCTCGGCAAAGTCCCGGATGATCTTCGTGTCCTTGGTGAGAGTGTCAAGAGTGGCCGATGCCACGTCGTACTCACCTGCCACCATCAGTGGGCCTCGGACCTGAAGCATGCGCGAGTTGCCGGCTCCGGCCGAGATCAGCTCAAGAGTGGATCCAAGGTCGAGTCCGCATTTGGCGGCGAGGGTGAGGGCTTCGGCGGCGGCGACGGTGTGTACCGCCACCAAGAGATTGGACACGAACTTCATTGTTGACCCGGCTCCGAATTCACCGACCCGCGGAGCTGCCCTAGAAATCGCCGCGAACACGGGCTCACATCTGGCCACCTGGTCAACGGGACCGCTCGTGTAAAGCACGATGTCCCGATCCCGTGCCTGGCTACCGGTTCCGCTGACCGTGCAGTCGAGCAGGGCGATGGCTCGCTCCGCCAGAGCTGCGGCTGCGGCGACCTTGGCGGAGAGAGGGAAGGTTCCGGTCTCGACGCAGATGACCCCGGCTCGACCTGCCTCCACCAGTCCTCCAGGACCGTAGACCACCTGCTCCAGGGCGGCGACATTGGGTAGGGAAAGAACGACGACGTCGGCCTCGTGGGTCACCTCCCCGGGCGAGGCCGCCGGCTTCCCGCCCTGGGCGGTGAAGGCGGCCATCCTCTCCGAGTCGATGTCGAGTCCCAGCACCTCGAACCCTGCGGCCAGGAGGTTCTGGGCCATCGCTCCGCCCATGTTGCCGAGTCCGATCACCCCAACTGTGTTTCCCATTGCGTCCTCCTGTCGCATCGCTGTCCCCGCTGAAATTCAAAGGTGGCGTCGGGCTTTTGCTCGCTCTTTCTCGTAGTCGTCCCGAGCCGCCTGCACTGCCTCCGAGTCGGAAACCTCGGCGACCGCCACGTCCCACCAGAAGAATCGGGGGACGTTTACCTGGGGGTCGGTCTCGACGTGGATCACCGTTGTCTCAGTGGCGGCGCGAGCCTCCTTCAACGCTTCCCGCAGCTCAGCGACGCGTTCTACCCGTATTGCCTTGGCGCCGAGGGAGGCGGCGTTGGCGGCGAGGTCGACCGGGAGCAGGTCGCCACTGAGCAGTCCATCTGCACCGCGGCGGCGGTATTCGGCCCCGAACCCCTCGGTCCCATGTCTCCTGGAGAGGGCGCCTACCGAGGCAAACCCATGGTTCTGCACCAGCACGATGATCAGCTTGACTCCCTCTTGCGCGGCGGTGACGATCTCGGAGGGCATCATCAGATACGACCCGTCGCCGACCATCACGAAGACTTCCCGTTCGGGTGCGGCCAATTTGACGCCTAGCCCCCCGGCGATCTCATAACCCATGCACGAGAAGCCATACTCGACGTGGTAGCTCTTGGGATCCTCCGACCTCCACAGCTTCTGGAGATCATTGGGGAGACTCCCGGCGGCGGAGACGACCACGTCCTCCGGGCCGGCAGCGGCGTTGACCTCGCCCACCACCTCTCCTTGTGATGGCAGGGGAAGATTGCCATGAGTGGTGTAGCGGTCAATCTCGGCTTCCCACTCCCGGTTGAGGCGGGCCGCCTTCTTCCGATGCGACGGATCC
>DATEDX010000169.1:0-11370 GCA_035281425.1 Acidimicrobiia bacterium
CCGCCGAGACTGACGGGAACTGGGCAGGTCGATAAGCAGGCCCGCCGATTACCGAGTTGGTACCGAAGGGGTTGGCTGCTGCGGCGGGGTTGAGAGGGTCGGTGATCTCGTGATGCTCTCCGTCGCGCTCTATTGCGAGCAGATATTCGAGGCGGGCAGTGGCGGGAAGGTGAAGTTGCAGGTACCACCGTGAGCCGTCTCCCAGCCTGGTGAATGGGGGAGGGGTAGGGAAGCGGGGCATGAAGATACGAAGCCGGACCGAAGTCGCCTCGCCGTCGTAAACCAGGTAGGTGTGACCGCCTCGATGAAACGGCCCGGACGCCCTTTTCAGCAGTGACCAAGGCGGGGAGCGCACCGGGCTGATTCTCGCGGGAAGATCGCGGTGGGGGAGGGGTTAGCCTCTAGGCGGCCATGAGAGTTCTCATCACCGGCGGCACCGGCTTTGTCGGCAGCCATACCGCGGTGGCGCTGGCCCAAGCCGGCCACCACGTGATCCTGGTTGACAACCTCAGCAACTCGAAGCCCCAGGTCACGGACCGGGTGGCCGACATAGTTGACGGGCCGGTCGAGTTCTTTCTGGCTGATGTTGGTGACGTGGACTCGATGGATCGGGTACTCGAAGCGTCACAGCCCGAGGCGGTGATTCACTGCGCCGCCTTCAAGGCGGTGGGAGAGTCGGTGGCCCAACCCCTTCGTTATTACGTCAACAACGTCGCCGGCACTGCCCACCTCTTGGAAGTGCTCGAACGCCACCACGTACGTAACTTCGTTTTTTCGTCCTCCTGCACTGTCTACGGCGATCCTCGAGAGCTCCCATTGACCGAGGAAAGCCCCATCCAGGCTGCCACCAATCCCTACGGGACCACCAAGTTGATGATGGAACAGGTCCTCACCGACGTGGCCGCGGCCGACGATCGGTGGACAGTGGTGCTGCTTCGATACTTCAACCCGGTAGGCGCCCACCAGAGCAGTCTCATCGGCGAAGACCCCACCGGGATTCCCAACAACCTGATGCCTTACGTCACCCAGGTGGCGGCCGAGCGCCTCCCTTACCTCCGGGTGTTTGGCAGCGACTACCCAACACCAGACGGAACCGGTATTCGCGACTATGTCCATGTCATGGATGTCGCCGAAGGTCACGTGGCGGCCTTGGAGAAGCTGTCCGGCCGCCCCGGACGCCACGTGTACAACTTGGGTACCGGACGGGGACACAGCGTCCTCGAGGTGGTCTCCACCTTCGAACGGGTCACCCAGCGACACGTCCCTTATCAGATCCAGGGACGCCGCCCCGGCGATGTGGCTGCCAGTTGGGCGGCAGTGGACAAGGCGCGGGAGGAGCTGGGATGGGAGGCGACCCGCTCTCTGGAAGAGATGTGCCGCGACGCCTGGCACTGGGAGATGCGAGGCGGAAGCGGGAAATGAGCAGGCAACCCGGGCAATCAAGGCCCACGATCGGCCGGTATCTGGGCTAAGTTGTCGGTTCGTGCAGACCACGACCGCTCCTCCCGCCAATGCGGTTCTGGATGAGATCCTCAATCTGATCCCTCACGAGTTCAGCCCGGCTCACCAGCCGCTGGCCTTCGAGTTGGCTAAGGCTTATCTGCGGCGGTTGCCTCCTGGAAGGACCCGTACCACCCAGGATTGGCTGGCGGAATTCAAAGGCATCTTCGAGTTCGTGTTGGAGCGGAAGGATCCGATCAGCGTCAGGGTCTTCAACCCCGAACGTGAGGAACACGGCTATTACTCGCCGGGGACGGCGGTCGAAGTCAATGTCGACGACGGTCCCTTCTTGCTCGACTCGGTGACCAACGAGATTCAGGCTCACGCGCTCGAGGTGCTCCGGGTTACCCACCCCGTGATTGGGGTGGAACGCGACAGCGAAGGGCGGCTGCAGAGCGTGGGCCACGCTCGCAATGCCCGCCGCCGGGAATCGGTCGAGCACTACGAGCTGGATCGCCGACTGTTCGTGGGAGACCTTCCCGGGTTGGAGCGGGCGGTACGGCACGTCCTCACCGACGTCCACCTTGTGGTCCGGGACTTCCACCCGATGATGGATCGCATCAATCACATGGTGGAGATAGTCCGCCAGGCCACCGGCTTCTATCCCCAGGCTGACATCGGTGAAGCGATCGCCTTCCTGCAATGGCTGCGTGACCAGAACTTCGTGTTCCTCGGCTACCGGGAGTACGAGGTAGTGGAGACGCCCGAGGGCCGCGGGGTGACGGTGGTGGCGGGAAGCGGTCTCGGGGTTCTATCGGAAACCGAGAAGTCGCGGATGCTCCAACCCCGGCTGATATCGGAGATGTCCCCGGAACTGGCGGCTCGTTACGAAAGCGGTGACCTGCTCGTCATCACCAAGTCCAACCGGCTTTCCACGGTCCACCGACGTGTGAAGATGGACTACGTCGGGGTCCGCATCATCGGTCCGGCGGGCGACACCGTCGGTGAGATCCGCCTCCTCGGGCTATTTACCTCCAAGGCCTTCATGGAGCCGGCCGGTCATGTGCCCATCTTGCGCCGCAAGCTGGCGGAGATCGTCGCCACCGAGGACCTCATCGAAGGGTCCCACGACCATAAAGCGGTCATCGAGCTGTTCGAGAGCTTTTCCAAACACGACCTCTTCTCGGCTCCGGTGGAGGAGCTGCGGCACGAGATCATGGGTCTTCTGGCGCTGCAAGAGACCCATCAGGTCAGGCTCTTCATGCGTCGCGACCTCCTCGAGCGAAGTGTCTCTGTGTTGGTGGCGATGCCGCGGGACCGTTTCAACGCCGAGCTGCGCCGCAACCTCCAGGATCTGTTCGAACGCCGCTTCAACGGCGGCTCCTCCGACTACCACCTCGAGCTGGGGGCGTCCGACCCCGCCCGGATCCACTTCACGGTCTGGGTGGATGGACCCATCCCGGAGGTGGACTACGAGCAGCTCGAGTCGGAAGTTCTTGATCTCACCCGCAGTTGGGCCGACCGCTTGACTGAAGAGCTCTCCCACCGAGTAGAGCCCGAGCTGGCCCGTCAACTGGTAGAGGAGTGGGCCGACCGTTTTCCCGACTATTACCGGGTCGCTACCCCCTTGGCGGTTACGGCCGACGACGTGCTCGCTTTGGAAGACATGACCGCGGCCGGGGAGCCGTTCCGGGTCAAACTCCGCAACGAGTCGAACGGGGGAGAGCAGCTCACCCGGGTAGTGCTCTACCGCTCGGATGGCAAACAACCCCTCTCCGAGCTGGTCCCGGCGTTGGAAGAGATGGGGATGCATGTGGTGGAGGAGGTACCCACCCGTCTCGAAGGCCCTGATGGCTATTTCATCCACGACTTCGGAGTGGTGGGCGGTGATCGCCAGCCGCTCGACTTGGCTGGTTGCCAAGATCGGGTGGAAGCCGCCCTCAGCGCGGTGTGGGCGGGTGAGGCCGAGTCCGACCCCCTCAACGAGTTGGTGGTGAGGGCCGGCTTGAGTTACTGGGAGGTAGGGATCATCCGCGCCTACCGGGTTTACTGGCGGCGGCTGGCGATGTCGTTCACGGTCGGGTACCTCAACGATGTCCTCAACGCCAACCCCGGCATCGTTGCTCAGCTGGTCCGCTTGTTTCAGACCCGCTTCCACCCAGGCATGACCGAGATTGACCCCGAGCCCATCCGCCAGTCGATCCTTAACCAACTCGACGAGATCCCGTCCCTCGACCACGACCGGATCCTCCGCAGCTTCTACCGGCTGATCGAAGCCACCCTCCGCACCAACGCCTATCGGGAGGGGAGCTCGGTGCTCTCCTTCAAGCTCAACTCGGCCGAAGTTCCCGATATGCCGCCGCCAGTGCCGTTTGCCGAGATCTTCGTCTACGGGCCCACGGTCGAGGGCATCCACCTCCGGGGAGGCCCGGTGGCCCGTGGTGGCATCCGGTGGTCGGATCGGCGCGAGGACTACCGCACCGAGGTCCTTGGTTTGATGAAAGCCCAGATGACCAAGAATGCCGTCATCGTCCCCACTGGCGCCAAGGGAGGATTCGTGCTGCGCCGCCCGCCGACCGACCCCTTGGCGATTTCGGCCGAAGTGCGAACCAATTACGAGCGCTACATCCGGGCGCTGCTCGACATCACCGACAACATCGTCGACCAGAACGCGGTACATCCGAGCCGGGTCCGGGTCCACGATGGCCCCGACCCCTATCTGGTGGTGGCAGCTGACAAGGGCACCGCCACCTTCTCCGACCTCGCCAATCAGATTGCCGCCGAATACGGTTTCTGGCTCGACGATGCCTTCGCCTCAGGGGGCTCGGCCGGCTACGACCACAAAGCGCTCGGCATCACCGCCCGAGGCGCCTGGGAGTCGCTGCAGCGGCATTTCCTCGAGTTGGGCATCGATCCCGAATCCGACTCGTTCACCGCCATCGGGGTGGGGGACATGTCGGGGGACGTGTTTGGTAACGGGATGTTGCTTTCCTCGACCATGAAGCTGGTGGCGGCTTTTGACCACCGCCACATCTTCATCGATCCCGACCCCGACCCGGCGGTGGCTTTTGCCGAGCGGCGGCGGCTGTTCGAGCTGCCCCGTTCGAGCTGGGCTGACTACGACCGCGGTCTCATCTCCCCCGGTGGGGGAGTGTGGCCCCGCTCGGCCAAGTTGATCGAACTCGCCCCCGAGGCTCGTCGGGTGCTGGGGGTCACCCAGTCCTCCTTCACTCCCAACGAACTGATATCCGCCGTTCTCAGGGCGCCGGTGGACATGTTTTGGAACGGAGGAATTGGCACCTATGTGAAAGCCACCATCGAATCCAACGCCAACGTTGGCGATCGCAGCAACGACCCGGTGCGAATCGACGCCTCCCAACTCCGTACCCGGGTGGTGGTGGAGGGTGGCAACTTAGGGTTCACCCAGGCCGCCCGTGTGGAGTACTCGTTGGCTGGGGGAAGAATCAACACCGATTTCATCGACAACTCGGGCGGGGTCAACTGCTCTGACCGGGAAGTAAACCTGAAGATCCTGCTCGGGCTGGCTGAGGCCAAAGGCGAGATAGATCGAGCCGGGCGCAACCAGTTGATCGCCGAGGCCGCCGACCAGGTGACGAAACGCATCCTCTACGACAGCTTCCAGCAGGCGCAGATGATCTCCCAAGAGGAACGGGCCACGCATCGTCGCCTGGGCGCTTACGAGCAATTGATGGTCGAACTCGAACTGGAGGGGATTCTGGATCGCCGCCTGGAGGGCCTACCTTCCAGCGAGCTCCTGGCCGAGCGGGGCCGCAACGGACAAGGACTTACCCGCCCCGAGCTGTCGGTGCTGCTGGTGGATGCCAAGCGAAGCATCTACGAAGCCTTGATAACCACCGATCTCATCGACGACCCGTATTTTCACAACGACCTGATCGGATATTTCCCCGAAGCGGTGACGGAGCGGTTCCAGCATCTGCTCACCGAACATCAACTGCGCCGGGAGATGATCGCCAACATCCTCTCCAATGACGTGGTCAACAGCATGGGCAGCACCTTCATCAGCCGGATGTGCCAGCGCAGCGGTGGCTCGGTCGTCGAAGTTCTGCGGGCTTATCGCCTGGCGCGTGACGTCTCGGGAGCGGTTCAACGTTGGGAGGCCCTCGAGCACCTACTACGCCGCCTCGACCATGACCTCTGGTCGGAGCTGATGACCGGTGCCGACCGGGTGGTTGGTTCTCTCACCCGGCGTTACCAGGCCCATTTCCCACCCGGGGACCTCACCAGCGCCGTCCGGGCCGATCGCGAAGGATTCGAGGAATTCGAGGCGGCCCTCCCCAGTGCCGGCCCGGAGGCATGGCGAACCGCTCACACCGCCGAAGCGGAGGAGTTGGTGGGGAAGGGGGTGCCGCTGTACGTGGCCCGCCACCATGCCTACCGTCGCCGACTGGTCCACGCCCCCGATGCCATCAACCTCTCCCGCCTGCACGGCCGGTCAGTCTCCGAGGTGGCCGAAGTGATGTTCCACGCCGGGGAAGAGGTCGGGCTAGGGCACCTCGAGAAGCTGGCCACGGGCTTCGTCTTCACCGACGTCTGGCAGCGGTGGGCCTTGGAGGCGTTGGAGGACGACCTGCTGGAACTGCGCCGACGGCTAACGCACCGCATTCTGCAGAACGCCGAGGGCTTGACCCCGGCGGATGCGGTGGAGAGCTTCGTCACGACCCACGGCGAGAGCGTCGAGCGGTTGCGGGCCTTCCTCCGTGCCTTGAGCGGCGAACGCCAAGAGAACCTGGCCCCCTTGATGATCGGAGTCCGCCAGTTGCGCGCCCTGATCGACTAACTGGGTTCTGTGCAGAAAAACCCGTCCCTGCGACGGAAAAATCTGCACACCTAGGGGAGTCGGGACGGATTGTGCAGAAAAATGCGTCGCTGCGACGGAAAAACCTGCACGGAACCGTCAGAACAACTACGTAACATAATCACGGCCGGGTGAACGGCGACTGCGCTGGCGGCAATCTCAGAGCTACGTAACATAACGGGGATTATGGGCGCAAGGGGGCACCGGTGGCTTTGGGTTCCACTCGCAGAGCCCGGAGCGAGGCGGCGGCGCCGTAAAGGTGCCAGAGAGCCTCACGGTGGCGGTCAGGATCAGCAGAATCAGCCAAGTCGGTGTCCACGTCCTCGAGGGCTGTTTCGAGGACATAGAGCGCATCTTGCAGTTCGGCGAGGATGCGCGACGAGATCAGGACTTCGTCTTCGTGCAACCGCCGATCCTTGGCCAGGGCCCTCGATTCATAAGCTCGCTGGCGATGGCTGCGGCGGCAATACCGGCTTGGGCGGCCGGGGCCGGCGGTGCGGAGAAACACTGCCCCACACCAGGCGCACCTTTGCCTCCTGGATAACGTCACGGTGACGTAACTATAGTGGCTCAGGGCAGGCGGGCGAGCCTTTCCACAAGGAGTTGGGCGAATCGATCCGAGTCGATCCCCACCCCGACTTCGGCGTTGGGGGGATGTCCCGTGACCCCGTAACGATCGACCACCGTCCTCCCCCGGCACAGGGTCGACTCGGTATCGATGGCCACGGAGGCCTCAACCAACGCCATCAGGTCGGGCCAGATCAAGTGAGCCACGGCCACCGCGTCGTGGATGGGTGCCCCTCCGAGTGCGGCTCGGCGGCGGCGGTAGTTACCGATGAAGAAGTCGAGGAGTTCGGCCACGAAGCGGCCACTGCGGCCCTGCCCACGAAGGAGATCGGCGTGAGTCTCATCGAGGACTGCCTGGTGGGTGACGTCGAGACCCACCATGGTGATCGGCACACCCGAGTCATAAACCCGGCGGGCGGCCTCGGGATCAACGAAGATGTTGAACTCCGCCGCTGGGGTGATGTTGCCGAGACCCATCGCTCCTCCCATCGAAACGATCCTCTCGATCCGGCCCGCCACATCGGGATAACGATTGAGCAGCAAGGCAATGTTGGTTAGGGGCCCGATTGGAACGAGGGTTACCCGGTCGGTGGCGGTGAACAGTCGTTCGGCGAGGAAGTCGATGGCGTGCTGAGGCACGGGCTCGGTGGTGGGATCCTCCAGCTTGGGACCATCCATACCGCTTACCCCGTGAACATGTTCTGCTACTTGGAGCGTCCGCACCAAGGGTCGATCGGCGCCGGCCGCCACCGCCACCTCGCTGCGCCCCGCCAACTCCAGCACCCGCAGGGCGTTGGTGGTGGTTTTGTCCAGGGTGGTGTTGCCGGCCACGGTGGTCACCCCGAGCACCTCCAACTCGGGGCTGGCCAAAGCAAGGAGCAGGGCGATGGCATCGTCGTGGCCGGGGTCGCAATCGATGAGGACGGGAGTAGTCATCGACCCATGATGGCGTCGACGTCGGCGGCAGTAGGCAATGAAGGTTGGGCTCCCGGCCGGCTGGCGGCCAGCGCCCCGGCGGCACAGGCGCGAGTGAGGGCTGGTTCGAGGCCCATCCCCTCGAGGAGCGATACGGTGAATGCGCCCACGAAGGCATCCCCCGCCCCGACGGTGTCGACCACCTCCACCTGGGGTGGGGCAGCTTGAGCGACCGGCCGACCCCGGCGGAAAGCCACCGCGCCGGCTCCGCCCATCGTCACCACCACCAGGCCGGGGACTGCCTCCAGCTGCTCGTGATAGAAGTCCCGCTCCACTTCGTTGACGATCAGCAAGTCGGCGCGGGTTAGCACCGCCGAGGGCAACGGCCGCGCCGGGGCGGCGTTTAGAGCAAAGAACCCGGTGCTGGTCCGCGCCGCTGCCTCCACCGTCTCCAACGGCACCTCCAACTGGCAGAGCACGGCCTCGTCGGGGGTGAGCTCCAGGACATCGGAAGTCAGGAGCCGATTGGCTCCCGGTGCCACTCCAATCTGGTTTTCTCCCCGCTCCCCCACCATCACCAGCGCTACTCCGGTAGCAGCACCTTCAAATGACCAGCAGCGATCCAAGTTGACGCCGGCGGCGCGCAACAATTCCACGGCCGCCTCGGCGTGGGCGTCGTTGCCTACCGCCGCCACCAGGCTGACGTCGGCACCCATCCGGCGGGCGGCCAGGGCCTGATTGGCGCCCTTCCCCCCGGGATGGATCGCCAGCAAACCCTCGGTTACCGTCTCCCCTGCTACCGGCAACCGAGGAAGGCGGACGACGAAGTCGAGATTTACAGAACCCACCACCGTCAGCGCCGGCACGGCCGACGACACTAGCTCGCTTCCTACACTCGGCGCCGATGACCGCCCCCACCTCTAACGTCCAACCCGATCCTCGGGTAGTGGCCGCCCTGGAAGGTCTGGGGGCTGACTTTGAGATTCTGCCGTGCGAGCCCCATCTCGCCGACACCGCCGCCTTTTGCCAAGCCTACGGCATACCTCCCCACCAGTCAGCCAACACCATCGTGGTGGCCTCGCGCCGACCCACCGGCATAGCTGTGGCTTGTGTTCTTCTCGCCACCCATCGCCTGGACGTGAATGGAGAAGTGCGGCGCCGCCTCGGGGTGAAGAAGGCGTCGTTCGCTCCTCCCGACGAAACCGCAGAGTTGACGGGGATGGAAATGGGCGGGGTCACACCCTTCGGTCTGCCGGCGGCGATGAAGGTATGGGTGGACGCGGCAGTGATGGACCCGGATTGGATCGTGTTGGGTGCCGGGACCCGGTCAGCCAAGATCAGGGTCGCTCCGGCGGTGCTGGTGGAGCTGTCGCAAGTCAGGGTGGTTGAGGATCTGGCCCGCCCCCTTGTCGGGTGACTGACCTGGGTTTGGGTCGCGCCCGGCGGAGCAGGAATCCGTAGCCCACGACGCCGATCAGGGCGAAGGCAAACCACTGCCAGGCATAGATCAAATGCGGTCCGGGGTCGTTGAGATCGGGTGGGTGGAGAGGGGCGGGCAGTCCCTCCCCTCCCCCACTTTCATCCACCAGATACACCGGTTGAAGCCGCCAAGGAACGGCGGCTTGCATCTGGGCGATGTCGACCGTACGGACCATATGAGGGTCACTGTCGTCGGCCGTGGAGGGCTGACTTAGTTCCAGCCAGCCCTCCACCAGTACTTCACCGGTTGGTGGCGATACCGGGCTCGGCACCTGGTCGAACTGGAGCGGCACCCAACCGCGGTTGACCAATAACGCCGTTCCCTCGTCGAGCAACAATGGGGTAACGACGTGAAATCCAGCTGCACCCTCGTGCACCTGGGATCGCACGAGGATCTCGTGTTGAGGTTGAAACTCTCCCCGGGCGAAGGCCCGGCGCAGCCGCAAGGAATCAACGTCGGCCGCCGCCCCGAGTACGAGCTCTTCCACCGGTCGAGCCTCAGCCTCGAAGCGGGAGGCCAGCACCTGGTTCTCGAGTTGACGCTCCTCGGCTCGACGCAGTTGCCAAAAGCCCAGGTTGACGAAGCCAACGCAGAGAACGACTACCAGCAGATGACCGAACCACCGCCGGAGGCCACCGCCCACCGTCATCAGGCGGCTAAGTGGGGTTCTCCCTCTTCCTCCGCCAGCAGCCTCTCGGCCACCGCCTCCGCTTCGCCCTCTCCTCGCACCCCCTCGGGAAGTCGGAGCCACCGCTCGATGGTCTGGCTGGTCGGGTACCCACGACCGGTGAGGAGTCGAGCAAGATCATCAGTCCAGAACCAAGGCATGTGACACCTCCTCCGCGGTCAGGGAACCAGGCGATTGTACGGCTCGTGTCAAGGTCGAATTGGGCCTGCCCCCAAAGGATCAGAGTTGAGCCCGCAACTCGTCGAGGCCGGCCATGGAAGCATCCTCCCGGGCCACTGCGTCAACCAAGCGTCGGGCCGCCTGATGGTCCCCGGCGGCCAGTGCCACCCGGGCCGCGACGAACCAGCGACGCACCTCAGGCTCGGTGGCGGGCGACACCAGCCGGCCCGGTTTGATCACCCTCCAGGCATCGGCGATCTTGCCCCGATCGAGCAGATGACTGGCATATACCACCGCGGCTTCCCGGGCGGTGTCGGGATGGCCGCCTAGTTCCTGAAATAGATTCCAAGTCTTGTCAACGTCGGCGGGACGCTTCAGCGCTCGGAGCGTGTCCATCTCCACCGGCATGTGGGTGGTCTCGCCGCTGATGCGGCGGAAGGCCCGCAGTTCTGCCAGCGCCTGATCCCAGCGCTCGCTGTAATAAGCGGCTAAGCCGAGCAATTCCCGGACAGTGGCGGCGCGGGGCGACAGCGCCTTGGCGGCGCTGAGACTTTCGATCGCCTGGCGATAACGCGCTTCGGCGAAGTGGCCGATTCCCTTCTCGAGGTGTCGCAGGGCCGCCTCCCGGCGATCCTTCGAAGTGGAGCGGGTGACCTCATCACGCACCCAGCGGGGCAAATCGCCGGCGGGCACCGAAGTAATCGTGCGCCGACCCGGCGGGCGGGAAGCCTTCTCCCCGGGCGGGCGCCGCGATCGAGGCCCTGGTGACTGGTTGCGGTTCATCTCCGTCCTCGATCTTGGCAGAAGTGGGTTCCAGACGCGGTCAGGGGTCAGCGTCTCCGCTGACCCCTGACCGGCAAAACTGCCCGGCGGTGACCTACTCTCCCAGGGGGTTGCCCCCCAAGTACCATCGGCGCTGGCAGGTTTCACTTCCGTGTTCGGAATGGGAACGGGTGGTTCCCTGCCGCTATCTCCACCGGACAAATCTGGCTGCTCGGCACCCCGAGCACTCCATAGCGAGCACGTTCATCCTGAATTCAATCCAAGCCCTCGGCCGATTAGTACCGGTCGGCTGAACGCATTACTGCGATTACACCTCCGGCCTATCAACCTGGTCGTCTGCCAGGGGCCTTACCGGGTTACCCCGTGGGAGATCTCATCTCAGGGTGGGTTTCGCACTTAGATGCCTTCAGCGCTTATCCCTTCCGTACATAGCAAACGAGCCGTGCTCTTGGCAGAACAACTCGCACACCAGCGGTACGTCCATCCCGGTCCTCTCGTACT
>DATEDX010000170.1:0-10006 GCA_035281425.1 Acidimicrobiia bacterium
CACCAGCCCAGCAACGTCGTTGAAGGTGACCTTGGGCGACTCTTTGGTGACCATGCGGGCCCGGGCCTTGCCGAACTGCATGACCCGGTTCCCCGAGCCCTGCATCTGCATGAAGATGAAAATCATGAAGCCGAGCAGGAACACCCAGGGCAACAAGCCGATGAGGATGGCCCAGAACCCGTCGGGCTGATTGTTGATAGACGCCGGGATCTGCTCCTCGAGGAGGAGGGTGGTGAGATCTCCTTCGTAACCGTCGGAGTATTCGGCGATGATGTGGAATTGACCAGGGGCAGTGTCGCGGTCCTCTAGTCGACCCAGAACCTGATTGGTCCTGGTCAGGATTTCGACCTCGGCGACGGAGCCGGTCTCGATGTGGGCCAAGAAGTCGGTGAGGCTCACTTTTTCGGGCCCTTGGCCGCTGGTTACCACCTGCTGGGCGACCAGAGCCAATGCAAAGATGGCGATGGCATACACCACCAAGGTGCGAATGGTGCGGTTCACGGTTGATCTGATGCTACGTCACCTGCGGTTCTAGGGGAACTCTCTCTGCTTACTGTTTCCCGAGCGGAGGGCTGCGAAGGAAGGAGGAGGAGGCGCTGCGCAGCCCGGCTCGTCGACGGCACTGCACCGTGCCATTGTTTCGCCCCGGTTGGTTACGAGGCGGAGGAATCTCCGGCCAGGCTCACCGCTTTGGAGGGGGGCCGCCCGGAGGGGAAGCTGACAACGAACCGTGCGCCTTGGGGAAGAGCGTCTTCGACCCGAACCTGGCCTCCATGGGCGGCGGTGAGACCTTTGACGATGTAGAGGCCGATCCCCGCTCCCTCGCCCGGCGACCCCGGCAGACGGACGAACCGGTCGAAGATCCGTTCCCGATGGTGGGGGGGAATGCCACGGCCCTGATCAGCTACGGAGAGCTCGGCTCTCTCTCCCTCGCTCGCCACCGTCACAGTGACAGTGGCGCCGGGGGGGCTGTGGCGGACGGCATTGTCGAGGAGATTGGCGACGATCCGGTACAGCCGGAGGAAGTCTCCCAGGATGATCACCTCGCCTTCAGCCTTCACCTCAAAATGGAGTTGCGGATGGAGGAGGGTCAGGGGCCCAACGACCTGGTTGGTGAGGCGGGCCAGGTCGATCGGTTCGAGCTCGAGCGACGCCATCGGCTGGCCACCCTGGGCTAATTCAACCCGGCCGAAGTCGAGGAGCTGGTTCAGCATCTCGACCAAGCGTGACGCTTCCCGGCGGATGTAACCGACGGCTTCGATTGCCGTGGGATCCCCGGCGACCGAGTCCAGTTCGGAGAGCACCGCGGCGAATCCGGCTATCCCGGTAAGGGGGGCACGCATGTCGTGACCTACCCCCATCAAGAATTCGAGACGCTGGAGCAGCATGCGCTCGATCTCGCTGCGACTCACCATCGGTTGCTCACCCCCACTTCAGCCCAGCTCCCCTTCCATAACTCCGATGTAGGGAAGATTGCGATAGAGCCCGGCATAGTCAAGCCCGTACCCGATCACGAACTCGGGCCCGATCCGAAACCCAACGTACTTCACCTCCAGCGGTACTCGCTGGATGCCCTCTTTGAGCAGGAGGGCGGCCACCTCCAGCGATGCAGGTTTTCTCACCGACAATGACTTGAGGAGGTAGTTGAGAGTGAGGCCCGAATCGATGATGTCCTCGACGATAAGGACATGACGACCGGCGATCTCTTGATCGAGGTCCTTCAAAATCCTCACCACCCCCGAGGTTTGGGTGGAAGCGCCATACGACGACACGGCCATGAAGTCGAACTCCACCGGGATGTCGACGTGGCGGGCGAGATCAGCCATCACCATGAAGGCGCCCTTCAACACCCCGACCATCAGCAGGTTCTTGTCTCGGTAGTCGGAAGAGATCCTCTCACCCATGGCCGCCAGCTCAGCGGCGATCTCCTCAGCCGAGATGAGCGTCTTCACTGATGCCAAGGTTCTTCCACACAGAGGGCGGAAAGGTAGCGCCGGGTGGCGGGTTCAATCCAACCGGCCCGTGGTTGCCAGCGGCCCGGCGACCAGATCACCCGGTCCCCTGCCCTTACCAAGGGCCCGTCGTTGGCGGCCACCTCGACGCTCAACTCCTCCCCTACCTGATCGAAGTCGAACACCGCCGACCAGGGAGAAAGCGGCATTACCGGCCGGTCGTCGGTAACCACCGCTTCGAAGCGGAACCGACCAGCTTGGACCGTTCCCGGCACTCGCCACTGCTCAATGACTTGATCGGAAGGCTGGCCTTGGGTGAATACCAGCCAGGGGCCCTTCCGCTCCACCCGCACCCCCCCGGCCAGCTGGGTGGAGCGCGCCTGTCGCTCCAGCACCGTCCATACCCGATCAATCTCCTCCCGGCTCAATCCGTATCCCCCCCTCCAGGGCCGGAGGACGTTGTGAAGCGACCGGGTCGCCCGCTGAGGGGAGAGCGCCAGCAACATCGGTGCGGGCAGCCGCAAGGCTCCTTCCCCGACTTGAGGCACCAGGAGGTCGGACTCCTCCCCAGCAGCGGCGATGGCGGCCAGTTCCACCAGGTGCTGGCGAAACCCTGGGTTGTATTCGGCTTCGAGTTGAGGGAGGAGGCGATGGCGGAGGCGGTTGCGGAGCGGGCCCAGTTCCCAATTGCTAGGGTCGTCGAACCAGGGAAGGCCGGCCAAGGTGGCCAATTCCCGGGTTTCGGCCCTGGTCACCGCCAGCAGGGGCCTGGCGATCGGGCGCCGGCGGGCAGGGATTCCTTGCAGACCCGCCAGCCCGGTGCCCCGGAGTAGTTGGGCAAGAACGGTCTCGGACTGATCGTCGGCGGTGTGCCCGGTGAGGAGCCACTCATCGGGGGCCAATTGGGAGACCAATCGCTGGTAGCGGAGTTGTCGGGCCGCTCCCTCCGACCACCGTTCGACCGTTACCGACAACATCTCCACGGGCAGGTGGAGAGCGCTGGCAATTCCCTCGGCGGCGCCGGCCAGCTGGTCGGAAGCCGCCTGTCCATGGTGAACGTGGACGGCCCGGGCCGGTCCCCGCCTGGCCGCGAGGTAGGCGAGGGCTGCCGAGTCGGCGCCTCCCGACAAGGCCACTACCAGCCGCCCGGGGGGGAATACCGCCACCGCTTCGGCTTGGGCGGTGAGTTGGTTCAGGCGGCGCGTTCCAGCCATCGGCTGGGTTCTTCGATCTCGCCGATCGTTGGCAACCATTCCGGTCCCTGCCAGGCCCGGTCGAGGGCATGCCAGCCGGCTTCTCGCTCTACCACTTGGATGAAGCGGGCGCCGATCTCGTACTGACGCATCTTCATTTCGAGACCGGTGAGGCGGAAGAAGGCCCGGGTGCGGGGATCGTGACGGCGGGCCTTGAGCAGCGCGGACATTCGCTCCTGGCTGCGAAGCACCCGGGCCCCGATGCGGTCCATGACTACGTGCCCATGCCCTTCGAGGAGTGACATCAGCGCCTGGACCCGGTCGAGCGAGGCCCTCTGTTCCGGGGAGGCGAGCAGCCCGAGGATGCCGGTTTCGTCGATGAGAGGGCGACCCTCTTTGCTGGCCTGGATGGCTTCAGCCACCAGGCGGGCCAGCCTGCCGGGGGAGGGGGTGGCAGCCGACACCAGATCGGTGACGAGTGACAGGAAATATCCCCGCAGCCAGGGAACCCCCACGAACTGGGCGCGATGGGTGGCTTCGTGGAGAGCGATCCAAAGCCGGAACTCACGTGGGTTGAATTGCTGCTGGCGTTCCAAGGAGAGGACGTTGGCGCCTACCAAGGCGATGACGTCTCCATGGTCGCCGCCGGGAAGCACCAACTCGTATTGACCCAGGACCCGGCGGGCCAGGAAACCAAGCAGGGCGCCGGTCTCTACCGCCACCAGCTGGCGGGCGATCCCCGCTGGGCCTCCTTCTAGACGCTCGGCGAGTTTGCTCTCCAGCGGGGCAAGTAAGTGCGAAAACGTGGCGAGGTTGCGCTCGGCCCACTCTCGCCGGCTGACCATGACCACCTCTGGTTGCCCGGGTGTGGCCAGGGCCGTCTCCTCGGCTACCAGGTCGGCTGCCCGATGGACAGTGGCGGGAAGGTGGCGGCGGAGATGTTCGCCGTGATAGGTGTCGATCAATGGGTAAGTGCCGGCTAGACGAGCTGCCACCGGCCCTGCCAGCGTCCACCCGCCGGCAGCGCCTCGGGTGCTCTCAGTCACCGTAGAACGCGGTATCGCTTGCGGACCACCATCAGAAAATACTGCACGACGGTGACTACCACGACCAGCGCCGCCAGCACCAGCAAGGTGGGGATGAAGTAGCGATAAGTCCAGTCAGCCTGGGTGGGGGTCTCGGGGGCCTCGGTGACCGGCACCGCCGGTTCGATGGCGACGGTGGTTGTGGTCTCGTCCGGGGCGGCAGTAGTAGTGGTCTCGGCGGCGGAGGCGGTGAGAGCCAGACCAACCATGGCGAGCAGCAGGAAGAGAGACAATGCACCCAATCGTGCCGGCATCGGGCCAGCCTACCGTAACCGTGCGAGGGCCCTTTTCTTCCACTGTGATTGATTCGTTGGCCGCACCAAGGGCTTACCGGCACCCACGGATAAGTCGGGAGGCGGGCGTTACGGCTGGCAGCTGTCGGCTGGTAGCTGGAAGCCGACCGTGCGGAAGCTACTTTTCGTCGTGAATCGCACGACGGATGCGGTCAAGCACCTCGGGCGGCATGTCTTCCCGCAGGTACGACTTGACCATGACCAAGAACCGTTCTTCGAAACCGTACGCCTTGACACAGCCCTGGCACCGCCGTAGGTGAAGCTTGATCCGCAGCCGAGCCATCCACCCCAACTCGTGGTCGAAGTAGTCGTAGACGTGGTAGTGGCAGCGGTCGCAGGTCTTACTCATCTGTCGTGGCTCCTCCGACCAGTCCTCTTTGCCTTGCAAACTCCCACAACGCTCGTTCGAGCGCCTTTCTTCCCCGATGAAGTCGCGACATCACCGTCCCGATGGGGATGTCGAGGATCTGGGCGATCTCCTTGTAGCTAAATCCTTCCAGATCCGCCAGCAGCACGGGCAGGCGGTAGTTCTCGGGCAACTCCTCCACTGCCCGCTTGATGTCCGCCTCCACCAGCCCATCGAGGAGCTGATCTTCGGCCGAACGGGTCGATCCGTCGTCGGCGGTGGCCAGACGCCGGTAGAGGTAGAGATCTTGAAGCTCCCCCAACTCCACTTCCTGGGGCCGGCGGCTTTCCCGGCGATAGTTGTTGATGAAAGTGTTGGTGAGGATCCGGTAGAGCCAAGCCTTGAGGTTGGTACCCGCCTCGAAGGTGTGATAAGCCCGGAAGGCTTTGAGGAAGGTCTCCTGAACCAGGTCTTCGGCATCGGAGGGGTTGCGGGTGAGGCGCATGGCGGCGGCATAAAGCTGAGGCGCCATTGGCATCGCGTCCTGTTCGAAGGTGGCTTGGTCGGCCATGCAGAAGAGACGGTAGGCGGAACGTACGGATGTTGGGAGTGGGAGGCTCTCAACGGGGCTAGCTACGGGGCGCTCAGCGCCGATTACTCGTCGGCAGGTGGGGGGTTCGGTTCCTCGCTGGGTTCCCCCGACCTAACATTTATCGCCTCGCCAGCGTAGCTCAGTGGTAGAGCACTCGCCTCGTAAGCGAGAGTGCGTGGGTTCGATCCCCACCGCTGGCTCCCCAGGCGGCTTGTTTGCATCGTCGCATGCCCCAGCCCCCCGCCCCTTCGGGGCACCTTCCGACCTCGCCTTCGCCGCTCACGTCTCACGTCTCACGTCTCACGGCTCACGTCTTGCTGTTTGGGCTACTCCGGGGCGCCCAGGTTGGTGAAGAGGGAGGCGAGCACCGGTAAAGGACGGAGGTTTCCCTCCAAGTCGACCACAGCGTCGAGGACCAGCCCGGCCGCCTCCACCGCTCGGACCGGAGCTACCTGGGTGAGGGGGGGAAGCGAAAGGTCGCGATTGCGCAACGGGCCCCCCAGCTGCAGGGAAGCGGCGTCGGCATACCAGGAAGCGAGGATCTCCAGACCACCGGTCAGCAAGGAATGCATTGCCCTTTTCTTGGCCCGCTCCCGAGCCTCGGCCGTGGGGTAGTCGGCGGCGATTTCGGCGGCCATGGGATCGAGCATCCCCAGTAGTTCGTCGGCAAGCAGGAATGCATCTCCGGGTCGCCCGGTGAGCCGCTCGGGGATCTGCAGCCAGGCGGCGCGCAGGCCCGCCACCTCCGGCCTGGTGGCGAGAGCGAGGGCGACCCCGGGTCGCCCCCCCGAGACGAGAGAAACCGCTCTCGCCTGCTCCTCGGCAATGGCCCGGCCAATAAGCGACTCGACCAATTCCTGCTCAGGGACTCGGCCCATGTGGATCTGGCGGCAACGGCTGGCGACGGTAGGAGGGAAGTCGTCCTCCGATTCCGCTACCAGTATGAAAACGAGCGACGGCCCCGGCTCCTCCAGCGTCTTCAGCAACACGTTGGCAGCCTGTTCGGTCATCAGACCCGCCTGGGCGAAGACGAACACCCTTCTCTCCGCCTCTACCGGAACCAGGGAGGCCTGCGAGACAACCCCTCGGGCCTGATCGACTCCGAGGCTGGTGCGGCCTTCCGGTTCCAGCTCAACCAGGTCGGGATGGTTTCCGGACAGCACCCGCCGGCAGCTGCGGCAGGGCGTTTCATGCTCTCCCCCTTCCGGGCACAACAGCAACATGGCAAAGCCCCGTGCCACGGTGGACTTGCCCACTCCCAAGGGGCCGGTGAAGAGATAGGCGTGGGCCGGGGTGGCCAGGTCGCGACGCAGCAACTCAATCACCCGTCGGTGTCCGATCAATCCCTCGAAGGCGTCGAAGGTTGCCGCCGTTTCAATGGCCACGATGCTCGTTTACCATTTTCAGCACCCGGTTCACAGTCTCATCCACGTCACCCGTGGCACGCACCAGCATGACCCGCTGGGGCTCGGCGGCGGCCAGCTGGGCGAAGGTCTTCATCACCCGCTCCTGAAAGTCGGCGCCTTCTCCACCGATCCGGTCGGGGTCCCGCTGGCGGGCCAGACCCACCTCTGCCTCGACATCGAGCACCAGCACCAAGTGAGGAAGAAGGTTTTCCACTGCCCGCAGATTGACCTCCCTCACCTCCTCCACCCCCAGACCCCGGGCACCGCCTTGATAAGCCAGCGATGAATAGAGGGACCGATCGCTGATCACCACCGATCCCTTCTCCAGCGCCGGCCGGATTATCTCGGTCACCAACTGGGCGCGTTGGGCGGCGAAGAGCAGGGCCTCACTCCAAGGCGAGAGGGCCGAGGAGTGGAGCAACAAGCGGCGTATCTCCTCCCCGAGGGGGGTCCCGCCTGGCTCTCGCACCACCACCACCGTTTCCCCCTCCCCGCGCAGGATCTCGGCGAGACGGGTGGCGACGCTGGTCTTACCTGCCCCTTCACCTCCCTCCAGGGCCAGATAGAACCCGTTCACGGCTCCTCGTGGTCGGTGTCGTCGGTGGGGGTTAGGCCCCGGCGGCGCCGATCACCCCTCATCCAGGTGATGGCATCTCCGGCTTCGGCCAGGGTGGCGAGTTGCTCCTCATCGAAACTGGCCCGCATCCAGTCGCTGCGGGCAGCCCACAGCACTGCCAACCCGGAAAGCAGCACGACCGCGCCCCCGAGGACGATCACCGCCCGGATCCCCTCATTGAGCTCGCCGGTGAAGACCCCGTCGAGAGCAGCTGCCCCCACCCCCGCGAGGGCGAAGGAGATGAGCAAGGCGGTGCGAGCAAAGGTGAACATCGCCCCGAAGGTGCGGCCCCGCAGCTCGTCGGGGACCGAGGCGTGGAGGTGGGTGAAGCCGGTGACATACGCCGTCCCCGTACCCACCCCGGTGAGCAAGGTCCAGCCAGCGGCAGCCGCCACTCGGTCGGAAAGACCCGTGAAGATGATCCCCAGACTGGTGGCCAGGAGGCTCAAGGCGAACACCACCTGGCGGCGGGTGTTCATCGTCCCCAGCACGGTCACTCCCAACATTCCCACTCCCACCCCCACCCCCAGGGAGGTGACGATGAGTCCGTACCCAGAGTCGGACGCCCGCAGCACCTGCTCGGCGAAGGGTTGGCCGATGACCATCAGCGCTCCTCCACCAAACAGCCCCGCCGCCATCCCCAAAATCATGCGCCGGATCGGCCCACTTCGAACCACGTAGCGGAATCCCTCCGCCACGTCGCGAAGCGGGGCTTTGAGGTCAAGTTTGGAGCGGGCCCGGCGGCGACGGGGTAGCACCACGTTGGGGATGGGAGTGAAGGCCACGATCACTGCCGAGACGAAAAAGGTGAAAGAGTCGAAGGCGAACGCCGTAGCGATGGAGGGTCCAAAACTGCCGTAGTCCGGTAGGCGAGCGCCGACCTCGCTCAAACCGGCGAACAGGGCGGCACCGATGGGGGCGGTGCCGTAGCTCGACAACAAGGCCAATCCGTTGGCGGTAAGTAGATGGCGGGCCGGGATCAGGGTAGGGACTACCGCCTCCCGAGCGGGCTGACGGATGATGGCGAGTAGCTCGGTGAGGAAGGTCACCAAGAACAGGACCCGAAAGTTGTCGACGAAGATCAACGAGGCGGCTAGCAAGGCCCGCCCCCAGTCGCTGAAGAGCATGGTCAGCTTGCGGTTCCAGCGGTCGGCTACCACCCCCGCTACCACTCCCAGCAACAGCCCAGGCAGAATCCTCCCCACCAGGGGGACGAGAATCCCGATCCCGGCAGCTGCTCCCCCGCCGGCGATGCGGGCGGCGAGGGCGAAAGAGGCGAACAGGGCTACCCAGTCGCCCAAGCTGGAAATAGCTTGCGACCACCAAAGCCGGGCGAAGGGGCCTCTAGTTATGAGATGCCGGCCCGAGAGCTGTTCGATCGTTTCCACAGGACGCCTACCGGTCGGTGAGGGTGGGGGCAGACAAAGGAATTGACAGCGGACGCTAGACGGTTGACAGTGAAATTAGGGCAAACCGCTCCGGCGGGCCAACCTTCACCCCTGATCTCATGAAACTCATCATCGTCGAATCGCCCACCAAAGCCCGAACCATCTCCCGCTTCCTCGGGGGAGAAGTGGTGGTGGAGGCGTCCATGGGCCACATCCGGGATCTGCCTCGATCGGCGGCAGAGGTGCCGGAAAAGTACAAGGGAGAAGACTGGGCACGGCTGGGTGTCAACGTCGAGGAAGGTTTCGAGCCCCTCTACATCATCCCCAAGGAGCGCCGGGAACAAGTCAAGAAGTTGCGGGAGCTGCTCAAATCGGCCGAAGAGCTTTACCTCGCCACCGACGAAGACCGGGAAGGCGAATCGATCGCCTGGCACTTGACCGAGGTGCTCCAACCCAAGGTCGAGGTCAAAAGGATGGTCTTCCACGAGATCACCGAGCCTGCCATCCGTCAGGCTTTCGAGTCGCCCCGCCAGATCGACCAAAGGCTCGTCGACGCCCAGGAGGCACGGCGCATTCTCGACCGCTTGTACGGCTATGAGCTCTCGCCCGTGTTGTGGCGCCGGGTTCGCCAGGGACTGTCGGCGGGTCGGGTGCAAAGTGTGGCGGTAAGGATGGTGGTGGAGCGCGAACGAGAACGGATCCGATTCCGCTCCGCCTCCTATTGGGACGTTGAAGGCATCTTCGCATCGGAGGGATCGAAGGAGGAGTTCCCGGCGAGCCTGGTGGCGGTGGACGGGGTCGCGGTCGCCCAAGGCAGCGACTTCGACCAAGGCGGGCAGCTGACCAACGAGAAGGTCGTGGTGCTCGAGGAAGAGCGAGCCCGACTTCTGGCCGCCGAGTTGGCACCGGCCACCTTCACGGTGTCGAGTCTGGAGACCAAGCCCTACCGGCGAAGCCCCTACCCACCGTTCCGCACCTCCACATTGCAGCAGGAGGCGGGACGCAAGCTTCGCTTCGACTCGAAGAGGACCATGTCGGTTGCGCAAAAGCTCTACGAGGCGGGGTACATCACCTATATGCGTACCGACTCCACCGCCCTCTCCGAGGCGGCGGTGGCCGCGGCCCGGGCTCAGAT
>DATEDX010000171.1:0-2083 GCA_035281425.1 Acidimicrobiia bacterium
CATCGGGGTCTGCCCCACCGGTGCTCTCATGTTCCGCTCCGAGTTCGAGCTGCGTCGGGCGGAGCTGTGGGAAGAGGAACGGCAAACCCTCACCCAGACCATCTGCTCCTACTGTGGGGTGGGCTGCAACCTCGAGCTGCACGTCCAGGACAACCGCATCGTCAAAGTCACCTCCCCGCGCGACCACGACGTCACCGCCGGGCACCTATGTATCAAGGGTCGTTTCGGCTACGAATACGTCCAAGAGCTCGGCGATCTTGCAACTACTCCCATTGACGAGGTTCTGGCCCGGGCTCGCACCGGCTGATCTACCTTTCACCCCGTGAGGGCCCGGTTTGACGATCTGCGGCCGCATCGGCGGCGTTCGTTTCAGCTCGACGGGCTGGTCGAGGTGGTGGAGGCGGGTTCGGCCGGCGAGGTGGTCGGGGTGTTGACCACTGTGGAAAAACACGCCCGAGAGGGGCGGTGGGTAGCCGGGTTCGTGGCCTACGAGGCCGCGCCGGCCTTCGACGGGGCTTTGAGAGTGGTCGATCCCGCCGGAACCCCACTGGAGGAGTTTCCGCTGGCGTGGTTTTCGGTTTGGGAGCGGAGGGTTCCCACCCACCCCCTCAGCATGGCGGGCTACAACTTGGGTGAATTCGTCACCGACTCCGACGAGACCGAACACGCTCAAGCGGTGACCACCATCAAAGATCTCATCCGCCAGGGTGAGACCTACCAGGTCAACCATACTCTCCGGATGAGGGCCCCCTTCCGGGGCGACCCCGCCAGCCTTTATCGGGACCTCATCAACTCCCAGTCGTGCGGGTACGGGGCGCTTATCGACACCGGGCGGTGGGCGGTGGTCTCGGCCTCGCCGGAACTCTTCTTCGAGTGGAGGCACGGGGTGGTCCGGTCCAAACCAATGAAGGGCACCGCGCCGCGGGGCAAAAGGCTGGAAGAGGATGAGGCCCGCCGCCGGGGTCTGGAGGAGTCGGAGAAAGATCAAGCCGAGAACCTCATGATCGTGGACATGGTGAGGAACGATCTGGGCCGGATCGCCCGTACCGGATCGGTGCGGGTCCCGGCCCTCTTCACCACCGAAAAATACGACACGGTCTGGCAGCTCACCTCCACTGTCGAGGCCGAACCTCTCCCCGGGACCAACCTCCCCGGTCTGTTCGCGGCGCTATTTCCCTGCGCTTCCATCACCGGCGCTCCCAAGGTGGCCACCATGGAGATCATTGCCGGCCTCGAGTCTGGACCGAGAGGGGTCTATTGCGGGACCGTGGGGTTCGGGGGGCCCGACGCCGGGGACGATCCCCAGTGGGCCTTCAACGTCGCCATTCGTACCGCTCTGGTCGATCGTGAACGGAAGGTGGCGATTTACGGCACCGGGGGAGGAGTGACCTACGACTCCACTCCCGCCGGTGAATACCAGGAGGCCCTGCTCAAAACGGCGGTGCTGGGACGGCGAAGCTCGGCTTTCGACCTGCTGGAGACCATGAGGTACAAACCGGCGGAGGGCATCTTCCTCCTCGATCGCCATCTCGATCGCTTAGGCGACTCGGCCCGTTACTTCGACATCCCTCTCGACCCGGCTGAAGTGAGGGCGGCACTACGGGCGGCGGTGGCCGGGGCCTCGCACCCCCAGCGGGTCCGCCTGCGGGTGGAGCGCGACGGGACCATCCGCGTCGAAGCAGCGGATTTGCCACCCGAGGGTCCGGTGACACTGGCGCTCGACGACGTCCCGGTCGATCCCGAAGACGTTTTCCTCTACCACAAGACCACCAACCGCACCCTTTACGACGAGGCGGGCAAGCGCCACCCCGAGGCATCCGACGTCATCCTCATCAACCGTCGGAGCGAGGTCACCGAGACCACCATAGCCAACCTCGCCCTTCGGCTCCTTGGAACCTGGTACACCCCCCCGGTGGAAGTGGGGCTACTTCCGGGGACCTTCCGCGGGGACTTAGTGGAATCCGGGAAACTGACCGAGCGGATCCTCACCATCGACCACCTCGGGTCGGCGGAGGCGATTGCCCGGTTCAACTCCCTTCGGGGCTGGCAGCCGGCGGTTCTGGTCTAGGCGAACACCAGCTGG
>DATEDX010000172.1:0-3772 GCA_035281425.1 Acidimicrobiia bacterium
GCCATCGACATCAATCCCCTGGTAAATCCCTTCGTGAGCGGATCACAGGTCGAGCCTCCCGGCGGCGAGGCCTACCTGGACCGCGACCCGTCAGTGCCGGGTCTGATCGTCGACGGCGACATAGTCGTCGAAGCCTTCGCCGCCATCGGTTGGGAATGGGGTGGCCACTGGGAGTCGGTCAAGGACTACCAGCACTTCTCGGCGACGGGCCGCTAAGGCGATGCCGCCCGCAAGCGCGACCAAGATGACCAGACCGGATGCGATCAAGAGAACCAACGGAACACCTGGCTGGCCGGCGGTGGGGACTGTTCTCGGCACGAACGAGGGGGCCGGCGCCGAGGTGGAGGCCGTGGGGAGGGCAGTAGTGGCGGCCGTCACCGCCGCTGTGGTCGAGGTGACGTATGCGGGCGTGGTGGAAGGAATCGTCACAACCCCGGGCTGCTCCAAAACCGAAGGGTCGAGCAAGAATTGGTGGGCGCCCGCCGGGTATCGACCCGCCCGAAGCTCTCCCACGAGTACCGCAAATCCTGGACCGGTGATGGTGGCGTAATCGGGAAGCAGGGCAATCAGCGGTTCATCTAGCGGCCACTCGATGTTCTGGGGCAGTGGTCCTCGCTGGCCGAGGGTCAGGAAGGCGCCAATAAGGTCACCAAGACCTTCGCCTTCAGGACCCTGCACCGACACCGCGTAGACCCCGGGATCTATGTCGGTCGGCACCGTGAACCGCACGTAGACGCGATGGCTCAGATAACCACCCAGGCCTGTCGGCCTTATCTCAACCGGAGCTACCCGCACAAAATGGGTCTCGCCTTCAGAGGAAGGAGTGAGGTTGAGGTAGGCAGCGAACCCCCTTTGGCTCCAGTCGGTGCTGGTTCCCAGCCCCACGTATCCGACCAGTTCCACTTCTTCACCCAACTCGATGAACTCATCCGGTGTGTCGAGCCACGATCCTCCGGCGAAGGCAGGCATTGGAACCAGCAAAACCATTGCCATCAGCAGTGACAGCCGTCTCATCGACCCTCCAGATCTGGTTCTAGATGTGACGGTGCACCAAGGCATAAGGTTCACTCGGTTGGGCCATCCCAATCTCAATGCAATCTTGGGTAGCAGAGCACCGCTATTGCATTAGGTTTCGGTGGTGGGTGGTCACACGTCGACGCGGCCACCGGAACGCCAGTAGGAACCGTCGGCACGGGTGAGGAAGCCTTCGTCGACAAGGTAGCGGCGGAGGGCGGCGTAGTCGGGGTGGAAGGTGAGGAGGATGGCGTTGACTTCGCTTTCGGTGTAGCGAGCGCCCGGTTCGAACTCGAAGGCAAGGCGCTCCAGCACCACCCGCCGACGGGAGGCCTGCGCCGGGATCTCGGCTAAGCGGCTGCCCACGAAGTAGCGGCCCAGCAACTGGCGCTCCTCCGCCGTCCAGGGACCTTCCAACACTGCTCCCGAAATCGGCTCTTCCGCCGGAAGGGTTTCGGCGATTTCTCGAAGGGCGCCCCGATCGAGAGATAGCTCCTGGTCGAGGAGACCGGCCTCGAGGAGCCGGGCTGCCGCCCGCCTCACCTGCCCGACCGTGAGGCTGAGTTTGTGAGCTGCCGCTTCGATGTCGAGCGGTCCGTGAGCGGCTAGCCCCAACACTGCCAGACGGTCGGGATCGACGACGATACGAAGGAAATCCGTCGGGGTCAGCGCCACCTCGAGAAGGCTAGAAGTTCGGCTACGGGCCTGGCGCCGGTAACCGGCCGGTCATTCTGAGCCGGTATAACCCTCACTGCTTCGACCAGTCGGAGCAGACAACCGATCCCTCCTCCCAGGGGCTTTGGGGGCGGCCGCCGGCCGCCCCCAAGGGTTTGTGGGGGGGTATCGTCGGGGGCTTGCCCATCGACACCTTTGCCCATCAAGCAACCACCGAAGCGGCTCCTTCGGCCGTTTGGGCAGCGCTGCAGCGAGCCGACACCTGGGCGGCCATCGCCGGAGTCAACCGGGTGGAAGACACCCGTTACGACAACGGTGGCGGTCTGGCCGGCTTTCGATTCCTCGTCAACATCGCGGGAATCGACTATCGCGGTGTGGTCAGCCGCACCTCAGCGATCATCGAACGGCAGATGGTGATGTCGATCGAGTCGAGCCAGTTGAAAGGCATGATCGGGGTCGAGCTTCATCCGACCCAGGCCGGGACCCAAGTCAAAGTAACTATGAGCATGCGTCCCAACGGATTCCTCAGCCAGATGGTGTTTCCGGCTATCGCCAAAGCTGTGGCGGGTGGGTTTGACGAGGCGGTGGTGCGGTTCGTGGCCGGCCTGGGCGAACCGGCCCCCGGCTAAGCCTCCTCGGCGAGGGCGGCGGCGGTACGGGCGGCCTCCTCCTTGCCCCCGGTCGAGATCTGGGCGCGGTCGGTGAGGAGGGTGACCTGGTCGTTGAGCACCTGGAGAAAGCCCCCGTGCACTCCGATGGTGGTGCGGCTGCCGTCGCTTCCCTCCACCAGTACCGCCGAGGTGACCAGGGCGGCCAGCACCGGCTCGTGTCCGGCCAGGATCCCTATTTCGCCCTCGGGGGTTCGTGCTACCACGAAGGTGGCCTCTCCCGACCACACGGTGGCCTCCGGTGACACCACATCCACCCGGAAAGGTTTGGCCATCTATCCCCCTCCCCGCTTTTGGCGCGCCACAATCGGGCTATAGCCCGATTGCGGCGCGCCAAAACGGGGGGAAAGGGGGAGTGGTGAAGGCTCTCCGTTCGATGATCTTTACGCCCGGGCATCGCCGGGACCTGATTGAGAAGGCGATCCGCTCCGGCGCCGACGCGGTCATCGTCGACTTGGAGGACGCCGTGGCCATCGAGCACAAGGCGGCCGCTCGGGCAGGGCTGGCCGAGCTACCGCCCTCCCCGGTGCCCCTCTACGTTCGAGTCAACGGCCCCACCACCTCCTTCTTCTGGGAGGACGTGGTGGCGGCCGCCGCCGCCGGGGTGGCGGGGGTGGTGGTGCCCAAGGCGGAGGAACCCGACTTGATCAGGCGGCTGGACGGTGCCCTAACTGCCGGTGAGCTCAATGCCGGCCATCCCTTGGGGTCGATATCCATCGTGCCTTTGATCGAGAGCGCCCTCGGGGTTCGGCTGACCTATGAGCTGGCTACGGCCAGCTCCCGTATCGGCACCGTGTTGTTCGGAGGCGGGGAGCAGGGCGACCTGGTCGCGGACCTGGGCAGCGAATGGACCCCGGAGGGGACCGGTCTGCTCTATGCCCGCTCGGCGGTGCTGCTGGCCGCCCGAGCGGCGGGGATCGCCCAACCGATGGAGGCAGTGTTCATGGACTTTCGCAACCTGGAAGGGCTGCGCATCGAATGTGAGCTGGCTCGCCGGCTTGGCTACGTGGGAAAGGTGGCCATCCATCCCGCCCAGGTGGCGGTAATCAACCAGGTCTTCACCCCCGAACCCGAGGTGTTGGAATACCAGCGCAAAGTGCTGGCGGCCTTCGAAGAGGCCGAGGCGCATGGGGCGGCCTCGATCGCGGTCGACGGCAAGATGGTCGACTACGCGGTGGCCCGAGTAGCTCGCAACATCATCGCCCGGGCCGAGGCGGCGGAGGCGGCGGCCCGGCGGCAGGAGGAGAAGCCGTGACCAGGAGTCGCTATATCGGAGGCGGAGTGGGGGTGGCGGTGATTGGGTGCGGGTCGATCGGGAGCCTGCGGGCTCACATCGCCCATCGCCACCCCGCCGTCGATTTCCTGGCCGTTTGCGACCTGGTTCCGGAGCGGGCGCAGCAGCTGGCGGCGGCCTG
>DATEDX010000173.1:0-3148 GCA_035281425.1 Acidimicrobiia bacterium
TGGTTGAGGACAGGCCTCGTGCAGTTTCGCCCGACCCTCCGGACTGTTGATGTCGGCGGTGACTGCCACGACCTCCACTCCGGTTGCCCGGCGGATCTCCTCGGCGCTGGCAAGGAGAGTCTCTTCCTGCCGGCCGTTGATAGTGACGTTCACCCCTTCGGCGGCCAGGGCCAGGGCGCAGGCTTTACCGAGACCGCGGCTCGATCCGGTGAGAAGTGCCTGCCGGCCGGCGATGCCTAGATCCATCTCTGCCTCCTAGGTCGCAAAGTCGGGGTAGCCGAGGTCGGCAGTGGCTTCCCGGTATCGAGTCACCAAGGGGGCGGGGTCTTCGGTTGACAGCGCCCGCACGAATTGCCAGAGAATGAAAGGATGGGCTCCCATCGCATAAAGGGTCCGGTAGTCCACCGCTTCCAGGGCGGCCCGTTCCGTGGCAGTGAGCTTTCCCCCCTCCGGATAGGGGGGCTCCGGTTCGGTCGCCTCCCAGCGATCGAGGAAACCCCCCGGATCGTGTCGAAAGGCGGTGAGGGAGTCTTGGCTCCGCTCCACCTCCCACATCAGCTTGTTGACCATGTAGCGGCTCACCCCTCACCACCCCAGCGGAAGAAAGGCTCGTCGCCAAAACGGCTCGGCACCGTGACCGCGGAGGTAGCCGGTACCTCCCCGGCGGCGGCGTAACAAGCCAGGAAGTTGAGGAACTGGAAAGTGAGGTTGCCGGCGGCGTGCATTCGCTGATACCCGCCCAGTTCGACCAGGGCGGTGGTGTCGGCGGCGACCAGGGCAGTCACCACTTCGGAGTCGAAGGCGGGGTCGGGGCTGCGGCCGCTGAACTGGCGGGGTCCACCCAGCTCGAAGGCGACATGGCCCGAACCGATCACCGCCACCCGCTCTGGTACCTGCCATTCGAGGATGGTTTGGCGTAGGTAGCGGCCCAACGCGAGGAAGCGGGTCGCAGTGGGGATGGGAGGAGCATTGGTGTTGGTGTGGATGGGAACCACCGGAAGGTCGAGCTCGGGACGAAGGTAGAGGAGTGGTACCACGAAGGAGTGGTCGAGCCACATCTCGTCGGAGAAAGCGAAGTCGATCCGGTCGTTGAGCTGCGGTTGTCCGAGAATCTCTCTGGCCAGAGACGGATGACCCGGTACGGTCACCCGGGGCAGACCGAAGGCCCGAGCTTCGCTCGGCACAGTGCCGCGGTGGGACTCGCCCTTGCCCACCATGAAGGCGGGCATATTGGCGGTGACAATGCTGCGCAGGTGGTCGGAGCCGATCAGCACCAGCATGTCGGGCTGGGCCTGAGCCAGCACCTGGCGAAAGTGCCCGAAAGAGGATGCCACCTCGACCAGGTCTGGTGGAGGCGGCTCGGTCATGGCCTGCCAGAGGAGAGGGGTATGAGGAACACCCAAGGTGAGGACGAGCTCGGCCACGGGAGCGGGACGGTATCAGACCTCCGGATACCATCGACCGGCGGAAGGGAGATCTACGAGCGCCATCATCGATTCGGTAGAAGCCGTCGCCCAGCCGATTCCACTCGCCCGGCCCATTGCCTCCGCCCTCGGCTCCTACACCCACGTCGATTGTGTAGTGGTGACTGTCCATACCGAGGAAGGACTCTCCGGCACGGGGTTCAACCTCGGCCTGGGCGGCGCCGCTTCGGCCGCCCTCGTCCCCTATATCGAGCAGGAGCTGGCCCCACTGGCAGAAGGAGTCGACGCCCTCAACCCGGAAGGTTTGTGGGAGCGTCTCTGGTCACCCAACAAGGCACGGATGAGGGCCGGCCTCGGCGTGTGGGCGCTGTCGGCCGTCGACATCGCCTGCTGGGACATTGTGGGGAAGGCCGCCGGCCTTCCCCTTCACCGGTTGCTGGGCGGCTACCGGAGCCGAGTGCCGGTCTACGGCAGCGGAGGCTGGCTCAACCTCACCGACGAAGAGCTGGTGGCGGAGGCGGAGAGATTCGCCGCCCTGGGAATCCGGGCCTACAAATACAAGATCGGCGGGCCCCGCGATGAGGAACGCACCGCCCTCCTCCGGCGGGCGATGGGAGACGGGTTCACTTTCTTCGCCGACGCCAACCAGCGGTATTCCGTCCGGGAGGCGATCGAAGCCTCGGCGATGCTCGCCGATCATGGCGTGGCCTGGCTCGAGGAGCCGGTGCTCGCCGACTCGGTGCTCGACCTGGCGGCGGTGGCGGCGGGTTCGGCAGTGCCGGTGGCGGCCGGGGAGAACGTCTACTTCCGCTGGGGCTTCCGCGAGATCTGCCAACTCGAGGCGGCCTCCTACCTGCAGCCGGACGTGACCCGCTGTGGCGGGGTCACCGAGTTCCGCAAAGTGGCAGCCCTGGCCGAAGCTCACAATCTGGCCCTCTCCAGTCATCTCTGGCACGAGCTCTCGGTGAGCCTGGTCGGGGCCTCACCCGCTGGGTACATGTGTGAATACGCCGAATTGATCCCTCCCGGCTTCCTCACCCGGCCCTTCCCAGTGGTGGACGGCATGATCGAAGTCCCTGAGGTTCCCGGCCACGGGGTGGAGGTGGCGGCTCCCGCCTAGGTCCGCGCGGATTCGTCCGCGGCTGTGGTTCCTTGGGTTGGCGGTGGGAGCGAGTGGATCTCGGCGAGACAGCAACGAAGAGGATGCCAGCAGTGTCACACATAAGCTGATCGGAATCGGCGTTGCCTGCCCGGTGGCCAAATCCTCCAGGAGAGGCAGCCGACTGCTGGAGGCTTGGAGCCCGCAGAAAAAAAACTGCGGTCCGGGGCGGCAAAGGGTTTGTTCTTGTCATAGCCAGACTGTATGTTCATCGTACAGATGTTCGCCACCACTACGACCCGGTCGATCGACAGCTTGGAACAGGAACTGTTGGCCTGCCAAGCGGACAAGACCCGTCTGGTCTTCCGTCAAGTCGAATTGTTACGCCACCTGGATGTGGCTCAGGTAGCAGCCGCCGATGGATGTCGGACCATGATCGACTGGGTGGCTTCCCGCCTCGATGTATCCCGGAGGATCGCCAAAGACCTCCTGGTGGTTGCCAGAGCCGAAAACGCTGAGGTGGACCGAATGTTGGAGTCAGGGGTGGTGGGGTTGGAGCGAGCGGTAGCTTTGATCCGCCTTGTCAACACTGGTGCCTCCTTGGAGTTGATGGAAGCTTCCCGGG
>DATEDX010000174.1:0-5681 GCA_035281425.1 Acidimicrobiia bacterium
ACAACGACGCGGTCATGCTGTTCTTCCACTCGATCTGCAATCTCGGACAAATGGGCCTTGACCTCGGAGAATGGAAGCGTTTCACTCATTTGGTCAGAATTATGACCTATTGCACGCGGGTCCGCAAGGCGATCGACTGCAGCGAACGCGTCGGACTCGATTCAACGACTTACCGAGCTTCGAAAAGGGGGTCGCTGAACCCAGCTCGAAACGTCAATGCCGTGTTCCCCCCAAACAGGCCCGGCCAAGGCGAAGCCCAGCCCTCATCGAGTTTTACGGGCTGCTCGCAGCTGACTTCTACAAGGCGCGAAACCCAACCGACTCAATACCCAGGTTGCCGCGTATGTTTGCTCAGTGCGCGTTGACTACTACCTGCGACGGGGTCTCAGGAGGGTTTCGGTTGCCTTTCCCCGTGAAGTACTGGTCGAGTGGGACAGGCGAGTGACCGAGAATCCGTTCCGGTCGAGGAGCGCGATGATCACGAGGGCAGTCCTCCACTTCATGACCTGCCCTGAGGCCGACTGGACGACTCCAGTGGAGGCTCCCGGCCGCACCACGTGACCCGACTATGTCGCGACTGCTCTCCACTTGGATACGAAGCGTCAATGGGGTTCCAGGGTCAGGAACGCCAAAACCGGATGTGATAAAATCTTCCGCCGGAGATCGCGGGAGATCCTGCGTCTCGAGGCGTCATCATCAGCAGGAGGTAACCGCTCGCGCTATTTGCCTCCTCAACGGCAGAGGGAGGAGTTCGTATGAATCCGCCGACCGGTCGGTCACCCAACATGCAGAGGTTGATGCCGAAGGATCATCCCTGGACGTGGAGCGTCCCCATGGGATCCTCGCAAGGCTGGCGATGCGGTGACTTCATCTTCGTGGGAGGCCAGATCTCGTCCGATCGCGACGCCAAAACCGTCGGTATCGGGGACATCGAGACGCAGACCCGAAATGTCATGGACATGATCCGGATGGTTCTCAAGGAGGCCGACGCCGACATGCAGGACATCGTCAAGCTCAACACCTTCTATCGTTTTCCTCCCGGGGCGGAAAAGGAAGGCGACGAAGAGCGGATCTATTGGGAGAAGATGAACGCGGTCCGCCAGGAGTACTTCGGTAACCCAGGGCCCTGTGGCACCGGCGTGCGGGTCGCCGGCTTCGCCTACCCGGACCTCCTGATCGAAATCGAGGCGATCGCTTACAAGCCGGTTGGTTGACACCATCTCAGGTGAGGCGATCCCGATGGTTAGCGAGGAGCTTTCGAGGAGTCGCGATCTCCCGACCGTGACCGTGTCTCGCTCGCAGGCCCGCGAGCTGCGAGCGGCCAATATCTCGGTGCACTTCGAAGGCCTGAAGGCGGTCGATGACGTCTCCTTGTCCCTCGACCGAGGAGAGATCGTGGGGCTGATCGGGCCCAACGGCGCCGGAAAGACGACGCTGGTCAACGCGCTCAGTGGCTTTCAAATGCCTACAGCCGGCACCGTCTTCCTCGATGGTGTTGACGTGACCGGCTTTGCCCCGGAGCGGTTGGCGGGGATGGGGTTGACCCGGACGTTTCAGGCTGTCCGGCCCTTTGGGGATCTCACCACCTTTGAAAACGTCGAAGCCGCCGCGCTCAGCTTCGTGCGGTCGCGGCGGGAGGCGCGCAAGCTCGTGTGGACCCTCCTCGACTGGGTAGAGCTCGGCGACAAGGCCCACCTCACCGCCTCGTCGCTCCCTTATGGCGAGGAGCGGAAGCTCGGCTTGGTGCGCTCACTTGCAACCGGTCCGTCGTTCCTATTGCTCGACGAGCCCGCGGCCGGTCTCAACGAGGCGGAATCGCAACAATTGGCCAGCGTCATCCGACGGATTAGAACCAAGTTCGGATGCGGGATCCTCGTGATCGAGCATGACGTCCCCCTGATCATGGACCTCTGTGAGCGGATCCACGTGCTCGACCACGGCCGGACCATAAGCGAGGGCTCTCCCGCCGAGATTCGGGCCGATCGCCTTGTAATCGAGGCGTACCTCGGAACAGGGAGGACGAGCCGAGACGTGGAACACGGTGCTGACAGCCACTGACCTCCATGTCAGCTACGGAAGCATCGTTGCGCTCCGCGGGGTCTCGATCGAGGTTCAGCAAGGTGAGCTGGTGGGCGTGATCGGTCCCAATGGCGCCGGCAAATCCACCCTCCTCAAAGCCATCGTCGGGGCCGTGCGTCCCAAGCAAGGCGGCATCACCATCGACGCCAAGTCGATTCTGGGCAAGTCTCCGGAGGCTATCGTCAGGCTCGGCGCATCGCTGGTGCCCGAAGGGCGGCACATCTTTACCAAGCTGACCGTTGCCGAAAATCTGCAGCTGGGGGCGATAGTGCAGCGCGATCGCACCCACGCCGAGGCCGATCTGGAGCAGGCTCTTGCTCTCTTCCCGGTATTGAAGGACTACTACCGATCGCAGGCGGGAAAGCTCTCGGGCGGCGAACAGCAAATGCTAGCCATCGCTCGGGCCCTGCTCTCTCGACCGAGGCTGCTGATGCTCGACGAGCCTTCTCTCGGTTTGGCTCCCCTAGTCGTCGATCGCGTCTTCGACAGCTTGGATCGGCTGCGCGCCGCCGGAATCACCATTCTCCTAATCGAACAGAACGCGGCTCGAACCATCGAGCTGGCAGATCGGATCTACGTGCTGCGCACCGGTCGGGTCGAGTTCGTGGGAACCGAGGAGGAATTCGCCGACTCCAGTGCTTACGAACACGCACTATTCGGAATCACCTGAGGCCGGCATCGACCGATCACCTGGCCTCACGGTCGGAGTCCGCCGGAAAGGCCAGGTGAGCTCGCGGGCACCCATGATCCCGGTCGGTCGGAGGATCAGGATGAGGAGGAGGATCACCGCCAGCCCCACTTCCCGCAACCCCGGTCGACCACTGAACGAGAAAGAGCCGAGCTCGACTCCCTGTTCGACTCGCCGGAGGAGCTCGGAGGTGGCCGCGACCACGATCGTGCCAACCACCGCTCCCGATAGGGACTTGATCCCGCCGATCACGAGCATGACCAGGATGAGGAAGTTCAACTCGAGGAAATAGGTACCGGGCCCAAAGGCGCCGAGCAGGGCTGCGGACAACGCGCCGGCGACCCCGCAGATGAAGGCCGACAAGACCAGCGCGGCTCCTCGCAAGATAGGGATGTGAATCGCCAAGGCCCGGGCCGCGACATCGTCCTCCCGCGAGGCCCGTAGCCGGAGCCCGAACCTCGATTGCTGGAGGAGGAAGACCAGGCTCACCATCACCAACGCCCAAATCACCGCGTTCTGCGGGGTGGTCGTGGTCGGAATCGCCGGCACCCCGGCAGTCCCGTTAGTCAGATCCTGCCAGTTACGCGCGACTTGATTGACGATGATCAGAACCGCGAAGGTTCCCAAAGCGGCGCTCAACCCGGTCATGCGAGTGAGGGGAACCGCCACCACCAACGCCAATACTGCGGCCGCCAAACCGGCCATCAACGTGGCCGGGACCGGTGGCATCTGCGCACTGGCGAGGAAAGCGGGAAGGTTGGGCATGGTGATGGCTTTGGTTTCGAGCGGGATCGCCAAGAACGCGAAGGTGTAAGCACCGACAACGGTGAACGCCATATGGCCAAAGGAGAACACTCCGGAGAGGCCGATGAACGAATAGGTGCCGACCACGAGGATCAGGTTGACGACCATCGTGGTGACCGTGCGGTCGAGTGAGCCAGGGCCCCGCGTCCCAAGGAACGTCACTACGACCACCAAGATGGCCATCGCGAGCAGCGGCCAAACGGCTCTGAGCCCGCGAGCGCTCGCTCTTAAGGGAGTCGATGACACGCGCGATAACCTCGGCCGACCTAAATCCGGGTCTGCATCGACCGGGCGTGGATCAACCCCTGAGGCCGCCAGACGAGCACAGCAAAGACGATGCCGAACATGAGCGCGTCTCGGAACGGCTGTAGCTCCACCGGCAAACCGATTTGCAAAGCCACCGTTAGAGCCCCGAGCACGTAACCCCCGAGTACGGCGCCCGGCAGGCTTCCGACCCCGCCCAAGATCGTGGCAATGAATGCGTACAAGACCGGATAGAGGCCCATCGTCGGGGTGGCGCTTCCAGTACGGCCGATGATCAGGATCGCGGCCACGGCCGCCAGCAACCCGCTGAGCGCAAACGCCACTGCGATAACGCGATTCGCCTTGACGCCGAGAAGACGCGCCATCAAGAAGTCCTCGGCTGAGGCCCGCATCTGCACCCCTAGCGAGGTTTGCTCGAGAAACAAGATCAATGCCGTGAGCAGGACAGCGGTGACGCCCACCGTGATCACGTTGAGCTTGGGGATGCTGAGGCTTCCCACCGCGAAGGACTCGCTCAGCGTGGTCGACAAGTTGGTCACCATTGGCACCGACCCGACCGCTTGGATGACGACGTTCTGCAGGAGGAAGCTGATCGCAAAGGACGTCACCAGCAAGGTGGCGGGACTCGCCGCTCGCACGGGACGGAAGGCGACGCGTTCGAGCAGCAAGGCCACCAGCATCACGCTCCCCACACAGATCGCCAGAAGCGCGACCAGGCGGAGGTCTTTCCCCAGGACCAGGACATATGCCCCCACCATGATGAGCTCGCCGTGGGCGAAGTTCATCAAACCCATGATTCCAAAGATGAGCGCGATGCCGAGTGAGAACAGCGCGTAAAGCGAACCCACACTGATCGCGTCGATGGCTCCTTGGGCGATGCGCTCGAGCGAGACCGTCGCGATCAGGGCGGATAAGTCAATCATCGACGACAAGGTTACGAAGCCAACAGACCTTGAGGATCTGCGCCAGGTGCAGATCCTCAAAGGTCTGGGGTGGTCTCAGCAGTTCGAGGGCGGCACCGACTCCGGTTTGAAGTCGCCCAGGTATTCGCGCTCACCGTTCTCGATGCGCACGATTCCGAAGGCCCGGTCGAGGGGGATGTGGCACTCCGGGGTGTAGGTGGTCGGCCCGGTGGGAGTCGGCTCGTTCACCCAGGTGTCAAGCACGGCCTTCAACGAGTCTCCGTCGGTTGCCCCACCCGCCTGTTCGATTGCGGCTTTGAGGATGTAGATCGCGCTGTAGTCATGCAGGAGATAGGTGAAGACCTGTGGCGGCTCCCCGGTCTCTTCGATCACCTTTTCGACCAACGGGTTGTTGGTCGGGTCGCCCCATTCGCTTAAGGGGACAGGGGACCAGAAGTTGCTCAGGTCCGGAATCGCCTCGATCCAATAATCCCCGTCGAAGCTGGACGTTCCCAGGATCGGTAGGTCGATGCCTTCACCCCGGATCTGGCGCAGAGCGCTCGACCCACCCGGAATGAACGAGCAGACGATCAGGGAGTCGGCATCGGAGGCCTGGATGTTCGAGATCTGGGCGGCGATCGAGGGATCGTCGTTGAGGAAGGTGTCCTTCCCGGCGATTGTCCCCTCGCCGGCCACGGTGTTCCAGTGCTGCTCGACCAGCTCGCAGAGGTTCTTGGAGTACTCGATCGTCAGGTCGGCGAGCAGATAGGGCCGGCGGAAGCCGAGTTCGTTGTAGCCGTACTCGACGATGGTCGCCGCTTCCGCCGGATTACCCGCATAGGTGTTGTAGTGGTAAGGACCAATACCTTCCACCCCGAAGTTGGTAGCACCTGCGCACCCGATCGAGATCATCTCGGCCTTGTTGGCCTCGCGGGCGGCAGGAC
>DATEDX010000175.1:0-10575 GCA_035281425.1 Acidimicrobiia bacterium
CCATCTCAGCGTGTTCGAGAATGTCGCCTTCGGGCTGCGGGTGCGCCGCCTTCCTCGCCCCCAAATCGAGTCAAGGGTCGAATCGATTCTCAGCGTGATCCGGCTGACCGGGTTCGCCCATCGCAAACCATCCCAGCTCTCTGGGGGCCAGCAGCAGCGGGTCGCTCTCGCCCGGGCGCTGGTCCTCGACCCCAAGGTGTTGTTGCTCGATGAACCGCTCGGGGCCTTGGACCAGAAGTTACGCAAGGAGATGCAGTTCGAGCTCAAACGGATCCAACGCCAGCTGGGCATCACCTTCATCTACGTCACTCATGACCAGGAAGAGGCCCTGACCATGTCCGATCGGATCGCGGTCATGAACCACGGTCGGGTGTTGCAAACCGATGTCCCTGCCGTGCTCTACGACCGGCCCGCCACCCGCTTCGTGGCCGATTTCATCGGGACCAGCAACTTCCTCCCCGCCCAGGTCCTCGAGATCTCAGGCGGGGTCGCCACCGTCGAGGTGGGAGGGCTGGGGAAGCTGCGCGCCACGGTCGGGGGGGAGGTAGACACCGGCTCCTCCGGGTGGTTGATCATCCGCCCCGAACGGCTACGCCTCGGATCGGTCTCGTCCGGGGACAACTCGATCCAAGGCCAGGTCGAGGAGGTGGTCTTCATCGGCAGCGAAGTCCTCTACCTGGTGCGGGTAACCCCGGAGCTGGTCATGACCGTGCGCGACCGCAACGAGGGACCGGAACACCGCCTTGGTGTCAACCGCGGCCAGGAGGTCCAGCTGTCCTGGCCCGCATCCGCCACCAACCTGATCGTCGAGTAGCCGTAAACGTCGACGACTAACCGACGGCGTCCGCAAGGCGTCGCAAACCGGCGGATGCTCAGGCTTCTCAGAAGATGATGTCGAGGGCATAGCGGAGCGTTCGGTCTAGTTCGATGCGGCTGGAAGGACCGAGACGGCCGATCGCCTGGGGGTCGAGCCGAGCCTTGCCGATCGTGACCAGGTTGTCGCATGAAATGACGGCGCGCTCGGGCATACCCTCACTCGGGCCAACTTCGACCTCGGTGGGTATGCCCCGTATGGTGCGAGTGATCGGCGCGCAGGTGACCCGATCGAGCATTTCGATCGCGGCGTCACGAGTGACGATGCAGACCGGCCGTCTTCCCGCCTCAGGGCCGAGATCTGCCCAGAAGATGTCGTTCCGTCTCACCACTCAGTAAGGGTCTCCCTGGCCAATAGCTCGGAGGCGGCCAGCAACAGTCGGTCGGGCGGGTACTTGGCATATCCACGTTTCAGCCTCTTGTCCGCCTCAGCCCATTCATCTGCTTGTAACACCGCCAACGCCCCTCGGCGCAGGAGCTCCGAACGACTCACCTCGGCCCGCCGGGCGAGGGCGTCCAATCTGGCGACCAATTCGTCGTCGAGCTGGACCAGGACTTCCCTTCGCGCCATGACCATAGGTTAAAGCATATGGAGTCGGGCCGGAGCATCAAAGGTTCCTGTGACCCCGATGTGATGGCGCCCGAGGTCGGCGTTGTAGAGATGCCGTCATGCAGCCGAGACTGAAACGGCCTGGCAACCGAGATCACGGAGTGGCGTTGACCATATTGCGGGAGGAAATGCCTGCGATCAGGCAAGCGTCGTTTGCACTTACCACTTCCTCAGGTTGGCGGGGTCGTCGAGCCTGGCGCGGCTCAAGGGATGCGGCCACTCGAAGACGTCGTGACGGCCAAAGAACGAAATGAACGTTCCCGCACACGCTTTCTTGCCCTCGATAGTCTTCGGGCCGCGGTGAACACCGCGAACAGTCCGATCAGGCCCGAACCGTCTGGTTCAAGACGCTGCTCGTGGTACAGATCGCGGCCGCCGGCCTCTTCGGAGTGGTGCCCTTCTTGTTCCCGGGGACCGCCGCCGATGCCGCGGGATACACCGGCGCCGAACCCTTCATCTACCGCCTGGCCGGAGCCGCCGCTCTCGGTTACGCCGTGGCCGCGACCCTGACCCTGGTCAATCCCACCTGGTTCCGCTTCCGCATCCCTGCGGGCGCTTCTTATGTGTTCAACGCCGGTGCGGTGGTGGCGGCTCTCATCACCCTGCTCGAGGGCGACGACAACTTCTGGGTGTGGTTCATCCTCCTGGCGGCCGCGGCTTTCGTGATCATCCTGAACTTCGTCACCCGCCGCGACCAGGGACCTGTGGCGCCGCTGGCGCCGACCCTCGACCGGCCGGCCCGGCTGCTTTTGACTCTGGCCACAGTTGCCGCCGCCTTCTTTGGGCTGGCGCCACTCTTTGCGGCGTCCTACTTCGCAGATCTCGGTTCATTCGATCCGGCCGATCCCTACATCTACCGCCTCGCTGGGGCGGCCACCCTTGGCTATGCCTTCGGTGGCTACATATCGCTCAAGGACGGGCGATGGGAAGCGATTCGCGCCCAGAACGCAGCGGCCATCGTCTTCAACGGCCTCTCGGCGATCGGTGGCCTGATGTACGTTGTCGCCGGCGGGCGTTCGATCGTTGGTTGGCTGATCCTGGCGGCAGCCACTGCCTTCACCATTGGGTTGGCGGTGCTCCACGCCCGGCGTGGCCAACTGTCGAGCCGCGCCTCCGTCTAATCAGGACAGAGCCGCCCAACCTCATGAAAAGGGGTCGGTTCAGATGCTGACGGGGGTGCCGGTTGGGAATCCGTCGGGTCGACGTGACGATTAGTGGCAATGCGTCGTTTACCGCTCGTGACCGAACTCGCGAGGGCACTCGGCTATCCCAAACTACAGCAACGGATATCAGCTACGGAGGCTGCTGAATTGGTCGCGTTGGTGGCCACGGGAGCAACGACGACTAACGAGACTTCCGCTGCCCTCCCGGGCCTAGTCACCCGATCCTGACGAGGACTACCTGATCGGGCTCGCATTTGTTCAGTCGGCCTGCTCGTTTCAGGGGACGGACATGTTTTGGGCCTGGAAGGAGATCTTTCCGCGTTCGCGCCGGCTCGCTTCTTGACGCTGCTGCGCGACAACCAGGGGTCGGGAGGGTAAGTCCAGAGCGCTACTTGGCGAGGGTTTGGCAATTCATCCCGAGTCAGGTCGCGAAACAGGACCATGTCGCCTGGGAGCAGACGCGATAGTTTCCGAGGTCGAGATGACAAGCAAGCGCCTACAAGATGGTCGGTTATACAACGGCATTCGCAGGATCGAGGTAAGCCTTCCCGTCGGATTGGTCGTCGAGCTCAATCGTCACATCACCGAGTTCGGCTATTGGATTAGCCGATCAAGTGTCATCGAGAAGGCGATTCGCCGGTTATTAGGTGACGGCGGCATCAGCGTTCCAAGCCAGGGACGGTGACCAGGAAGGACCAATCACAACCGGCCTCATCAGTGGAAGCGAAAGGGTAGGTATTTAGATTGGAGACCAATCTCGTGCAAAACGTCAGTGTTAGTAACTGCCTGAACATCTCGACGAGACTCTGGCCGAAGGCAAACGAATCCTGGGGTTGACCAGAGGCGGCGCCAATTGCACCAGGTCTGCCGTGCAAGAGCGTTGGTACCTACAATCGTTTGCGGGTAGGTCGGTCGAGCTCGGAGGCAGACACATGGCGACGCGCATCACTCTGGTCAATACCGAGGAACACGATCCCCGATTCAACATGCCCTACACCCCCGCCATCAAGGTGCTGTCGGGCCGGCCGGTTTACCTCGCCGGGGTCACCGCAGCGCCCGTGTATCACAGTCATCCCCATGTTGCCCAGGAGTTCGGGGGAATACCGGGGGATCCGGCCGAGCAGGCTCGAATGTGCATACAGAATTTGGAGAGGGTGTTGGAGTCGGCGGGGGGCCGTCTGAGTGACGTGGTGGACATGACCAGGTACATCGTCGATGTTGAAAGAAACCAGGACGCAATCAACCGAGTGCTCGGTCAGCGTTTGGGCGATCACCGTCCGGCCACTACCACTGTGGAGGTCGTACGCCTGGCGACCGACCCCAGGCTGCTCCTAGAAATACACGCCGTCGCTTACGTGGCTGAGTGAAGCTCCCTGAGAATGGTTGTTATCTCGACCGACCGACTCGGCACATCGGGCGTTCGAGACTTGCTTCGTGCCAGCGCCGTTCAGATCCAGCTCCTGGTTGGAATCGCCCTCCTGGTGGGGGTTTTCAGTGCTCTCTACCCGGACCGGTTCGCTACGTTCCGCAACTTCCAGAACATAACTCGGCAAGGGGCGACCCTCCTTGTGGTGGCTATCGGTCAAAGCTTCGCCTTGGTGCAGGGCGGCTTCGACATCTCGGTGGGAGCCGTGATGGGTCTTGCCAGCACTGTCGGGGCTCTCGTCATGCTCGAATACGGGTTGTGGGCCGGAATCTTGGCTGGCATCGGATCCGGTCTGGCAGCAGGACTCATCAACGGGACCCTCGTCGCCAAGCTAAGAGTCACCCCCTTCGTTGCCACTCTCGGCATGCTGGCCTTCGCCCGCGGAGCGGCCAATCAAATCAGCGATGGGGCATCGGTCTCGGGGCTTCCAGCATCCTTTCGACTCTTCGGAGGGGGATCGTGGGGGCCGATCCCTGCCACCGTCGGAATGGCCGCAGTAGTGATGGCCCTGGCCGCTTTTGTTCTCTACCTCACACGGGCTGGGCTTTACCTCTACGCCATCGGAGGATCACGTGACGCCACCCGTCTTTCGGGCGTCAAGGTTTGGAGGTACGAACTCGCTGCCTATGCCATCTGTGGGCTTCTCGCCGGCGTGGGCGGCCTGATGCTTGCGTCTCGGGTCTCGGTTGGTCAGGCAAGTCTGGGCCAGGGTTTCGAACTGATGGCGATCGCTACCGCCGTAATTGGAGGCTTCGCCATCGGTGGGGGCGAAGGGCGGCTGAGCGGCGTGGTGCTGGGGGTGGCGTTACTCAGCGTCTTGTCAACCGGGATGAACATTGCCCAGATTTCGGAATTCGTGCAGCAAATGCTGACTGGGATAGTGCTGGTAGGTGCGGTCCTGATCGACCGTATTCGTCGGGGACGACGCAAGGCGCTGCATGAAACCAACGTGCTCGAGGCGAGCCGGCAGGAGGCCGACTCGGTGGTGGGTTAAGCGAAACGGAGAAACGGAGAAAGTTATGAGGTCGAACTCGATGGTGCTTCGAATGCTGGTGGCGATCCTGTTGATGACACTCGTTGCCTGCGGTTCCGGAGATGGGGCAACAACCACCGCGGGCGGGGTCGCAACTACTGCGGGCGAAGGGGCAACGACCACTGTGGGCGACGGCGTCACGACCACTTCGTCCGGGGGCGCCACGACCACTGAGGGGGGGGCCACAACCACCGTGGGAAGGAGCGTTGACGATGCTTTGCGACAGACACTCGCGTGCGATGCGAGTCCGACCGCCGAGGAGTTGGTCGATTACACGCTGCCCACGGCCAACGAGGCATACGACATCACCCTGCTTCAAGTAAGCCTGGCCGGGTACTACTACCAGGCCATCGACTACGGGGCACATTCGGCAGGTGACGAAGCCGGTGTAGCTGTGACGACTCTCGCAGCCGAGGGTTATGCGTCTCCGGACCTCCAGTTGAGTCAAATCGAGGACGCGATCGAGCGAGGTACCGACGCCATCGTCATCGCCCCTTCAGACATCCAGGGCTCGATCCCGGCTGTACAGCTTGCCATCGACGCCGGGCTCCCGGTGGTGAACATCTCGACCGAAGTCGCCCATCCCGATGTGTACATGGTGATGCAGGACGACTATGTGCTGGGCCAGATGCTGGCCGATCGGCTGGCGGAGGTGGTTCCTGATGGTGGCAGCGGCATCCTCATCGCCGGCCCTTCCAATGCCACTTGGTCACGGAAGCGGACCCTGGGCTTTTCCGATCGGATCGAGGAGGCCCATCCGACCATTGAGATTGCCAGCGCTCCCACCCAGTTGGTGGATCCGGCCGAGGGCCTAGCCTCGTTCGAGGATGCAGTGCAGGCGAGCCCGGACATCGCCTGGATCGCTTCGGTCCACTACTTCATCCTTCAACCCGCCGCCATACCTCCGGAGTATCAAGGGTCCATCCCCTATGTGAGCTTCGGCTACGAACCCGACAGCATCACCGCCCTGGAGGAAGGAATACTCGATTCGGTATTCGCGATTGAGCCCGTTTCCATGGGCCGGGTTGGCATCGGAAACGCAATTGCCCTTCTGAACGGTGAGGAGGTGCCGCGGGTGACTTGCCTCCCTGCTCCGATTTTCACGGCGGATTCGGCCGGGACACCAGTCGCCACCAACGAATTGATTCCCTAAGCGCCGATCGGGACCGAAGCGTGTCTGAGGTGAGTGACTCCCCGCTGGTTCGGTTGCGGGGAGTCACGAAGGCGTATCCGGGAGTTGTCGCGGTTGACGACCTTGACCTCGACATCCACGCTGGTCGGGTCCATGCGATCGTGGGCTTAAACGGAGCCGGCAAGTCGACCGTTGTGAATCTTCTGGCCGGTTTGGTGAAGCCTGACGTAGGGAGAATTGAGTTTCCCGATCGAGGGCATGCCAGCTTTAACGAGGTCAGTCTGGTCCCCCAGGAACTGGTTTTCGTTCCTGGTCTCTCGGTCGGGAGGAACATCCTTCTGGGCCACGAGGGGCGTCTGACTAGGCAGTCCCTGACCAAAGCTGAGACAACCACCGTTAAGGATGTGCTTGACCGGGTCGGTCTGGAAGTTCATCCAGACCGTTACCCCGGCGAGTGCTCAGTGCCCCAGATTCGATTGATCCAAATCGCCAAAGCACTTATCGCCCGAGGGAAGGTGATGTTGCTAGACGAGCCCACTGCGGTCTTGTCCCCGCGGGAGGCCTCCCGTCTAATGGAACGGGTGAAAGCGCTCAGATCACAAGGCGAGGCGGTGGTTTATGTCTCGCACCGCCTGAGCGAAGTTCTGCTCCTGGGGGACGTGATCACCGTCCTCAAGGACGGGCGCAAGATCGATTCCTTTCGGCGTGGAGAGATCGACCGCGACGGTCTGATTTCCCTGCTCGCCCGAGATCAGCCGGGTATGAAAGAGCTTCAGCGGGAATCCCTCCGCGGCGGGGAGCCAGTCCTCAGGGTGGAGGATCTGGCGGCACGTGGATTCGAAGGATTGACGTTGGGCGTCCGCCAGGGAGAGGTCATGGCCCTGGTGGGTCTTCAGGACGCCGGCCAGAGTTGGGCAGTACGAACCTTGGCCGGTTTGAACCCTCCGAGCCGCGGTTCGGTCAGGCTAAGGGAAGAACAGTTAGATCTGTCGAGTCCAATATCAGTGGTCGCGAGGGGAATGACGCTGGTCCCCGCTGAACGACGCACCTCCGGGGTTGTCGGGAGTATGACCGTACGGGAAAACGTCGTCATCTCCCCCCGGGCGCGGGGGCACCGTTGGGGCTTGAGGTTGAGACGGGTTGAGCAGCGCACCTCCGACTCTTACCTCTGGCGACTTCGGGTCAAGGCGCGGAGGCCGCAGCTCGTTGCCACGCTCAGCGGGGGTAATCAACAAAAGGTTGCCATAGCACGTGCGCTGGAAACCCAGCCCAGGGTCTTGCTACTCGACGAACCGACCCAGGGCATCGATGCTGCGACGAAAGGCGAGGTCCTTCGCCTCATCAAGACCGAGGCCCGTACCAACGCCGCTTCCGTCATAGCTTCGACATCACAACTGGATGAGGTCCCCGGCTGGGCGGATCGAGCAGTCGTGTTTCGGCTCGGTCAGGTGGTAGCTGCGCTCGATGGCAAGGAGATCACGGAGGCTGCGTTGCTCGAACACTCCTTGAGCTGAACAGGAGGACAGATGGACGAGGCGTTGGAAAGACTAAGAGCTGCTGCCGTGGTGGCAGGTGAGGAGCCGGCGAGTCTTGTACTCAATGACGGAAACATCGTTGAACTTCACACCGGTCGTATCGACCAGGGAGATATAGCAATAGCTGGCCGTCGCATTGCCGCTGTCGGATCCGCTGAGAACACCATTGGGCCTGACACCGAGATCATCGATTGCTCTGGCCTAACTCTGGTCCCCGGCTTCGTTGATCCTCACATCCACATGGGCGGCTCACAGCTTTCCATCGAACGCCTTGCAGAGGTCCTAGTGCCCCGTGGTACAGCAGCTATCTGTACCGATTTCTACGAAGCCGCCACCATCGCCGGGGTTGCCGCCCTTGAGGAGTTGCTGCGGCGCTCGGACGGAACCGGCCTGCACATTTTTCTGTCTCCTTTTCATGCCACCGCCCTTGGACTCGGTGCCTTCGGCAACCTCGGAAGGGTGAGCCTCGAGGAATTGGTTCAACTGGCACATCACGAGCGGGCCATCGCCATCCGAGAATGGAACTACGGGGCGAGCAAGATTCCATTCGACGAGATTGAGGCCTTCTATAGGATCGCTATCGAGCGCGGATTGGCGGTGGAGGGTCATCTGGAAGGCCTTTCGGGGGCCATGTTGCAGGCATCCGTGGCTTTAGGAGTCATGACGGATCATGAGACCGGGAAAGCGGCCGACGCCATGGAAATGGTGAAGCTGGGCGTAACGGTCCAGATCCGTGAAGGCTCTGGAGCCCGCGATCTGACCCAGGTCGTCAAGGCCATTACTGAGCACGGACTCGACCCGCGTGCCTTCAGCCTTGCCACTGACGAGCAAGAGCTTCATTCGCTTGCGCGTGTAGGACACATGGACTACAAGCTCAAGCTCGCCGTTGCCCACGGAGTTGCACCCATCGACGCCATTCGCATGGCCAGCTTGACCGCTGCCCAATCGATAGGAGTCGACCGAAATTTTGGAAGCATCTCTCCTGGCAAGGTGGCATCAATCGCCGCGATCGATGATCTGCGTGATTTCAATGTGCGTCTCATGGTCAGTGAGGGAAGGGTTTCCGCGCGGGAGGGGGACTACCTCCTGAAAGTCTCGCCGGGTCGGTATCCCGATGATTGGTATGACACGGTCAGGGTCTCGGCTACGCCTAGAGCTGAGGACTTCCTTTTCGACACGGCGCTATCTACGGCCAAGGTGAGAGTGATCGGCATCAACCCGGGATCGTTGATCACCGAAGAGATCGTCGAGACCGTCACATTTGAGAATGGTCGGGTGACGCAACCGGCCGACCTGCTGACTATCGCCGTTATCGATCGGCATTCGGCTAGCGGCGACAAAGGGCTCGGCTTGGTGCGAGGATTCGACATGTCGCGAGGTGCCATTGCCACCACGTTCAACCCAGGCCTGATGAACCTCCTCGTCCTGGGTGTCGACATCGAGTCCATGGCCGCCGCCGCTTCCCGCGTCGTCGAACTTAAAGGAGGGATTGTGGCGGCGGTCGACGGCCAGGTGGTGGCGGAAGTTGCAACGCCCCTATTCGGAATTCTGTCTGATCAGCCGTCGGCTCAAGTTGTCGCCGATGCCATATCCGTGGCCGATGCCATCAAGGATCAGCTTGGCGTCACCTTCGATGGATTGATTACTTCGGTGGGCTTTGCCGCGTTGGCCGTGATCATTCCTGCCTTGAAGATCTGCGACAGGGGCTTGGTCAGGGTGTTCAGGGATCGTCAGGAGGCGGTAGACCTTGTCGTCGAAGCCGGTCAAGCTGCAGTCGGCGCCGATTCACCAGACGTGGAGTAGGCCTCAGCGAAGCTAGTCGTACCTGTACCCAGATCGTCCGTCGCTTTGCGATCGCGACACGACCATGTCGCGACCCGTCAGACGCGATAGTTTCGGCCTTTGAGATAACGAGCAAGCGCCCCCGGATGGCCGGCTCGATGACGGCATCCGTGGGATTGAGGTCAGCCTGCCAAGTCGGCTTGGCCGTCGAGCTCGACTTTCACATCACCGAATTTGCCCATTGGATGAGCCGATCCAGTGTCATCGAGAAGGCGATTCGTCAATTTCTCGTGCTGGAGGCATCGGCGCTCCGACCCTGGCATAGGCCGTCGTCCTCCTCCGTTGCCGAGTTAACCGATCAGCGGCAGACGGGGATCTTCGTGTGGTCCCCGGCCCGAGGCTGCTCGTACCCAGGCCATATCGTCTGAAAGATCGGCGGGTCGGCCCCCCACGGTTCTCCTCGCCAGCAACTCGTCGAGGATGGCGGCAGTGGCTTTGACCCCGTCGGGGGAGGCGATGGGCTCTCGACCCAGAGCATCGGAGAGGTCCAACCCATGCACAACTGCCTCCACGATCCGGCTGGGCACAAACTCGCCGAGTTCCATGAGGGCGTAATACCCGCTGCCGATGGTCTCGGGTGGGTTGGCCCGCGATTCTTCGATGGTCTTGGTGAAGACCTCGCGCAAGCGCTCGGGCATATCGGTCGGGGTCTTGCCCTCGACCATGGTGAAGGCGTAGTCATAGACCACCGGCGCCACCTCCGATCGGGGGAAGATGAAAAAGCTGGTCCGATCACGCCCGGGCTGACCCTCGGTCTTGCTATCGATCAGCATCCGCGTCAGCCCGATGGAAATGTCAAAGTGGCCAGCCAACTCGAACGCGGTCCAGGGCTTTTTGCTCGGATCGAGAGGCACGAGCTTGGTGGGCATCGCCCACTCTTCGGGAGTGAGTCCGGCGAATGTCTCTTGTACCCGATTCAACTCGGTCTCGAGGATGTCGATCGACTCTTGATACGTGTGCA
>DATEDX010000176.1:0-12381 GCA_035281425.1 Acidimicrobiia bacterium
TCGAGGGTTTCCGCCTCCCCGCTGCGGTTGGCGCTGGTGACTGCCAGTGGTCCCCAGGCTTCCAGCAGCTGACGAATGACAGGATGATCGGGTACTCGAACCCCCACCGTGTGGCGCTGATGGTCGCCCACGCCCTCGGGCAGGGTTCGTCGGGGATGACCCACCAGGGTGAGAGGCCCCGGCCAGAAACGCTCCGCCCAGGGAACCGCGTACTCGGGAAGCTGCACCCAGGCTTGAGCGGTGGAGGCATCCGCCACTAGCAGGCCCACCGGTTTCGACCGATCCCTCCCTTTCAACTCAAAGAGGGCTTCCACCGCCAGAGGCTGGAGGGGATCTGCCGCCAGCCCGTACACGGTGTCGGTGGGGACTCCAACCACCCTCCCTTCCCGGAGATGGGTGAGGGCAAGCTGGAGAGGATTCACTAGGTATCCCTAGACGCTGAGGTAGCGGGGCTTACCGTATTGATCGTTGACCACCGGCACCGAATACGACCATCCCAGGTGTTCAGCTTGGTCTTCTCCCACTTCGATCAGGGCCCGCCCACCGGGCCGTAACCAGGTGGCCAATCCCCCCATGATCCGCTCAACCACTTCGGTCCCGCCGGCTCCCGCCACTAGGGCCTGCTTCGGCTCGTAACGCACATCGACGGGCGCCGACTCCCATTCCGCCTCGCTCAGGTAAGGCGGGTTAGCCACCAGCAGATCGATCGCCCCCGCCACCGCCGGAGGCAGCGCCGCCCACAAGTCACCTTGGGCCCATTCCACCGCCAGCCCCAGCCGGGTGGCGTTTTCCTCCGCCACGGCCAGAGCCTGAATAGAAACGTCGGATCCGATCACCTGGGCTGCCGGGAACACCGTCTTCAAGGCCAGGGCCAGCACCCCCGACCCGGTACATAGGTCGACGATCAGCCCCGGGGGAGGCTCCAGGGTGGACACCTGCTCGAACAGGAACTCGGTTTCGGGACGGGGGATCAACACTCGCTGGTCGACTTGCACGGTGATCGGTCCGAAATCGACCTCCCCCTCCAAATACTGCAGTGGGTGACCGGCCCGACGGCTGGCCGCCAGCCGGTCGAATTCCACCGCCCCCGCAGGGTTTACCTCCAGCCCTGCCTTCACCTCCAGGAGTGGGCGATCGACCACCCGGGCCAGGAGCCGGGTGGCTTCATGGGGAGCCAGGCCGGAGCGAGCGATCAATTGGCGGCTATCGACCATCGCTTATTACCCCGACAAAACCAGCCCGGTGCTGCTGCAGGTGGCAGAATCTCGGGGCACTGCAGTAGGAGGATTAGTGGATTCCATCATTGACCGGGTCAAGAGGGCCGTGACCCTCAAGCCCGGGGTGTACCAGGAGATCGCCAATGACCCCAAAGGCACAACACAGGCGGTCATTGTGGTCATCGTCGCCTCGCTCATTGGCAGTATTCCCTCGATCTTTAGCAACGACTTCGGTGGATGGCTGTTCTCGGGGATTCTCGCCCCGATCGGCTTGGCCATCGGCGCCGGAATCATCTATCTCATCTCGCGGCTTTTCAAAGCCACCGGGTCGTACATCTCGCTTTTCCGTAGCCTGGGGTTCGCCTCGGCTCCCCAGGCCCTCTCCATTATCCCGGTGATCGGCGCCATCGCCGGAGCGGTGTGGTCGATCATCCTCGCCATCCGAGCCGTGAAAGAGACCCAGGCGGTGAGTGACGGTGCCGCCGTAGCCATCGTGCTTATCCCCGCCGCCATCGTCGCCTTCCTGGTCTTCCTGCTGGCGGTGATCCTGTCGGTGGCGCTGTTCAGCGCAGCCTCCGCCGGCTAACTCAACTCTCTTCGAGGAGACGCTCCGCCTGTTCCCGCGCGGTTAAGCCCTCGACGAACTCATCGAGGTCACCTTCCAGGACCTCCTGGAGGCGGTGGAGCGTCACTCCGAGACGGTGGTCCGTAACCCGTCCCTCCTTGAAGTTGTAGGTGCGGATCTTCTCAGCCCGCTCCCCACTCCCCACCTGGGCACGGCGCGCCCCCGCCACCGCCTGCTGCTGCTCTTCCAGTTTGCGCTGGTAGAGCCGGGCCCGGAGGATTCGAAACGCCTTTTCCTTGTTCTGGAGCTGGCTCTTCTCGTCCTGGCAGGACACCACCAGGCCGGTGGGAAGGTGGGTCAACCGCACCGCCGAATCGGTGGTGTTGACCGACTGGCCCCCGGGACCCTGGGAACGGAAGACGTCGACCCGCACCTCGGCGGGGTCGATCTCCAGTTCTACCTCGTCGGCCTCGGGCAGGACAGCCACGGTGGCGATGGAGGTGTGGATCCGACCGGAAGCCTCGGTCTTGGGCACGCGCTGGACCCTGTGTCCACCTCCCTCGTGCTTGAAGCGCGAATAGGCGCCTTTCCCTTTGACTCCCACCGTCACCTGGTCGAACCCACCCGCACTCGACTCCGACGTGTCCATCGTCTCCAGTTGGAAGCCGTGGCGATCGGCATAACGCTGATACATGCGGAGGAGGTCGCCTGCCCACAACGCCGCTTCGTCGCCACCGGCGGCGGCGCGGATTTCGAGAATGACGTCTTTATCGTCGTTGGGATCTCGGGGCACCAGGGCCCCTTTGATCTTCTCCTCCAGGGCGGACGCTTCCCTGCGCTTCTCCTCCGCCAACTGCAACAGGTCCGGACCCAGATCGGAATCACCTTCGGCCAGGCTGGCGGCATCGGTGGCCTCTTCAGAGGCAGCTCTCCACTGCCGGTAGAGGTCGACCACCGAAGCCAGTTCGGCGTGACGTCGCCCCAGTTCGATCATCTTCTTCTGGTCGGAAACGGATTGGGAGAGTTCAACCTCCAGCTCGGCCAAGGCTGCCGCCATCTCCTCCAAACGCGCCATCAGAGCAGGTTCCATGGGCTGAGGGTTAGCGGGCCCGGGCGGCCAGGGCGGGGGCGGGAACCGGGCCGCGGCTCAGCACCTCACCCACCTCCTCCTCTTCCAGGGAGGAGAGAAGGCTGGCTATCGCCACCTCGATCTGGCTCTCGTCCGGTACTCGGGTGGTGAGCTTTTGCAGCCACAGTCCGGGTTTGGCCATCAGTCTCCCAAACCAGTTGTTTTGATGGGTGCCGGCGAACCTGAGCATCTCGTAGGAGAGCCCGGCGATGACGGGGATGCCGATCACTCGGCTGGCAATCAGTTGCGGGAGCGGTAACCGGCCCAGCAGCCCAAAGATGGTGATGGCCAAGAGCATTACCAGGAGGAGAAAGCTGGTTCCGCAGCGGGGATGGGCGGGGGGATATTTGGCGATGTGTTCGCTACCCAAAGGGTCGCCGGCTTCGTAGGCGTGGATAGCCATATGTTCGGCGCCGTGGTAGGCGAACACCCGGCTGATCTCGCGGGAGCGGCCCAGCAGCCACAAATACCCGAGGAAGATGCCAAGTTGAATCGTCCCCTCCAGGGCGGCAAAGCCGAAGTTGTTGTCATCGGTCAGAGCCCGGGCGGCGGCGGCGGGGGCGACGATAAAAAGCAGGGCGAAGAAGGCGAGGGCCATGGTCATCGACCCGGCGATCTGGCCACGGCTCAGGGGGGCTTCCTCCTCCCCGGCGGCCTTTTGCGCCGACCAGGAGAGAGCGCGGAAGCCGAGGGTGAGCGACTCCGCCAACACCAGCACCCCCCGAACCAGGGGTACCCGTGCCCATCGAGAGCGGGAAGTGAGACGGGGAAGATGGTTACGCATGGCGGTGATGGCTCCGTCGGGCTGGCGGACCGCCACTGCCCAGGCGCCCGGTGCCCGCATCATCACCCCTTCGATCACCGCCTGCCCGCCCACGGTGAGGCTGGCTCGGTCTGAAGGCGGTTTCATCCTCCCGTTATTCGGAAGCGCTGGGCGATTTCTTGCGGCCGCCGTATTGGGTCTTGGCATAGCGCCGCTGGAACTTCTCTACCCGCCCGCCGGAGTCGACCAACTTCTGGCGCCCGGTGAAGAACGGGTGGCACTCGTTGCACAACTCGACGTGCAACTCCCCCGGTTTGGTGGAGCGAGTGGTGAAGGTGTTTCCGCAGGAGCAGACGACTTTGGTGTCGGCGTAGGTGGGATGGATATCGGTCTTCATGTCCTTCTTCTCGTCGTCGGGGCTCCGGAACGGCAATTCTACCGCCGGCGCCGAGGCCAACAGGAGCCGCCGACCGGGTTAATTGCCCGACTTGGCGACGTCGGCCAGGAACTCTTCGTTGGAACTGGCGTTCTTCAGCCGATCAATCAACAACTCGAGGGCGCTTCCTGATTCCAGGGCAAGGAGGACCCGGCGCAGCCTCCACACTTGCGCCAGTTCCTTGCGATCGAAGAGCAATTCCTCTTTGCGAGTGCCGGAGGCCTCAATGTCGATGGCGGGATAGATCCGCTTGTCGGCCAACTTGCGGTCGAGGCGCAACTCCATGTTTCCGGTCCCTTTGAACTCCTCGAAGATGACTTCGTCCATCTTCGAGCCGGTCTCGACCAACGCGGTACCGAGGATGGTGAGTGATCCCCCTTCTTCGATATTGCGGGCGGCGCCGAAGAACCGCTTGGGGGGATAGAGGGCGGTGGAATCCACCCCACCGGAGAGGATGCGCCCCGAGGCGGGGGTAGCGAGGTTGTGGGCTCGGGCCAGCCTGGTGATGGAGTCGAGGAGGATGACCACGTCGGTTCCCATCTCCACCAAGCGCTTGGCCCGCTCCAGGGCGAGTTCGGAGACCTGCGTGTGCTCCTCGGCGGGGCGATCGAAAGTAGAGAAGATGACCTCTCCCTTCACCGATCGCTGCATGTCGGTGACTTCCTCGGGGCGTTCGTCCACCAACACCACCATCAGGTAACACTCAGGGTTGTTGACGGTGATCGCTTGGGCGATCTCCTTCAAAACCGTGGTTTTGCCGGCCTTGGGAGGCGACACGATGAGGCCTCTTTGGCCTTTGCCGATGGGAGCGATGAGGTCGATGATCCGGGTGAGGACCCCGTTGCTCTTGCCGTCGACTTCAAGCCGCAACCGTTCGTCGGGAAAGAGCGGGGTGAGCTGTTCGAAGCGGGGCCGGCGCATCGCTTCCTCGGAAGACATCCCGTTGACGGCGTCGATGCGAACCAAAGCCGGGAACTTCTCCTGCGCCCGGGCCGGTCGAATCGGACCCGCCACCAGATCGGCTTTGCGCAACCCGAACTTGCGGACCTGCCCCGCCGAGACGTAGACGTCCCGATCGCCCGGGAGGTAACTGGTGACCCGGAGGAACCCATAACCCTCGGGAAGGATGTCGAGGTAGCCCTCCCGGACCTCGAGTTCACCTTCGGGGACCTGCTCGTAGCTGCCGTAGTCCTGGCGAGGTCCCCCCTGGCCACCTCCGCCACGGCGCCGGCGGCGCCGGCGATTGCCGCGGAAGTCGTCCCGATCGAAGTCGCCGTATCCTTCGCCATCCTCCGAGGTTTCGGTTGCTTCCCCGGTTTCAGGAGCAGCTTCACCGCTGGTGGCGGAGCCGCCTGCCGGCTCTTCGTCGGCTTCGGGGGACTCTTCGGTACGGGGGGTGGCGGTCGGCAAGTCGACCATCGATTCCTCCTCACCGCTGTCGGCGATGCCGCCGGCAGCCATCAAGGCGCTGATGAGCTTGGACTTCTGCAGCCCGTCGTGGGGTACCCCGACGGCATCGGCAATTTCGCGTAGCTCGGATATGGATTTGTTCTGGAGTTGGGTTCTGGTGCTCATTTGCTCACTTGGTAGGACAGCCCAGACAGATGCCGGCCCGGCTGACGATCGAAATCACTGCGGCGGTTTCCGAGAAGGGATCTGGCTCGGCAGTAGGGCTGCATAGCCGGAGTCCTGGGGAGGCCGGGCGGTAACGCCATAGTAGCACCGGCGGCGACGTTTCCAACATCACTCCTGCGGAGGCTCGTTGGAGGCGCCAGCCGGCGTCAGCTGGAAAGCAAATCGAGCAAGGCGGGGTAGTCGTTGGGAATGGTGGCGAGGCGTTCTTCCCGCTCGGAGAGGCTGGCTAATTCGGCCGGCAAGGCGGGGCGGCGGCCGGTAGCGGCGAGGATGGTCTCCCCGAACTTGGCCGGGTGGGCGGTGGCGATGGTGACCAGGCTTCCCTCCGACGGTTGCAGTCTCTTCCCCACCTCCCAGGCGATGGCGGTATGGGGATCGAGAAGCAGGCCCTCGCTCGTCTCCACTCGGTCGATGACCGCGAGGACCTCGGTGTCGTCGATCCATCCCCCCGCGAACAGCTCTTTCATAAGGCCGTGCTCCTGGGGATGGAGGACCAGGCGGTTTTCGCTGGCCAGCTGGGCGAGGAGGCCAGTGACCCGGGTGGGGTCTTGACCAGTCAAGAAGAACAGGTAGCGCTCGAGGTTGGAAGGTAGCTGGATGTCCATGGCCGGGGCCACGGTGCTCTGCACCGGTTCCACCGGCAGTTCGCCGGAGTCGATGAGGGTAAAGAGCCCGTGGTTGCGGTTGTTGGCAACCACGATGCGGGAGATCGGTGCCCCCATCTGGCGAGCCACAAAGGCGGCGAAGGCATTGCCGAAGTTGCCGGTGGGCACGGCGAAGGTGACCGGGGCCGCCACTTGCCGGGCCGCCCACAGGTAATAGGCAGCCTGCACCGCGATCCGGGCCCAGTTGATGGAGTTGATGGCGGCCAGGGGAAGCTCCAGGCTTCGATCGTTGAAAGCACGTTTGACCAGGGCCTGACAGTCATCGAAGGTGCCTTCCACTCCCACCGCCCGAACGTTGGCGTCGGGGATGGTGGTCATCTGGCGCCGCTGGATCTCCGAAATCTTGCCTTCCGGGTAGAGGATGACGACCTCGATGTTCTGCCGTCCACGGCAGGCGGCCATCGCCGCTGATCCGGTATCGCCGGAGGTGGCGCCCAGCACCAGGATCCGCCGGCCCTGGCGGGCCAGCTCGGCGTCGAAGAGGCGGCTCAGCACTACCAGGGCGTAGTCCTTGAAGGAGCGGGTCGGTCCGAAGATCAGCTCCAGCAGGTAATGGGTGTCGCTCACCTGCCGCAGCGGAGCCACCTGGGGATGGGTGAAGTCCCGGTAGGCCTCGGCCACTAAGGCCTCGAGGTCGGTGCCGGCAAAGTCCGGCTCGGTGAAGGCGCCGAGGGTGGAGGTGACCAGGTCGGGATACGTGGCGGCCGAGGGATCGGTGAACGACGGCCAAGCCTCCGGCACGTAAAGGCCCCCATCGGGCGCCAATCCTTCGAGTAATACCTGGGCGAACCCGGATCGCTCCGGGTCGCCTCGGGTCGACAGGTAGCGCATCAGGTTTCGGGGAGGAGGACCCGGATGGTGGCGGCGACTTGTTTGACCACGTCGAGTTCCGCCAGTTGAGCGGTGGCGGCGCGGTGATTGCTCTCGGGACACTCGTGGGTGATGAGGATGAGGGTGGCGTCGTCACCCCGACCTTCCTGCCAGACCGAGGCGATCGAGACTCCGTTGGAACCGAAGACCGAAGCAATGGCGGCCAGCACTCCAGGGGCATCCGCCACCTCGAGACGCAGATACCAACGAGTGGGAAGTTCGGTGATCGCTCCTACCGTGCGGGCGTTGAGGTGGACTCGTGGGGCCACCTGGGCCCCGGCCAACAACTCACGGGCGGCGTCGATGACGTCACCCAATACCGCGGTGGCGGTGGGCTCCCCCCCGGCCCCGGGACCGGCAAACAGCAACTGGCCGATGGCCGGTCCCTCGACGAAAACCGCGTTGGTGGCCCCCCGGATCGAGGCCAGGGGATGGTGATGAGGAACCAGGGTGGGATGCACCCGAACCACTACCCGGCTCCCGTCCCCTTCGGCCGCCGCCAGCAGCTTGATGGTGTACCCGAGCTGGCGGGCGAAGGCGAGGTCGACGGGCTGGAGGCGATCAATCCCCTCTCGGAAGACCTGCCCGGGCTCGGTCCACACGCCGAAGGCGAGGCCGGCGAGGATGGTGGCCTTGGCGGCAGCATCGGCCCCGCTGACGTCGGCGGTGGGATCCGCCTCGGCGTAACCGAGCCGCTGAGCCTCGGCTAACGCCTCGTGGTAGGCCCAACCCCCCTCGTCCATCGCCGTGAGGATGTAATTGGTGGTGCCGTTGACGATGCCCAGAACCCGGGAGAGCCGTTCTCCCGCCAGGCTTTCCATCAACGGCCGGATTAGCGGGATGCCCCCACCCACCGCAGCCTCGAAGAGAAGCGAGACGCCTTTCCCGGCGGCCGCCTCGAAAAGCGCCGGTCCCTCCTTCGCCACCAACTCCTTGTTGGCGGTAACCACCGGCTTGCCCGCTGTCAACGCCCGCAGGATCAGGGTCCGGGCCGGCTCCAGCCCTCCCATCAACTCCACCACCAGGTTCACTTCGGGATCGTCGATGACCTCTTCCAGGTTGGTGGTGGTGTATTCGGCGGGGAAGATCCGGGACTTCTCCGGGTCACGCACCGCCACCCGCACCAGTTGCAGATCGAGACCAGTCTTGTCGGCAATAGACACCCGATCGGCCAGGAGGCGGCGGGCCAGAGAGCCGCCCACCACCCCTCCTCCGAGAATGCCGATGCCAACCTTCATGGGCGGGCGATGGTAGAGCCTCGCTTCGCTCGGCAGACGTGAGACGGAAGACGTGAGACGTGAGACGTGAGACGGGTAGCCTCCCGGACTCGATGAGGTCGGCTGGTGCGTTTGGGACTGTGTTTGGCCGGAAGATGGCGTCGGCCACCTTCGACGAAGGTGGATATTCGGGGTTCAGTCTCCATGACCTCGGCGAAATCTCGCTTCATCCCGGGGCACACGTCTTCCACTATGCGAGTGCCTGCTTCGAGGGGCTCAAGGCCCACCGAGGCAAAGAAGGAGAAGCCCGTATCTTCCGTCTCGATCGGCACGCCGAACGCCTCGGGGATAGCGCCCGGCTCCTTTGTCTACCTCCACCGCCCCCGGACCTGGTTATCACCATGGTCGAAGAGGTGGTGCGTGCCAACCGCCCCGAAATTCCCGAACCGCCAGGGAGCCTCTACCTTCGCCCCACCCTGATTGGGACCGAGACCAACATCGGCGCAGCTGGGTCCCCGCCCCGCCAAGGACTGCTGTACGTCGTTGCCTCCCCGGTGGGTGACTACTTCGGAGGCAGCCTCCGCCCCTTGCGACTCCTGATCGAAGACCAGGTGCAGCGATCGACTCCCGGTTTCGGTCTCGCCAAAGCCGGAGCCAACTACGCCGCCGCCCTCCGCACCGTGGTCGCCGCCCGGGAGCAGTTCGGCGTGGATCAGGTCCTCTTTGCTCCCTCGGGACGGGTCGAAGAAACCGGAGCGTCGAACTTCCTCCTCATTTCCGATGACAAGGTGGTCACTCCCCCACTCACCGACTCCTATCTTCACGGAGTAACCCGGGACTCCACTCTCCGCCTGGCGGCACGCCTCGGCTACCAGGTAGACGAGCGTCCGCTCTCGGTGGAGGAGGTACTGGCCTGGCCCGGGGAAGCCGCCCTCTCCGGCACCGCCGCCGTCCTCGCCGGGGTGGGAACCCTGATCCACCGCGGCGAGGAGATTGCCGTCAACGGTGGGGAGGTGGGAGCGAACACGACCCGGCTTCGGGAGGCGCTAACCGCCATCCAAACCGGACGGAGTGAAGATCCATTCGGTTGGGTCCGCACCGTATAGCCCCGGGCCGCTAATTACCCAGCCTTCACCCGGTGGGGACCGGTAAGGTGACGCCCGCTCGGCCGAGAGGCGGCCGACTATCACGAAAGGAGGCCAAATGCTGAAGATCACCGTCAGCGCCAACGCTGCCTCCTGCCCGTTCGGGCTGAGCGGCAGCGGCCGCACTCTTCTCGCCGGTTAACCGCCGGTTCCGGCGAATTTCACCCCGATCCCGGAAGCGCGCTCTCTCCTCTGTTGAGGTCGCGCTCTAATCCGAATGAGGAGCAATCGTGTATTTCATCTACAACCACCAGCACGTTGAGGCTTTCCGGCGCCAGCGTTATGTCCCCGCCCGACCAAGAATCATCCGAGCCGAGCGGGAACAAATCCGGAGGCGCATCGAAGCCATACGACGGCCGGCCAAAGCGGCCTGACCAGTGTTGCCGCCCGGGTCCCACCCGGGCGGTAACGCGCATCAAGGAGAGAACGCGCCCTCGGCGGGATTCGAACCCACGCACCTGGCTCCGGAGGCCAGCGCTCTATCCCCTGAGCTACGAGGGCGTTCAGCAGGGATTGTACCGGGCGGGTGGCCCCATCACCCCCAGCCTTGGTCTCCCATCGTCGTAGACTTCGTCTCATGCCACGTTCGATCTGGAAAGGGGCGGTGTCATTCGGGCTGGTAACCATCCCCGTGGCTCTTTACACCGCCACCGAGTCGAAGACGCCCAAGTTCAAGATGTTGAGAGGCTCGGATCATTCCGCCATCAAATACAAGCGGGTGGCCGAAGCCGACGGGGAAGAAGTCGCCTGGGACGAGATCGTCCGCGGCTACGAGGTTGAGAAGGGCCGCTATGTGGTCTTCACCGACGAAGAACTCGAGGCCGCCTCCTCGGCCGACGGTTCCAGGCTGGTGGACGTCGTCCAGTTCGTCGACGAAGAAGAAATCGACCCCATCTACTACAAGTCTTCGTATTACCTGGCGCCGGAACGGACCGGAGTCAAGGCCTACAAGATCCTTCACGACGCTCTCGTTTCCAAAGGCAAGATCGGTCTGGCCAAGGTCTCACTGCGGGACAAACAACATCTCGCCACCATCCGCGCCAAAGAGGGCGTGCTGGTGATGGAAACCATGTTCTGGCCCGATGAGATCCGCCAGGCAGAGTTCGAAGAGCTCGAAGGAGAGGTGGAGGTCCGGGCCGAAGAAGTGAAGATGGCGGAGATGCTGATAGACGGGCTCACCACCGAGTTCGATCCCTCCGAGTTTCACGACCAGTCGCGGGAGGCCATCGAGGCTGCCGCCAAGAAGAAGGTCGAAGGCCAGGAGATCGTCGCCCCCGAGGCGCCCGAGCCGACCAAGGTGGTCGACCTCCTCGAAGCCCTCAAGGCCAGCGTCGAACAAACCAAAGCACGCAAAGCCGCCAGCTGAATTCTGCGAACCCAGGGTTCAGGAGTCCATTAGTGGACTCTGTGGCCCCGAGAAGATTGATCCAACCGCTAGTTGCTTCCGGGAAGGTGTAGGCCTTTGAAGACCGGAGCCCGCAAGCGTCCATAAGGGGTCCATTCCCGGTATTCGATCTCGGCGGTGAGCACCGGCTCCACCCACGACTTGTGACCGGGCACCTCCACCGCTCCGGAGAAAGGTGAGGTGTCCCGGGCCAGTTGGCGCAAGGCTCCCATGATCGCCTCCAAGGCAGGCTGATCGAATCCGGAGCCGACCGAGCCGACGAAGAGGAGCTGGTCCTCGTTCCAGATGCCGAGCAAAAGTGAGCCGAAGGTGTCGGCGCGGTTGCCGCCTCCGTGTAGGAAACCGCCGACCACCGCCGTCACCCGCCGCCGGCTGACCACCTTCCGCCAGTCGGGGCTGCGCCGGCCCGAGTGGTAGCGCGAACCGAGCCTCTTCCCCACCACCCCTTCCAAGCCTTGATCTTCCACCGCCGAGAACAAGGCTTCGCCCTCTTCCGGAACGAAGTCTCCCACCACCACCGGTCCGGTAAGCTCGACCGCTTCAAGCAGCGCCCGTCGCTCCTCCCAGGGAAGCCCGGTACGGTCGCCGTCTAGGTAGAGCAGGTCGAACACCACCAGCTGGGCGGGGCGGCGACCGAGCAGGAAGAAGGAGGGTCGCCCGTCGTCTCCCATGGCCACGATCTCTCCGTCGATGACCACTCGTCTCGCAGCCCGCAGGCTTCGCAACTCGGGGTAGCGGGCAGCCAGGTCGAGACCCCGCCGGGACCGAAGGATCGCCCGGTCACCGTCGACGTCGGCTAATGCCCGAAAACCGTCCCACTTCACCTCGAACACCCAACCGGGGTCGGAGAATGGGGCGGGCCAGGTGGTGGCCAGCATCGGCTCGTAGGAAGGGATCACGCGCGAGTCAATGATGCCTTCTGTTCTCCAGATCTGCTCTGCGCGGATTTTTCCGTCATGGCGACGTAAAAATCGATACGGAATGAACACAACGCGGGTTCTGTGAAGAACTTTCCGTCGCAGTGACGTAAAAATCCGCGCAGTTAAAAGAGGGTCAGGAGGCGGACAACTCCTCCGCCACCAAACGGTTGACCAGGGCGCCGTCGACTTGGTCGCGGTGGGTTTTCATGATCGCACCGATCACCCTGCCCGCCGCTTTGGGATCCCCGCCCACCGACAACTCCGCCACCGTCGACCGCACCAACTCCCGGGTAGCCGCCTCGTCGAGTTTCTTCGGTAGCCAGCGAGACAGGTAATCCACCTCCCAGGCCAGCTTGGCAGCCATCTCCGCCCCCCGCTCCCCGCCCTGTTCGAACTCGGCCCGGGCCTTATCCA
>DATEDX010000177.1:0-30166 GCA_035281425.1 Acidimicrobiia bacterium
CAGGGTATGGAGCAGCGGCCCCAGGACCAGCCCCACCAAGGCCGAGCCGAAGACCCTCACCGGGATGACGTTAGAGACGAACCGGGTCGATCAGACGTCGTCGAGGCCGATAGAGCTCATCCGGCGCCGCTTGAGGAAGCCGTGCCCCACCGGTGCCTGTTCGGTGTCGGTAGGAGGGTTGGAAGCCTCGGAGTCCTCTTCCAGTTGAGAGAAGACCCGATCGAGGAAGGCATCGGAGAGGGTGGGCTCTACGGCGGCCGTCTCCTCGTCGGCAACGGGTTCCGCTTCTTCGCTCGACACCGGCGCTGGCGCCTGTCCGCCCGGAACCACCGGCTCCTGCCACCAGCTCCGATCGTGCTGGGCCTCCACCGGCTCTTGCACCGGCACCGACCATGGATAGGCGGTGGGCGGTTCAGCGGTTACCGCCGACGGGTAAGCGGGCGCGGGGATCACCGGTTCCGAAACGGGGGGAGTCTGGCTTTCAACTGAAGCCACCAGCCCGGCTCTGACCAAGCCGGCAAGGTCCTTGGCTACCCGGAACTGGGAAACACCGAGCCGGTCGGCGAGGCTACGCACCGAAGCCGCGCCTTCGAACGCCGCCACCATCCTCCAGGTGTTGGGAGCCAAGGTCACCGGTTCGCCGTGGGGAGCGTCACCCTGGAGAACGAGGGGGACGTCGACCGAAGAAATCACGAGTTCGGTGTCGGCCCAGTCGGCGGCTCGCCGGTCGGCTTCGGCCACGCAGAGTTCGACGTCGAAGCTTTGATCGGCCCGATACCGGGGATAGACATCGATGTTGAAGACGAATTGTCCTCGGCCCGGGCGGCGGATGCGATAGAGGCTCTCGATCACTTCCTCCCGCAGCAGGTCGGTGAGCTCGTGGCTGCCGCTGTCCGCCCCTACCACCTCGGTCAGGGAGCGCCCGCCGATCTCCACACCCCGCAGCCCTTCGTCGGTAACCAGTCCGCTCTGGGCAAGCTGACGGCGAAAGTCGTCGTCGCTGCCGACAGTAGCGAAAGTCAACGAGCCGCTGTCGAGGAAGATCCGGCCGTGCTGTTCGGGGGTATCAACCCGGAGACATCCGGTTTTGTACGAGCGAGATAGAAGCCGGAGTACTTCCTCCAGCGGAAAAACGTCGAGATGCCCTGTCAACGACATAAATGCGTCCTCTGCTACGGGTGCCATGCTGGATTCGGCCAATTGTTGCCTGGTCTTTAGCCCTTTTCGCGGTCTTGTGAACTGCCGGTCAGTCAAGGCGAAAGCCCTTCCGCCGCTCGACGCATCACCTCCAGCGGGGCGGGAAAGCCAGTCCAGAGGGTGAAGGACCGCCCTGCCTGGGCAACCAGCAATTCCAGGCCTTCTACCACCGGCCGTCCCATCTCGCGGACCTTTCGCACCGCCGGGGTGGGCTCGCTCCCATAGGCCATGTCCAGTAGGCCCGAGGCTAGACCCAGCACCTCCCCCGGGAGTTCTTCTCCCCCCATTCCCAGCGGGGTGCAGTTGACGACTACCGCCCCTACCACTGGCACTCCCCAGCGAACCTCGCCCAACTCCTGCCCGAGACGCTGGCCCAGCGCCTGGCCCCTTCCATAACGGCGGGCAGCGATGTAAAGCGGTCGGGACTCTAAGGCGATTACCGCCGCCGCTGCTGCCCCTCCTGCTCCCAGAATCAGTACCGGGCTTGAGTCGGGAAGTGTTCCCCAGACGTCTTGGATTCCAGAGACGTCGGTTGAGTAACCCACTACCTTCCCCTGCTCCACCAGCACGGTGTTGACCGACCCTGCCCGATCGGCGCCGCCGGCGAGCCGGTCACACAACCGAGCGGCAAGCTCCTTGTGAGGCATGGTGACGTTGAACCCGGTCAACGACCCCGAGCGCAGCTCGGCAAAAGCTGCCTCCACCCCCTCTCGGTCCACTTCCCGGGCCTCGTATTGCCCGTCCAGGTGGAGTGCCGCCAGGGCGGCTTGATGGATGGCCGGTGATCGAGAGTGGCGGATGGGTCTGCCCAAAACTGCGAAGCGGTAGCTCACCTAGGGCAGTACACCCAGTTGGCGGGCCCGTTCGATATTCGCCTGATGCTCTTCGAAGGTCTCGGCGAAAGCGTGTTCACCTTCCTCGGAGATGAGCACGTAGAAGAAATACTCCGTGTCGGCGGGAGCGGCGGCGGCCATCAGGGAGGCCCGGCCCGGCGCTCCGATCGGTGTCGGGGGGAGGCCCGGAAAACGGTATAGGTTGTAAGGAGAGTCCGACTCGTTATCGAATAGGGCCGGGTCGCGGGTTCCCAGTCCGTAGAGGACCGAGGCGTCGATCTGGAGCAGCATCTCCTCGGCCAGCCGGTTCTGGATCACACTGGAAACCAACGCCCGCTCATCGGCCACCCGCACCTCCGCCTCGATCAAGGAGGCAATGATGATCCCGTCGTAAGCCGAAAAGCCGAGTTCTTGGAGGTCTTCCCAGTTCACCGACGCCACCCGCTCTTCCATGGTGTCGGCCAGGACCTGGAGGATCTCGGCGCCGGGCGAGTCGCGGAGGAACTCGTAAGTGTCGGGGAAGAGGAGGCCTTCCCAATCGGCCAAGGTGGCGTCGTCCGGCATCTCGCGCAGGTTGGTCGTCACCTCCCCTCCCAGCAATGCCTCTTCGAACTCGCTTGCGGGAAGCCCGGAAGCGTCGGCTAGTTCTTCGATGATCTCGCTTACTCGCAGTCCCTCCCGGATGGTGACTCGGTAGGAATCGGCTACCGGCCCTCGCAACAAGATGGGAAGAAGGTCATCGAGGCTCATCCCCGTTTCCAGTCGATAAGTGCCGGCTCGCAACAGGTTGGCAACCTGCTGTTCTCGCACCTCAATCTCGAACTGTTCTGGGGAGGTGATCACCCCGGCCTCAGCCAGGATGGCTCCGATTTGGCGGGCGCTGGCTCCGGGAGGGACCGTTATCTCCACCGCGATTCCCGGAGCGACCGACACCGGTGCCCCGTCGTCGGGTTCGGTGCCGACGGCCCCTCCGACCAGGCGCGCCAGGCTGGTGGCGGCCATCACCACCAAGAAAGCGGCGGCGCCGATGCCGAGAAGCACGCGCAGCCAGCGAGAAGAAAGAAGAGGAGAAAGGTTCATCGGGCCCGATCGAGGAACGATTGGAGGATAACGGAGGCGGCGACCTTATCGCGGGCTTGCCGTCGCACCTCCCGCTTGGCGCCGGCTTCCAGCATCGCCCGTTCGGCGGTGGTCGTGGTGAAACGCTCGTCGATGAAAGAAATGGGTAGCTCGACCACCTCAGCCAATTGGGCGGCGAATTCCCGAACTTGCGCGGCTGCCGCCCCCTCACGACCGGCCAGAGTCACCGGCAAACCCACCACGATCTCTTTCACCTCATGTTGGACGACGATTTCTCGGATTCGGTTCACGGCCTCGGGTAGAGCCACTACTTGAAGCGCGGTGGCGGTAATCCGCATGGGATCGGAGAGGGCCAGTCCAACCCGGCGAGTTCCGTGGTCGATGGCCAGGACCCGACCGGGCTGCCGGCCTTCTTCCCTCACAGCTCTGCCAGCCTCCGCTCGGCTTCGGTCCTAATGGCCTCGAGCGCCTCGGCCAGCCGGTCTCCCTGGGGGCCTCCCGCCTGGGCCAGTTCCGGATCCCTGCTGCCCCCGCCCCCGAGCAGGCGGGCGCCGACCGCTATCAATTCCGAGGCCGAAACACCCGCCTCGACCAGAGATTTGTCTACAACGCCGACCAGGGAACCTTTGCCGTGGAGTGAGGAGCCCAAGATCGCCACTCCCCGGCCCAATTGTTGGCGGACGGTCAGCGCCAGTTGCCGGAGTTGATCGGGGTTGAGGTCGGGCCATTCGGCCACCAACAGGCGCTCCTCTCCGACCGCCGTCGCTTTTTCCGCCACCAGAGTTTCGGCGGCCCCCGCTCGTTCGCGCTGCTGATACCTCTCCAGATGATCTTCAAGTTGGTCGAGGCGGGAGAGCAGCGAGCGGATGCGATCGGGCAGTTCGAGCGGGGGACTCTTGAGGAGTTGGGAGGCTTCCAGCAGCCGGGAGCGGACTGTCACTGCCTGCTGATAGGCGGCTTCCCCGGTGAGGGCCTCGACCCGGCGGAGGTTGGAACCGATCGAACTTTCACCGCTGATGAGAAGGGGCCCCACCTGGGCTGCGGTGTGGGTATGGGTGCCACCACACAACTCGACGCTGAAATCGCCGATGCGGACAACTCGCACGACGTCGCCGTACTTATCACCAAAGAAGGCCAGTGCCCCCAACCGCTGCGCCTCGTCCATAGTGTGATGGGATACCTGAATGGACCCGTTCTCTATCAAGCGGACGTTGGCCAGTCGCTCCACCTCTTCCAGCTCGGGGGCGCCCAGGGCGGCATGATGGGAGAAGTCGAAACGAAGCCGGCCCGGTTCCACCAGCGACCCGGCCTGATGGGCGTGGGAGCCGAGCACCTCGCGCAGGGCCCAATGCAGGACATGGGTACCGGTGTGCGACTTTCTGATCTTCTCCCGGCGTGGACTATCGATGGCGAGATCGGCTTCTTGGCCAACCTGGATGAATCCTGAAGCGACTTTGCCGAGGTGACCGTGAAGCCCCGGCAACGGCGGCCGGGTGTCGAGAATCGATACCGTCCCAGTGGGGGTGGAGGCCGAGCCGATATCGCCCACCTGGCCGCCCGACTCGGCATAGAACGGGGTGCGATCGAAAAAGACCTCTATCTCCTGGCCGTGCTCGGCTCGTTCGGTCTGCTCCCCGTCGCGGATGATGGCCAGCACCCGGGCCGGGGCGGCTTCGACTTCATAACCGACGAACTCGGTGGGGCCGGCATCGTCGATGACCTGCCGGTAGAGGTCGGCGGCGGCGGCATCGCCCCCCTTCCAGGCCTTTCGGGCCCGTGCCCGTTGCCGGTTCATCTCCTCCTCAAACCCGGGTTCGTCGACTTCCACCCCCCGTTCGGCGGCGATCTCCCGCGTCAGTTCAATCGGGAATCCAAAGGTGTCGTGGAGTTTGAAGGCCACCTGTCCGGGCAGCTGGCCGCCTTGCAAGCTGCTCATCTCGGCGTCAAGGAGTTGGTGTCCAGACTCGAGGGTGCGCCGGAAGCGAGCTTCCTCCCTCTCCCCGATGCTCAAGATCAGGTCGCGTCGCGAAGCCAGCTCGGGATATGCCTCCGCCAGGGTATCGACGGCGGAAGTGAGCAGCGGGACCGTCACGACCTTCTCCGCTCCCAATTGCCAGGCGTGGCGCACGGAGCGTCGGAGCAAGCGGCGAAGGACGTAGCCCCGGCCTTCGTTGGAGGGGACGACGCCATCGCCGATGAGGATGCTGATGGTGCGGGCATGATCGGCCAGGATTCGGAGCGAGACGTCCTGACCCTCTTCCCGTCCATAGCTGACCCCGGTAGCGGCCTCGGCGGCGGCGACGATGGGTCGAATGGTGTCGACGGCGAAGGCAGAATCGACCCCTTGCAGCACCGCCGCGGTCCGCTCCAAACCCATGCCCGTATCGATGTTCTTGGCCGGCAAATCACCGATTACGTGGTAGGGCTCGTCTTGCACATTCTGCATGAAGACCAAGTTCCAGATCTCGACGTAGCGTTCGGCTCCCCCCCCGATCGGCCCTCCTTCCTCCCCGTATTCGGGGCCTTTGTCCCAAAAGATCTCCGAACAGGGCCCACAGGGACCGGGAACTCCCATCTGCCAAAAGTTGTCCCTTCCTCCTCTTTGGACCCGCTCGGGCGGAACCTTGACTTGCTCAATCCAGATTTCACGCGCCTCTTCGTCGGTTTCGAAGACCGTGTACCAGAGTCGCTCCGGGTCGAGGCGGAGATGTTCCGTCACCAGTTCGTAGGCCCAGGCGATGGCCTGTTCTTTGAAGTAGTCCCCGAAGGAGAAGTTGCCCATCATCTCAAAGAAGGAGAGGTGGCGATGGGTGGTGCCGATGATATCGATGTCGATGGTCCGCACACATTTCTGCACCGACACCGCTCTCTCAAAAGGGGCAGGCTCTTCGCCTAAGAAATAGGGCTTGAAAGGCACCATTCCGGCGTTGGTCAGCAACAAAGTGGGATCGTTAGGGATCACCGACGCCGAAGGACGCAGCACGTGCTGTCTAGCAACGAAGAAGTCGGTAAAGGTGCGGCGCAGCTGGTCGGCATTCATGGAGAACCGCTCAGGTTAGGAGAGCCGAAAGGTCTCTAGCGATGCCTTTTAGGCCGCACCAACGTCGCTGCCAGGTCAAGGAGGTCGGCCGCGGTCTGCTGGGCGGCTTTCCCCACGTCCTTCGATGATGGCCGCCGCCGGAGGGCTCGGGTGGTGACCAGACCGCCGGCGATGAGACCGGCCACGAACCACCAGAGACGATCGAACATCAAGGGAGCAGCCTAGGTTGTGCGCGGATTTTTCCGTCGTGGGGACGGGTTTTCCGACACAGAAGAATCTCCAGCTTCCTTCCGTGCAGATTCTTCCGTCGTGGCGACGGATTTTTCCGCGCAGATGGTCAACGATCTTTGCCGAGAATCTCGTCCGCGCTCCGTTGACGGCGGGCGATCTCTTTTTCCTCTCCCCGATCCCCGGGGTGATAGAGCACGCGTTCTTGGTCACCCTCCGGCCAGTAACGCTGTTTCACCACTCCGCCCGGGTCGTCATGGGGATAGCGGTAGCCGCGACCTCCGCTGGAGCGCAGGGCCAGCGGTACCTGGGGCGAGGCCGCCGACTCCACCGCCTCGGCGGAGGCAGCGATAGCCCGCGCCACCGAGTTCGATTTGGGAGCGGTGGACAGGTAGATGGCGGCGTGGGTCAAAGCGTGAGTGGCCTCAGGTAGCCCCACCAGAGCCAGAGCGTGGGCGGCAGCTACCGCGACTACCAGCGCCTGGGAGTCGGCCAACCCCACATCCTCGGAAGCGAAGATCACCATCCGACGGGCGATGAACTCGGGGTCCTCCCCCGCTCCCAACATCAGGTGGAGCCAGAAGAGGGAGGCGTCGGGGTCGCTGCCGCGAAGGCTCTTGATGAAGGCGGAAATGACGTCGTAATGCTGATCACCGGCCTTGTCGTAGCGGATGATCCGCCGCTGCAATGCCTCGGCAACATCATCACTCGACACCGCCGATCGGGACTCGGCCCGAGCCAGCGCCGCTGCCACCTCGAGGGCGTTGAGGGCAAGGCGAGCGTCGCCACCGGTGCGCTCCGCCAGGTCGGAGTTAGCTTCCGGCTCGATCGAGAGCCCCATCTCGCCAAGACCCCGCTCGGGATCCTCGAGCGCCCGCTCGATAAGCACTGCGATGTCCTTGGGACGTAACGGCTGGAGCCGGAACAGGGTGGAACGGGAGATCAGGGGAGAGTTCACCTCAAAAAAGGGGTTCTCGGTGGTAGCGCCGATGAGGATGAGGGTCCCGTCTTCGACTCCCGGCAAGAGGGCGTCCTGTTGGTTCTTGGCGAAACGATGGATCTCATCGAGCAATAACACGGTGCGCTTCTCCTCACTCTCCAACCGGTGGCGAGCTCGGGCCAGCACCTCTCGGATGTCTTTCACCCCCGCCGAGGTGGCGGATAGGGTTTCGAAGGCCGCTGAGGTATGCGAGGCCACCAAGCGAGCCAGGGTGGTCTTGCCGGTGCCGGGCGGACCCCAGAGGATCATGGAGACGGGACGGCTCTGCTCGAGAAGGCGCCGAAAGGCCGCTCCCGGTGCCAGCAATCCTTCCTGCCCGACGACTTCGTCCAGACTGCGGGGACGCATCCTCGTGGCCAGGGGAGCCACCCGGCCTAAGAAGTCATCGGCACGCTCGGAGAACAGGTCACCCATCCTCTTCTGCTTCCACCACCTCGATTCCCAATTCGGCCAGTTGTCCCGGGGCTACCAGGGTGGGCGATCCGGTGAGGGGATCGAACCCGGTCTGGGTCTTGGGAAACGGGATCACCTCCCGGATGTTGGCCTCGTCCTGCAACACCATCACCAGCCGATCGACGCCGAAGGCAAAACCGCCGTGGGGAGGGGTGCCATACCGGAGGGCGCGAAGAAACCAGCCGAAGCGAGACTCCTGCTCCTCGGGGCCAATGCCCAGGATCTCGAAGACCTTGGCCTGAACGAAGGGATCGTGGATCCTGATCGAACCCGACCCCAACTCCACTCCGTTGACGACCACGTCATAGGCCCTGGAGAGGGCATCCGTGGGCTTCGCCGCCATCAACTCGACGTCCTCCGGAGCGGTGAAGGGATGGTGGAGGAAGGTGAGCCCATCCTCGCTCTCTTCGAACATCGGGAAATTGGTAACCCATAAGAAGGCCAGATCTTCATGCCCCCGGGGTTTTCCCAGCTGAATGCGGAGCGCACCCAGCACCTCCACTGCCCGTCGCCAAGTGTCAGCCACCAGCAAGATCACGTCTCCGGTCTGAGCGGCGAGTCGTTGGCGGATTCCGGCTAACTCTTCTGCCGAAAGGAACTTGGTTACCGGCGATCGAAGACCCTCCACTTCAGTCACCATCCACACCAGCCCCCCGGCACCCAATCGTTTGGCCTCCTCTACCAACTGGTCGGCGGCCGAACGCGGAAGCTGACGAGGTCCTACGTTGATCCCCCGGATTACCCCGCCACCGGCCGCGGCGGCGGAGAATCCTCGGAACTCACTGCCGGAGAGAAGGTCGGTGAGATCGACGATCTCCATGCCGAAGCGGATGTCCGGCTTGTCCACCCCGTAGCGGTCCATCGACTCTTGCCAGGTCAAGCGTGGAAACGGCGAGGCCGGATCTACCCCGCGGAGTTCCCGGACCACGGCACAGATCGTCGCCTCGATGGCGGCCTGGACCCCGGCTTCGTCCCAGAACGCCCCTTCCAAATCCAACTGGGTGAACTCGAGCTGGCGATCGGCCCTGAAGTCTTCGTCGCGGTAGCAACGGGCGATCTGAAAGTAGCGTTCCACCCCCGCCATCATCAGCAGCTGCTTGAAGAGCTGGGGAGATTGCGGCAACGCATAAAAGCTGCCGGGACGGAGCCGGCTCGGGACCAGCATGTCCCTCGCTCCTTCCGGAGTGGAGCGGATCAGGGTGGGAGTTTCGACCTCTAGAAAGCCCAACTCATCCAGGGTCCGGCGGATGGCAGCATTGGCCCGGGAACGGGCCCGAAGATTGGCCGCCGGGCGGGAGCGGCGAAGATCGAGATACCGATATTCGAGCCGGAGCCGCTCGTCGACATCGGTGCGCTCGTCGAGCATGAAGGGAAGCGGGTCGGCCGCCCCCAACACCACCAACTCACTAGCCGCGACTTCAACCGTTCCAGTGGTGAGATCCTGGTTGACGGTACCGGGAGGACGGGGTCTGACCTCTCCCTGCACGGAGATACAGGCCTCCAGCCGCAGATCGGTGACCAGGGGAATCTGCGCCGGGTCGACCACGATCTGGACCAGCCCGGTCGAATCGCGCAGGTCGAGGAAGGTCACTCCCCCATGGTCGCGGCGGTGGGCGACCCATCCCGCCAGCTTGACCTGGTTGCCTTCCTCGGACACGGTCTCGAGGGCGTAATGAGTCCGGAAAGGGCTGGTCACAGCCATGCCCGCACCGCCGCCACCAATTCCCCTACCGCCACTTCACTTTGGGTTTGGCTGGGCAGGTGGCGCACCTGAACGGTTCCCCGACGCCGCTCCTCTTCACCGGCGATGACCACCACCGGGATCCGCATCCGGTCGGCCTGCCGCAGCTGGCGGGAGAGCTTGGCCGGTTCCAGGTTGACCTGAGTGTTGATGGCGGCGCCTCGCAGTCTCGCCGCCAGGTCGAGGGCGGCGTCCAATCCGGGGTCGTCGATGAGAGTCACCAGCACGGCGACCGTGCTGGCTACAGGAGTCACCACGCCCACGTCTCGTAGCTGCCAGAAAAGACGGGTGAGACCGATCGAGATTCCCACCCCGGGCAGTCGGGAGTTGGTGAAGAGCCCGGCCAGATCGTCGTAGCGGCCCCCCGAACAGATGCTTCCCAGTTCGGGGTGGGAATCGAGGGTGGTTTCGTAGACGGTACCGGTGTAGTAGTCGAGACCCCGGGCGATGGAGAGGTCGACTGCCACCCGCGCCGGGTCCACACCTTCCTTCTCGATCAAGGCCAAAACCGTAACCAACTCTTCTTGGCCTTCCCGTCCCAACGGGCTCTCCACCGGGAAATCTTCGACCAGCGACCGGGCCTCGGCGGCCTTTACCGGGCCGCGGGCAGCGATTTCCATCAAGCTTGCCCTCACTGCCGCTGGTAATCCCAGGGCCTCGAGAGCAGCTCCAACCGCTTCAATACCCGATCGTTCGCGTTTGTCGATCGCCCGCAGCACTTCCGCCTGCTGGGCCTCGTCCTCTACACCCAGATCGATCAAGATCCCGCGCAGGAGCCGGCGATTATTGAGGCGAATAGTGAAATCGCCGAAGTTGAGTCGGGTGAAAATCGCGGCGATCACCGCCGGCATCTCGGCGTCATAACGTATCGAAAGATGGTCGCGCTCGATCACATCGATGTCACATTGGACGAACTCTCGGAAACGGCCCCGCTGCGGCGTTTCCCCCCTCCACACTGGTTGGATCTGGTAGCGCCGGAAGGGGAAAACCAGCTCTCCTTCGTGTTCGGCGACATAGCGGGCTAGGGGGACGGTGAGGTCGAACCGAAGGGCCAGCTCCGGGTCGGCGCCGCGGTCTCGGGCCCCACTCGACTGGGCCAGATATACCTGGCGCTCGGTTTCGCCTCCCGACTTGGTGAGGAGCACCTCGACCAGTTCCATCGCCGGAGTGCTCACCGGCACGAACCCGAATCGTTCGAACTCCGTGCGGATTACGTCTTTCATACGCAGCAGCTCGACCTGCTCGGGAGGGAGCAGCTCGAGCGCGCCCGGCATCCTGCGAGGTTTGACTAGAGCCACGAGCGGTCGAGGCTAACGGTCCCCGAGTCCGACCAGGAACGGATTAGAGCGACGTTCCCGGCCGATGCTGGTCTCGGGGCCGTGACCGGGAAGCACCCGGATTTCGTCGTCGAGAGTCAAAAGCTCCCGTTTCATGGAGGTGAGGAGGTCTTCCCAGCTGCCGCCGGGCAGGTCGGTGCGCCCCACCGAGCCGGCGAACAACTGGTCGCCGGAGAAGATCACCCCTTCGCCGGATAGATAGAAGCAGCAATGACCCGGGGTATGACCGGGAGTGTGGCGCACCTCCAGCCTGATTCCGGCCAGGTTCAGCTCCTGACCGGACGTAAGACCTTCGAGTTTTTCGGGGGGTTGAAAGTCTCCTTCGGGAACGAGGCCGAAGATCGATCGCAGCTGCTGTTCGGGCGCCAAGGTCAAATAGTCGTCGTCGCGGTGGACGTACACCGTCGCCCCATGCCGCCGATGGACCGAGCCCGCCCCGCCCATGTGATCTACGTGTCCGTGGGTGAGAAGCAGGGCCACCGGGGTGACGTCGAATTGAGTGATGAGGGTGGCGATGGCATCGGGGTCGGGGGGAGCGTCGACCAGGATGCCGGTCCCGCCGGTTTCGGCGGCGATCAGATAACAGTTGGTTTCGGCCAGCCACAACGAGCGCCCGACGATCAGCATGCCTCACCTTTTCTGCAGCCGGGATCCAAGCGAATCATCCTTCGGCCGGTTCCGTCACCAGCCGGTAGGCGGCAAAGACGCCGTCCACGCCCTGCAGGTCGGAGAGGAGCCGGGGAAGCTGGCCGGGATCAGATAGCTCCACCTCGTAACGAAGGACTGCGACCCGGTCCCGCCCCGTCACCGATGAGGAGGCGGTGATGTTGCCGCCGAGGTCGGAGATGGCGGCGGTGACGTCCCGCAAGAGGCGGGTCCGGTCCAAAGCCTCAACTTGGATCCAGACGGTGAAGATGCCGACCCGGTCGGGGGGCCAGGACACCTCCACCATTCGTTCCCGGTGTTCAGTGAGAGCGGCGATGTTGGTGCAGTCGGCCCGATGCACCGACACCCCCCGGCCGACGGTGATGAAGCCGACGATGGGGTCGCCGGGGACGGGAGCGCAGCAACGGGCGATGCGCACCAGCATGTCGTCCATTCCTTCGACGATGATGCCGGGGCCCGGCTGCCCGGGGCGGCGGGGACGGGGAGGAGCGAGCAGGTCTTCTTCGGCCTCTTCGACCGGACGCACCATCCGTACCAGACGTTGCACCACGGTGGCGGCCGCCACCGATCCCTCCCCCACTGCCACCAGCAGACCCTCGAGGTCGGTTTTGCCCAGATCCACCGCGACTTCATGGAGGAGCCGGTCCCGTTCCGACGCTCCCAGACCGAGCCCTTCCCGCCGCAGGTAGGCATGGACCTGTTCCCTTCCCTCGAGGAGGGCATGCTCGCGTCTCTCTTTGAGAAAGTAGGCCTTGATCTTGGCTTTGGCCCGGGAAGTCTGCACGAAGTTGAGCCAATCGCGGCTCGGTCCGGCGTCCATGGCCCGGGAGGTGATGATCTCGGTGATGTCGCCGGACTCGAGTCGCGTCGATAGCGGCACCAACCGACCGTTGACCCGGGCGCCTACGCAGCGGTTACCGACCTCGGTGTGGACGGCGTAGGCGAAATCCACCGCTGTTGCTCCCCGGGGCAGACTCTTCACGTCCCCTGCCGGGGTGAGGACGAAGACCTCATCCTGATAAAGGTCGAGTTTGAGGTTGGCGAGGAACTCCTCGGGGTCTTCGGTTTCGAGGAGGGAACGCACGTCACCCACCCAGGGCAGCGCGGCGGCGGTGGGACCCTCCTTATAACGCCAATGGGCGGCAATCCCCGACTCGGCCAATCGGTGCATCTCTTCGGTTCGGATCTGCACCTCGAGGGGCTTGCCGCCGGGTCCTATCACCGTGGTGTGGAGGCTCTGATAGAGGTTGATCTTGGGCATGGCGATGAAGTCTTTGAACCGGCCGGTGATGGGCACCCATCGGGAGTGGACCAAACCCAGGGCCGCATAACAGCTGCGGGTGTCCCTGGTGATGATGCGGACCCCGATCAGGTCGAAGATTTCCTCGAAGGGCCGGCCCGACTCCACCATCTTTCGGTAGATCGAATAGTGGTGTTTGGGTCGCCCGGTAATGGCCGCCTCTATCCCCGCCTCGCCGAGGGCAGCTTCCAGTTCGCTGATGACCTTCTCGATGAAGACTTCACGCTCAGGTGACCGCTCGGCCAGCTTGGCTTCGATTTCGGCGTAGATCCCGGGCTCGAGGATGGCAAAACAACGGTCCTCCATTTCGTGCTTGATCTCCTGGACGCCCAGCCGGTGAGCCAGTGGCACATAGACGTCGAGGGTCTCCCGGGCCACCCGCTCCTGTTTCTCGGCTCGGAGGGCACTAACGGTGCGCAGATTGTGGAGGCGGTCGGCGAGCTTGATGAGGAGGACCCGCACGTCTTGGGCCATTGCCACCACCATCTTGCGGATGGTGGCGGCCTGGGCCTCTTGCGGCGACGAGTACCGGATCCGGTCGAGCTTGGTCACCCCGTCGATGAGCCGAGCGATCTCGTGTCCGAACTCGGTTTCGATCTGGTGAAGGGTGATGTCGGTGTCCTCGACGGTGTCGTGGAGCAGGGCCGCGGCCAGGGTGGCGGCATCGAGCCCGTAGTCGGCCAGGATCCCGGTCACCGCCACGGGGTGGGTGATGTAGGGATCACCGGTCTTGCGTTGCTGGCCCTGGTGGGCTCCGGCGGCGCGGAGATAGGCACGCCTGATGACCTCATCGTCGGCCTCAGGGAAATGACGCCGGTGAGCTTCGAGGATGGAAGCGAGGGCCTCGTCAGTCGTAGCGGAGAATGGCATGGAATGGGACTCCCTCAATGGCGGCGGTTCCGTTGAGAAAGCCAAGCTCGATGAACACCGAGACCCCGACTACTTCCGCCCCACCCCGGCGCAGCAACTCCACGGCCGCGGCCGCCGTCCCTCCAGTGGCGATGACATCGTCCACGATCAGCACCTTCTCCCCGGGACTTACCGCGTCGGCGTGCATCTCCAGGGCATCGGTGCCGTACTCAAGTTTGTAAGCCTCGGCCAACGTCTTCCAAGGGAGCTTGCCCGGCTTTCGGAGCGGTATGAAGCCCGCTTCCAGGGTGGTGGCAACCGGTGCCGCCAGGGTGAAGCCGCGAGCTTCGATCCCCGCCACCTTGGTGATTCCCCGCTCGGCGAATGGTTCGGCGAGTTCGGCGATGAGGGTGCTGAGGGCGATGGCGTCGGCCAGCACCGGGGTGATGTCTTTGAAGACGATGCCCGGTTCCGGGAAGTCGGGAATGTCCCGAACCAGTGAGGCCAGATCCACCATGAGAGGCTATCAGCTTTCAGCTATCGGCTTTCAGCTATCAGCTTCCGGCTGTTAGCTGTTAGCTGTTAGCCGTTAGCTATTTCTTTCGCTTTTTTGGAGGGCGGGGGGTGGGAGGCCGGCCGCTTCGTGGGGTGGTGGGTGGTTTCTGGGTGACGGTGGTGGCCGCCGCCGGTCGCCGCCCCCGCTCGCTGGCCTTGGCTTCCAGACGGTGGCGGCGGCTGATCCACTCTGGCTCCCGTTCCTTCCAGGTGGCGAGAAGAGGGGTGGCGACGAAGAGCGACGAATAGGTGCCGACGGCGATACCCACGAACAAGGCCAAGGCGAAGTCGCGGAGGCTGCTGGCGCCGAAGATGAAGGCCCCCACGAACAAGATCGAGCCCACGGGAAGTAGCGAGGTGAGGGCGGTGAGGATGGAGCGGGAGAGCACCAAGTTGGCGGACCGATTGACGATGTCGGTGACGGTTTGGCGATCGCCCTGGGCTTCGATCTGCTCTTCGATCTTGTCGAAAACGACCACGGTGTCGTAGAGCGAGTAGCCGAGGATGGTGAGGGCGGCCACCACCGTGGCCGGGGTGACCTCGAAGCCGGTGATGGCGTAGATGCCGGCGGTGATAACCAAGTCGTGGAGGAGAGCAACGATCCCGGTGGCGGCCATCTTCCACTCCAGGCGCCAGGTCATGAAGAGCATCACTGCCCCCAGAAACACGGCCAGAGCGATGAGCGACTGGCGGAGGATCAGCGCACCGAAGGTGGGACCGACCGCGTCGAGGGAGATCTGGTCGGCGGGGGTACCCGTTACTTGGGCCACCCCGGAGATAAGGTCGGCCTGGGTTTCTTCGTCGAGAGCCGGGGTCTGGAGACGAACCGCGGCGCCGTCATCGACCAGTTGGATGACGACGTCGGTGACCCCGGCCTGATTCGTGACCGCCCGCAGGTCAACCACGCTGGCTGCGGCCGGATTGGCGGCGGTAAGCGAGAGGCCGCCTCGGAACTCGATTCCCAGGTTGAGATCTCTAACGATCAAGGCCACGGCCGAAATCAGCAGCACTGCCGCGGAGAGCTGCATCCACGTTCGCCGCCGCCCGACGAAGTCGATGCGGGTTTCGCCTCGCAGGAAGGCGCGCCACCGGCTCATCGGGCAGTCCCCCGGATCGAAAACCAGCCACCCTCCGCTAGCGGGGAGCGGGCCATCAGCCAGACCAGCCGGCGGGTAAAGGCTCGAGCCACAAAAACGTCGAGGATGGTGGCAATGCCGAGGGAAAGGGCGAATCCCTTGACCGGGCCGACCGAGAGGAACCAGAGGAGAGCCGCACCGATCAGCGAGACCGAGTCGGCGGTGATGATGGTGCGGAAGGCCTTCCTGAAGCCGTCGTCGACCGCCGCTCGCACCGAGCGGCCGCTGCGGAGTTCCTCTTTGATGCGCTCGAAGTAGACGATGTAGGAGTCGGCGGTAATGCCCAGAGAGATGATCACCCCGGTGACGCCGGCCAGGGTGAGGGTCAGACCCTGATAACGACCCAAGACGGAAAAAACCAACACCAGGAGCGACCCGAAGACCGTCAAACCCAATATCGCCGCCACACCCAGGGCTCGGTAGTAGGTGATCATCAGCAGTGCCACCAGCACCAGGCCGATGAGGCCAGCAATGATCCCCGAGCGGAGCGAATCGGAGCCGAGGGTGGCCGACACCTTCTGCACTTGGGAGCGTTCGAAGGAGGTGGGAAGCGAACCGTAGCGAAGCAGGGCCGCCGTGTCTTTAGCTTCTTGTTCGTCGGCGGCAGTGTTGCCGAAGGTGATCTGGGCCCTTCCTCCGGTGATACCTTCCCCGCCGACGTCGGCTGCCACCGCCGGGGCCGCCACCACCTCCCCATCCAAGACGATGGCAATGCACCGCTGCGGGCTACCTATGGGGTGGTTGGCCGCCGCCCCGGTGACCGCTGCGAACTTGCTGGCGCCGTCCGAAGTCAATTCGAGACTCACCACCCACTGGGCCTGGTTGGGATCGAAGCCGGGGAGAGCATCGGCTACATCTTCGCCGAGCAGAGCGGCCGGTCCCACATGGAGAACTTCGGGGACCAAGATCCCCAACCCGGAGGCGGCGCAGCCGGAGTCAGAGGCGAGATAAGCCTCCTCGGCCGGATCGTCCACGATGGTCAGCCCGGTCTCGGGGTCGATGTTGGGAGGCAAGGTGGTGGTTGTGGTCGGCCCCGGGGTGGTAGTAGCGGTAGTGGTGGTGGTTGGGGCGACAGTGGTGGTGGTGGTTGTGGGCGGAGCGGTGGTGGTCGGGGAAGCAGTAGTGGTGGTAGTGCCCCCGGTGGTGGCCGTGGATGAGGTGGTGGTAGAGCCCGGGGAGTTAGTGGAGGTGGTGGTGGTGCCACCGCCGGTGGTTGTAGGGCCGCCGATGGTGGTAGTAGTCGAGGCAGTGGTGGTGGTAACCAGGGGCCCTTCTTCACCGATGATGGCATCGAGCACCGGCCGGAAAGAGAGTTGTCCGGTCTGGCCGATGGCGTCGAGCGCTCGCTCTTCGTCTTCCACCCCCGGCAGCTGGACCAACACCGTGTTGGCACCGGAGATGGTGATTTCGGGCTCTTGCACCCCGCCCACGTCCTCGATCCGGCGGCGCATGATCTCCACCGCCTGTTCTAGTACCTCTTGATCGGTGCCTTCGGGGGCGGTGAGAACCACCGAGGTACCTCCCTGGAGGTCAAGCCCCAGACGGGGGGCGAGACCCTGAGCGCTGGCCAGCGACAGACCTCCCCAGGACAGGAGTAATACGACCGCCAGGCCGATCAACCGTCGCCGCAAACGTCAGGCCTTGTCTTGGATCTTTTGGGCAATGGCCCGCCGGGTCACTCGCAGTCGGCCTTGTTCGACCTCGAGGACTACCGATTCGTCATCGAGGGAACGCACTACCCCCTGGATCCCACCGATGGTTTGCACCTGGTCACCGAGCTGCAAGGTGGAGGTCAACTCCTGCTGGGCTTTCATCCGCCTCCGTTGCGGGCGGAGGATCAGCAGGTAGAAGACCGCCACCATCACGCCCAAGAAGACGAGCGAGGAGACGCCCGAGCCGGCGGGCGCGGCGGTGGATGCGAAAATGGGGTTCAAGCTCACTGACCTCGTTGCCGGGTGAACGGAGGAGGAGGTTAGCCGGTTCGGTCGCGGAGGCGTTTTTCCCGAACATCGTGGAGGTGATCGGCCAGCTTTCCGGCCCCGATCGCCTCCCGGATACCGGCGAGGAGCCTCATGGTGTAGGTGAGGTTGTGGAGGGAAAGGAGACGGAAGGCCGCCAGTTCGTCGTTGACGAGCAGGTGCCGCAGATAAGCCCGGTGGTGGCTTCGGCAGGTGTGACAGCTGCATCCTTCTTCCAAGGGACGCAGGTCGTTGATGTATTGGGCGCGGCGGAGGTTGAAGTCGCCCGCTTCGGTGAAGACCCGGCCGTGGCGGGCGAGGCGGGTGGGCCAGACACAGTCGAAGAGATCAGCTCCTAGCTCGATGGCATCCATCACCCCCTCGGGGTCCCCCAGCCCCATCACATAACGGATCCGGTCGGCCGGCAGATGTTCGAAGGCGGCCGCCAAGGCCAGCTTTCGCTCGGCCGGGGTTTCCCCCACTGAAAGCCCGCCGATCCCAAACCCGGCGAAATCGAGGTCGGCGGTCCGGGCGGCGCTTTCCGCTCGCAGCTCAGGGTCGGTGCCGCCCTGGACGATACCGAAGAGCTCCTGGTCGGGACGCTGGTGGGCCCGGCGAGATCGTTCCGCCCAACGCCAGGTCATCTCCATGGCCGCTTTCACTGCCTCTCGAGGAGCGGGCAAAGCCAGGCAAACATCAAGAACCATGGCAATGTCTCCACCCAATAACTCCTGGCGCCGCACCGCTTCTTCGGGGCTGAGATGGACCGTTCCCCCGTCGTAGACACTGCGAAAAGTGGCTCCCTCTTCGTCGATGCGGGGTTGGAGGGAGAAGATCTGGAAGCCTCCAGAGTCGGTGAGGATGGGACCGGGCCAGGACCAGAACCCGTGCAAGCCACCGGCCTCGGCCACGGTCTCGGCTCCAGGCCGGAGCATGAGGTGATAGGTGTTGGCCAGCACGATCTCGGTACCCGTGGCCTTGAGGTCATCCACGTCGAGGGCCCGCACCGCGGCCCGGGTGCCGACCGGCATGAAAGCCGGGGTCTCCAATTCACCGTGCGGCGTCCACAGCGTCCCGGTGCGGGCCGGGCCGTCGACCGGCCCCGGTGTCCACCCGACGGCCGTCACCTTGGCCGCTCGGCGTACATCGCGTCTCCGAAGGAAGCGAAGCGGTATCCGCGGGCCAGCGCCACCTGGTAGGCCTCCCGCCACCTATCTCCCATGAAGGCGGCCAAGAGCACCAGCAGGGTGGTGCGAGGCAAGTGGAAATTGGTGACCAACCCGTCGACAACCATGAACTCGTAGCCGGGAGTTATGTAGAGCCCGGTTTCCCCCCGCCCAGCGCGGATCAATCCTCCTGGCATCGCCACCGACTCCAGGGTGCGCACCACGGTGGTTCCCACCGCCACCACCCTTCCCCGGCGGGCCCGGCAGGCCTCGACCGCTGCCACCGCTTCTTCTCCCACCACGAACTCTTCTTCATGGATGCGGTGCTGGTCGATCTCGGCGGTGGAGATGGGGCGGAAGGTGTCAAGCCCAATGTGCAACACGACCTCGGTCATCTCGATCCCCCGACTGCGGAAGGCGGCCACCACCCGGGAAGTGAAGTGAAGGGCAGCGGTGGGGGCGGCGGCAGAGCCCTCTTCGCGGGCGAAGATGGTCTGATAACGCCCAGGGTCGGGGATCTGGTGATGGATGTAGGGAGGCAGGGGCAGTTCCCCGGCGGCGGCCATGGCCGATTTGGCGTCCAGTTGCAGAACTGCCGTGCCCTCCGCCAGTGACTCCACCACCGCCGTTACCCCCCCAAAGTCGATGGTGCTTCCGGGGCGGAGCCGCCGGGCAGGGCGTACCACGGCCTGCCAGCGGGCGGGCCCGAGTTGGCGAAGGAGGAGGGCTTCCACCTTTCCCCCGCTTAGGGGCTTATGACCCCAAAGCCTCGCTGCTCGCACCTTGGTGCGGTTGACCACCACCAGGTCGGCGGGCCGGATCAGATGGGGGAGGTCGGTGAAGAGGTGATCGGCCATCGTGGTGGTATCGAGGAGACGGGCGGCGTCGCGGGGCTCGATCGGTGTCTGGGCGATGGCCTCGGCGGGTAACTCGTAGTCGAAGTCGGCGGTCCTCAAGATTGACATTCTCCCCGACCGGGAAAGTCACCTAGCCGTCGAGCTGGAGCGACCCCTGAGAAGAAGACGGGACCTCCACCCCAAGATGCCGATAGGCGAGGGCGGTGGCCATGCGCCCCCGGGGAGTTCGTTGCAGAAGCCCGATCTGGAGCAGGAAAGGCTCGTAGGCATCCTCCACCGTCTCCGGCTCCTCCCCCACGGCGATAGCCAAGGTGGAGAGGCCCACCGGACCTCCCCCAAACTTGAGGATCACTGCTTCCAAGATGGCGCGGTCGACTTTGTCCAGTCCCAAATCGTCGATTTCAAACATCGCCAGGGCTTCGATGGCGGTGGGCAGGTCGATACGGCCATCGGCTCGGGCCACGGCGAAGTCGCGTACCCGGGCCAGCACCCGGTTGGCAATGCGAGGGGTGCCCCGGCTGCGAGCGGCGATGAGGGCGGCGGCCTCTTCGCTCAGCTTGGCCTCGAGGATCCGTGCCGACCGACCGACGATCGCCAGCAACTCGTCGTCGGTGTAGTAGTCGAGGCGGTCTTCGATCCCGAAGCGGTCGCGAAGCGGAGCCGTAACCTTGCCTTTGCGGGTGGTAGCGCCCACCAGGGTGAAGTGGGGCAGGTCGAGGCGGATGGACTGGGCGGCGGGGCCTTTGCCGAGAACGATGTCTAGCTGGAAGTCTTCCATCGCCGGGTAGAGCACCTCTTCCACCGCCCGGGGGAGACGGTGAATCTCGTCAATGAAAAAGACGCTGCCGTGATCGAGGCCGGAGAGGATCGAGGCCAGGTCGCCGGGACGCTCGAGGGCGGGGCCGGAGGTGATGCGAAACTCCACGTCCATCTCGGCGGCGATGATCCCGGCCAGAGTGGTTTTGCCCAGACCCGGGGGGCCGGAGAGGAGGACGTGGTCAAGGGGGCGGGCTTGGGTACGGGCAGCCTCGATAGAGATGCGGAGCCGCTCTTTGACCTTATGTTGCCCAATGAACTCGTCGAGACGGCGCGGTCGTAGGGTGGTGTCATCGTCGGGAATGACGGGATCGATGATTGATTCCTCCCGGGCCATGATCACCGCCGCCCAAGGAGCCGGAGCGCCTCCCTGATTTGCAGGGCAACGGGCAGCTCGTGGTCGAGGGAGGGGGCGACCTCCCTGATCTCTGTCGGTGTGTAGCCAAGCCCCTCTAATGCCTGGCGGACCTGAGCGGCGGCGGAGTTGGCCTCGACCACGTGCGCCTCGGCCTGTTCCAGTTTCGGCTTCAACTCCAGAACCAGCTTTTGAGCCGAGCGCTTACCCACGCCCGGCGCCACGGTGAGAGCGTCCACATCTTCGCGGGCGATCGCTTGGCGGATCTCTGCCGCGGTAAGTGATCCGAGGATGCCCAGGGCCAGCTTGGGACCTACCCCGCTGGCAGTGAGGAGCACCCGAAACAGGTCCCGCTCGGTTTCGGTCGGGAACCCGAAGAGGCTGATGCCGTCCTCCCGTCCCTGGAGGTGGGTGTGCACCACTACTTCCTCCCCCAACCCCGCCAGTTCGGCTTGGGTTCTGGGGGTAACCGCCACTTCGTAGCCCACCCCTGCCACGTCGATCACGACCGCGCCCGGCCCCCGCCCCGCCAGCACTCCCCGCAGGCGCCCGATCACCGGCTTGCCGCCTCCGCGATTTGCACCGACTGCAGATGGCAGAGGGCCACAGCTAAGGCGTCGGCGGCGTCGACCGGTTGGGGTAGCGAGCGGAGCCGCAGGCGCCGAGCCACCATGGTTTGAATGGCGTCTTTCCCCGCGCGGCCATCCCCCGCCACCGCCGCCTTCACGGCGGTAGGGGTGTATTCGAACACTGAAAGGTTGCGGTGGGCAGCGGCGAGGATCGCGATCCCGCCGGCTCGTCCCACTGCGATGGCGGTCTGGCGGTTTCGGTTGGTGAAAACCTGTTCGATGGCCATGGCGTGCGGCTGGTGCTCAGACAGCACCGACATGAGATTGTCATACAACTCTCGCAGCCGCTGCGGTAGGGGGTCGGAGGGGGAGGTACGGATGACGCCCGCCGCAATCGGGGTGACGCCATGGTGATCGCGTACCACTCCGTAACCGGTGGCGGTGAGCCCCGGATCTATGCCAATGACGAACACGTGTACGAAGGGTAGACGGATTGATGCCCGCTCCCGGCATTTGTCATTGCGCCTCGGCCAGTTCGGCCAGGAGGTCATCTCCTATCTCGTAGTTGGCGTACACGGCCTGGACGTCATCGAGGTCCTCCAGCACGTCGAGCAGGCGCAGCACCTTGCCGGCGGCGCCGGCGTCGAGCGGGATCGACGACTTGGGCAATTGGGTTACTTCGGCGTTGTTGACGGCGACCCCCTGGGCCCCCGCCAGCGCCTTCTCCACGGCGGGAAGATCGGACGGGGCGGTGATGACTTCGTAGCCACCTCCGCCCCCTCGGACATCTTCGGCGCCGGCTTCCAGAGCCAAGTTGAGAATGGTGTCCTCATCCCCTTCGGCTTCGATGTAGCCCTTCGACTCGAACAGATATGCGACGGAGCCCGGTTCACCCAGGTTGCCGTGGTTGCGGGTGAAGGCGGCCCGCACCTCGGAGGCGGCCCGATTGCGATTGTCGGTCAGCACCTGGACATAAACCGCCACTCCCGAAGCGGCGTACCCCTCGTACCAGATCTCTTCGAAATCGGCACCTTCGGTGCCGCCGGTGGCGCGGGCAATGGCCCGGTCGATGTTGTCCATAGGGACGGCGTTGGCCCGGGCCTTGGCAATGGCGGTGGCCAGGGTGGGGTTACTCGAAGGATCCGCCCCACCTTGGCGGGCGGCGACCTCCACTGCCCTGATCAACTTGGCGAATAGTTTTCCTCGGCGGGCGTCGTTGGCTGCTTTCTTGCGTTTGATGGTGGCCCACTTGGAGTGCCCCGACATCTCAGCCCTTCCCGATCAGATCGAGGAACATTCGGTGGATGCGATCGTCGCCGGTCAACTCGGGATGAAACGAGCTGGCCATGATCGGTCCCTGACGAACCATCACCGGATGGCCCTCCACCGTGGCCAGGACCTCGACCTGATCTCCCACCTTGGCGACCCATGGCGCCCGGATGAACACCGCCCGGAAGGGGCGATCGAACCCTTCGATGTCGAGGTCGGCCTCAAACGACTCGTTTTGGCGTCCGAAGGCATTGCGCTCCACCACGATGTCGAGCACCCCCAGTAGGGGCTGGTGGCCTTCGCTGAGGGCCGCAGCCAGGAAGATCATCCCGGCGCAGGTGCCGTAGGTGGGAAGACCGGCCTCAATCTTCTCTCGCAACGGCTGGAGGAGCCCAAAGCGCTCGGCCAGTTTCCCGATCGTGGTCGACTCACCCCCGGGAATGATGAGACCGTCGAGTCCGGTCAGCTCGGCGGGGGTACGGACCGGCCGCCCCTTCACCCCCAGCCGGCGCAGTGTCAGCAGATGCTCGCGAAAGTCACCCTGGAGCCCCAGGACCCCGATCAAGGCCATCGGTCACCAGCCCCGCTCCGCCAGCTTCTCTTGGAGCTTGTCGATCTCCAACCCCGGCATGGCTTCGCCCAGTCCGCGGGAAACCTTGGCCACCACCTCGGGGTCGTTCCAGAAGGTGGTGGCTTCGACGATGGCGCGGGCGTAGGCGGCGGGGTCGGAGCTCTTGAAGATGCCCGAGCCGACGAATACCCCATCCACACCTAAGCCCATCATCAGAGCGGCGTCGGCCGGAGTGGCGATCCCCCCGGCAGCAAAGTTGACAACGGGGAGAGCGCCGGTCTCGTGGATTTCTTTGACCAGCTCGTAGGGCGCTCCCAGATCCCGAGCGGCGGACATGAGCTGTTCATCTGCCAGCTGAGTCATCCGCCGCAGCTCATTGGTGACGGCCCGCATGTGGGTCACCGCCTCGACCACATTGCCGGTCCCGGCTTCACCTTTGGTGCGGATCATGGCCGCCCCTTCACCGATACGGCGAAGGGCCTCTCCCAGGTTGCGGGCACCGCAGACAAACGGAGTGGTGAAGCTCCACTTGTCGATGTGATGTTGATTGTCGGCCGGGGTCAAAACTTCCGATTCGTCGATGTAGTCGACTCCGAGAGCCTCCAAGACCCGGGCTTCGGCAAAGTGGCCGATGCGGCACTTGGCCATCACCGGGATGGTGACGGTGTTTTGGATCTCCTCGATTTTGGTGGGATCGGCCATCCGGGCCACACCGCCCGCCGCTCGGATGTCGGCTGGAACTCGTTCCAGGGCCATCACCGCTACCGCCCCGGCTTCTTCGGCGATGCGAGCCTGCTCGGCGGTGACGACATCCATGATGACGCCGCCTTTAAGCATCTCCGCCAATCCTCGCTTGACCCGGTCGGTGCCTCGATCCACCTCTGCTCCTTGCTGTGAGCAGCAATGTTACCCAGAAGGCGATGGAGCTCCCTTCCGGTAACACTCGAGGTATCGGGGGATAACCACCGACCAGTCGAAGGCGGCCGCCCGTCGCCGGCCGGCGGCTTGCATCTTCCCCCTGCCCTGGGGATCGTCCAGGACTTCGATCAGAGCTGCCGCCAGGCCAGGGACGTCGCCGGGGGCCACCAGACGGGCCGATCCTGCGGTCACCTCGCGGAAGGCGGGCAGATCGGAAGCGACGATGGCGCATCCAGCTGCCATCCCCTCGGCCACGGTTATTCCAAAGCTCTCCCCACCGAGATTGGGGGCGACCAGCACCGCCGCCCCCGCCAAGGTGGCTCGCTTCTCCTCCTCCGACACTTTGCCCCTGAACTGCACTCCCCCCTCGCCGGGGAGTGACGCCGAACTCATGACCACCAGCTCGGCCCCGGGGATTTTCGATCTGACCTGGGGCCACGCCCGCATTAGCACCTGCAGTCCCTTGCGAGGCTCGTCGCGGCCCAGAAAAACCACCCGCATAGGGTGGCGTTCGGCCTCCACCTGGAAGCTGGTCACATCGAGCCCATTGGGAATCAACTCTGCGGGGGCGGGTAGGGGATCGGCCGCTACCCGACTGACGGCGGTCAGCACCCGGTCTTCCCACCAGTGGGCGGGAACTACCCGGTAAAGGAAAGAGACCCACCGGGGAGGGGAGGCATGGAAGGTGAGAGTGAGGGGTCCCGCCGCCCTCCAAGCCGACGGACCGATCAGCGGTACCAGGGGCTCGTGGAGATGGACGGTGTCGGCACCGTCCAGGGCCGCTCGGGTCCGGTTCCCTACCCCTGGCTCGAGGCAGATCGGAGCTTGTGACCCGTTGAACCGCACCCGGACCGATGCCCCCACGTCGATTCCCAACCCGGCGGGGGCCCGTGGCCCCACCGCCCAGGCGTCGTGGCCCAATGCTCGCAGCCCTTCCACCAGGCCGATTACTTGCCCCTGCACTCCCCCGAAACGGGAGAGGTCGTAGGGAGAAACCACCGCCACTCTCACCGGCGGGCCTTACGGTCGGAGGGCCAATTCGGCTGGAGCAGATGCCACTGTTCGGGAGCGGAACGGATAGAGGCCTCCAACCGCTCGGCGTAAGCGCGGGCACCCTGCGCCAGGCGTTCCGGTCCTTCCGCCAGCTCCAAGGGAGGGCTGATGATGAGATGATGACCGGAAGGAGTGAAGTAACAGACGGCCGTGAGGAGGGGAGCCCCGGTGCGGCCGGCGAGCACTACCGGCCCGGCAGGAAGGGTGGTTTCCTCCCCAAAAAACTCGGTTGCCACCCCCCGCCCGCTCAGGTCGCGATCGGCCAGCAGGCACACCGCTCCACCCCGGCGAATGGCCGCTTCGGCGGCCCGCATCACCCCTTTCTGATTGAGGAGTATCTCGATGCCGAAGGCCTCCCGGAGCGAGGTGAACCAGGCGGTCAGGCGGGCGTTGGCCAGCTTTTCGGCGACCGCCACTATCGGCAAGCCGACCCGAGGACCGGACAAGGCCGCGGCTTCCCAGTTCCCTAGGTGGGGCACCACGATTACCGCCCCCTGCCCGCTCCGGGCCACCGCCGCCAGATGCTCCAGCCCGTCGATGTGGAGCCCGGCATCCAACTGGGATACCCGGCGGGGTCTGACCCAGAACGTCTCCGCCCAATAGCGCCCATAAGAACGGAACACTTGACGGACCTGCTCGGGAGCAGGCTCCGCCTGGGTGACCCGGCGTAGGTGGCGTCGGACCATCACCTTGCGGCCCGAAAGGAGATACCAGATCAACCCACCCCAATCACCCAGCCGGCGGGCGGCGGCGGCGGGCAGGAGCCCGAACAGTCCCACCGCGCTCCGCACCAGTAGGTAGACGAGAAGATCTCTCACGTGGTCAGTTGACGGAATGTCTCCCGAAACCGCCAAACCACCGTTGCCCAGGTGGCGACCACCAGCACCCACAACATCGGCTCGACCGCCAGGGTGAGAAGCCCGACGGTGACGAGCAGCACACGCTCGGCCCGTCCCATCAAGCCGCCCCGCCCGTCGAGCCCTTCCGCTTCGGCTTTGGCCCGGAGGTAGGGAACCAGCATGGAGCCGCCCAGGGAAAGGACGATGAGCAGAAGAACCCGGGCGTTACCGGCGAAGGCCACGGCCAGGCCGGCGAAGGTGGCGACTTCCCCGATCCGGTCGGAAACGGCGTCGGTGAGTGCCCCCCGGGCCGAAGCGGTGCCCGCCGCCCGGGCCACCGAGCCGTCCAAACCATCAAGAGCTGAACCGAGGAGTGCCACGATCGCGCCGAGGCGGAGCCGGCCGGTACCGATGATGGTCGCACCGGCCACGGTGATCGCCAGACCGACGAAGGTCAAGAACTGAGGAGTCACTCCCAAACGAGCGAGAGCACGCCCCAGTGGCTGGAGGGCCCATTGCATCCGTGGCCGGATATGGAGATCGATCACCGCGGCGACAATCGTTCCAAGACGGGCAATGTAGTCGACGAAACCGCTCCCGACTGCTCTCACTAACATCGCCCGGTTTCCCCCGGAGGAGGTCTCGTGGTCCCAGAGAAGATCCGCAATGTGGCCCTGGTTGGTCACGGGGGAAGTGGCAAGACCTCACTGGCCGAAGCGCTTCTCTATGTCGCCGGGGTGACCACCAGGCAGGGTTCGGTGGACGCCGGAACCACACTGCTCGATTACGAACCTGAGGAACAAGAGCGCAAGATCTCGCTTGGTTTGGCGGTGGCCTCCCTGGAATGGAAAGGCCACCGCGTCAATCTCATCGACACTCCCGGATATGCCGACTTCTCAGGCGATGCCCGCACCGCCCTCCGCGCCGCCGACCTCGCCCTGTTCGTGGTCTCGGGAGTGGACGGGGTGGAAGTACAAACGGAGATGTTGTGGAAGGCAGCAGCCGACGAAGGGATACCCCGGGCCATCTTCATTACCAAGCTCGACCGGGAACGGGCCTCCTTCGCCCGCACCCTGGCCCAGCTCCGGGAGGTCTTCGGCAAGCGAGTAGCCCCGGTCCAGGTCCCCGTCGGTGAAGAGGCCTCGCTAGCCGGGGTGGTGCGGGTGGTCTCCGGCAAAACCTTCCTCTACGGCCCCGATGATCGCACCGGCACCATCTCCGACAACCCCCCCGATGCGGTGGCGGCCCTGGTGGAGGAGACCCACACCGCCCTGGTGGAATCGGTGGTGGAAACTGACGACGATTTGATGGAGCGCTACTTCGAAGGCGAAGAGCCCTCGCCGGAGGTGATCGTCGCCACCGTCCACAAGGGGATGCTCGCCGGAGAGATCTTTCCCGTACTGGTGGGGTCGGCTCCCCGGCGGATCGGAGTCGACACGCTCTTCGAGTTCCTCATCGACTTCGCCCCCAACCCGCTGGAAAGAAACCTTCCTCCGCTGGCCGCGGGCAATCCGCCGCCGGTTTCAGCCGAGGGACCCGCCCTCGCCTACGTGTTCAAAACCATCAGCGACCCTTTTGTGGGCCGCATTTCGATGTTCCGGGTCTACTCGGGCACCATCGCCCCCGACGCCGATTTGGAGATTGCTGGCGGAGGTCACGCCCGCATGCACAACCTCTTCTACCTCATGGGCAAAGAACACATTGATGCCCGCAGCCTGGGTTGTGGCGACATCGCCGCGGTGGCCAAAGCAGAGAACGTCCATGCCGGCGCCACCCTCCGCTCCGCCGGGGTGGGGATCACCCTGGCGCCGGTCAATTTCCCCCGCCCTGTCACCCAACTGGCGATCTTCCCCAAGAGCCAGCACGACGAGGAGAAGCTCTCCACTGCTCTGCAACGCATGCTGGAGGAAGACCCCACTCTGGGAGTGGAGCGGAACGCTGAGACCGGAGAGACGGTCCTCTCCGGTCTAGGGGACACCCATCTCGACGTGACCATCGCCCGCATTCATCGCAAGTTCGGGGTGGAAGTGGAGACCAGCCTCCCCAAGATCCCCTACCGGGAGACCATCACTACCTCCGGCGAAGCGGAAGGCAAACATAAGAAACAGTCAGGGGGAAGAGGCCAATTCGGAGTGGCCAATGTCAAATTCTCGCCCCGTCCCCGGGGATCCGGCTACGAATACGTAGACGCCGTCAAGGGAGGCGCCATTCCCCGGCAGTTCATCCCTGCCGTCGACAAGGGTATCCAGGAGGCACTGTCCCGCGGGGTGCTGGCCGGCTACCCGGTAATCGACATCACGGCCGAGGTCTACGACGGCAAGTACCACGCCGTCGACTCCGATGAGCTTTCTTTCCGCATGGCGGGGATCCAAGCGGTCAAGGCCGCCGCCACCAGTCTTCGCCCGGTGCTGTTGGAACCGATCATGCGGGTCACCATTCGGGTTCCGGAAGAACACACCGGTGACGTCATGGGAGACATCAATGCCAAGCGGGGTCGGGTGCTGGGCATCGATTCCGATGGCACGGCGCGGGTAATCCAAGCCGAGATTCCCATGGCCGAAGTGCAGCGCTACGCGGCCGATCTCCGCTCGATGACCTCTGGACGGGGAACCTTCGAACTCGAATTCGACCACTACGCCGAGATGCCTCACCAGGAGGCATCCAAGGTGATTGCCGCCGCGGCCGCCGAGCGGCAGGGCGAGTAACGGGCGTGGCCAGCGAGGCCGTCCTCCGCTACGGCGAACACGAGTTGGTGATGCCGGTGGTGACCGGCACCGAAAAAGAAGCCGGCATGGACATCAGCCAGCTAGCGAGCGAAACTGGTCTCTTCACTCTCGACCGGGGCTTTGGCAACACCGCCGAAAGCGAGAGCGCCATCAGCTACATCGACGGCGATGCCGGGATCCTTCGTTATCGAGGCTATCCCATCGAGCAACTGGCCGGGCAGGCATCGTTCCTCGAAGTCGCCTATCTCCTGCTCTACGGAGAGCTACCCGGGCCCGACGACCTCAACGAGTTCAACGAGTCGATCACCTACCACACCCTGCTGCGGGAAGACATGAAGAAGCTGTTCGAGGCCTTCCCCCACGACGCTCACCCCATGCAGATCCTGGCTTCGGCTACCTCGGCGCTGGCCACCTACTACCCCGACGCCCTCAACCCTCGGGACATGGAGTCGGTAGATATCTCCTGCCGGAGGCTACTGGCCAAGGTCCCGACCATGATCGCCTGGGTTTACAAATACCGGGTCCACCAACCCTACGTGTATCCCCGCAATGACCTGGACTACGTCTCCAACTTCCTGCACATGGTGTATTCGGTTCCCACCGAGACCTACCAGGCCAACCCGGTGACGGTGGCGGCACTCAATGCCCTTCTCATCCTCCACGCCGACCATGGCCAAAACTGTTCGGCTACCGCGGTTCGACTGGTGGGGTCAGGGGAGGCCAACATCTTCAGTTCGGTGGCGGCCGGGGTCCTCGCCCTCTCCGGCCCCCGCCATGGCGGCGCCAACCAGGAAGTGCTGGAGATGCTGGAACAGATGGCCGCCGAAGGCGGCCAGGTCTCCCGATTCGTCGAACGGGCCAAAGACCGCTCCGACCCCTTCCGCCTGATGGGGTTTGGCCACCGCATCTACAAGAACTTCGATCCTCGCGCTCAGATCATCAAAAAAGCTGCAGAAGACGTCCTCGATCAACTCGGGATCGAAGACCCGCTGCTTGAAATAGCCCGGGAACTGGAGGCGGTAGCCCTGTCCGACGACTACTTCATCGAGCGCCGCCTGTATCCCAACGTCGACTTCTACTCGGGGATCATCTACCGGGCGCTGGGATTCCCCACCGACATGTTCACCGTCCTCTTCGCCCTGGGCAGGCTTCCGGGATGGCTGGCCCAGTGGCGGGAAGGAGCCGAAGACCCCAAGACCCGGATCTTCCGACCCCAACAGGTTTACGTCGGGCCGGCGGTGCGGGACTTCGTCCCCATCGACCGGCGCTGAATTAACGGGGTTCCCGGGATTCGACCTGGTGTGAAGATCCGCCTGGGCACCCCTGGCGATGGGGCGGGGCCGTGCGGATTCCTCGGTCTCCTGGCAGGTCCGATCAACGAAGGAGAGGGGGGCAGCGAGGCGGCTGGCGTGGACAGCTAATCCGCGGACCAGAACGGGTCATTGGTGTGCGCTGTTGCTTTGGCGGCTGGGATTGCACTGATTGTTCTCAGAGGTCTGCGCCGGCTCGCCTGAGGACAGTCGGTCACCAGACCGGCCTTCAGCCGAGGGGCCCAAAAAAAAAGATCCCGCTGATTGGAGTGCAGGGGGGGTTGTTCTTGTCATAGCCAGGTTGTATGTTCATCGTACAGATGTTCGCTACGATTACTGCCTCG
>DATEDX010000178.1:0-2421 GCA_035281425.1 Acidimicrobiia bacterium
GTCAGCTCTCGAAGCATGGCGAACCGAGGACTTGGATTCCCGGGACGCCGAATCGCTGGCCGACGACTTGGTCGAGTTGGAGCTGATCAGCGGCCAATTGGAGTTGGAGCGAGCCCGACGGGTGGCGGCGTTCGAAGCCAAACAAGGGCAGGACCTGGAGGGCCACTCATCGATTACCGCTTTTCTCAAGCATCGCTGCCGGATGACCGGAGGCCGAGCCCAGCGCACGGTGAGCATGGCCCACAAGCTCCCTCGGCTGGAGTTCATGGAGAAGGCCGCCAGTACTGGCGATGTCTCGCTCGATCAAGTCCGGGTTTTGCTAGATGTACCCGATCATCTGCTGGACGCCTTGAGTCGGGACGAAGTGACCCTGGTCAATGCAGTTCGCGAGCTTTCGGTGTCGGATACCAGGAGAGTGGTCGACTACTGGCGCACCGCCGTCGACGGTCCCGGGACGGAAGCGGGTGCCGACGATCTCTGTGAGCAGCGGTACCTATATGCCTCCCGCACCATGGGAGGGATGGTCAAAGGAGACTTCTTGCTCGATCCCCTGGCCGGGGAGGTGGTGCTGGAAGCACTGGCGGCGGTGATCCCGCCCCGGCGGGAGGGCGACGAACGGACTCCCCGGCAGCGCCGCGCCGATGGTCTTACCGATCTGGCCCGTGCTTTCCTTGATTCGGGCGAGGCGCCGGGAAGGGAGACGCCGCACCTCTTGGTCTTGACCGATCTCGACGCTCTGCAAGGCAAGGGGGGCGGGGTCCATGAGACGGTGTCCGGGCAGGTTCTGACTCCCGAGCAGGTCCGGATGCTGGCCTGTGATGCCACCATCACCAGGATCGTATTTGGTCCCGATGGCCAACCGGTCGATGTCGGGCGGGCCACCCGAGTCATTCCCCCGACGATGCGCCGGGCAGTGATCGCCCGCGATCGCCACTGTCAGCATCAAGGTTGTGACCGGCCGGCTCGCTGGTGTGACGTCCACCACGTTGTGCATTGGGCCGACGGGGGAAAGACCGCCATCATCGACCTGAAGCTTCTCTGCCGCTACCACCATGTGTGGCACCACCGACACCCCAGCCAGCCTCCCTAAGCCGGGGAACCGGCTTGCCGGCATTAGCGTCGAAGCAAGAGGATTCCAATGAGGCGAAAGGTCCCCCTCCTGGTTGTTTTGGCTGCCCTGGCCGTCGCTTGCGCGACAGGTGGTACCCCCGCCGGCTCCACCGTCTCGACCACTACCTCTTCAGTCATGGCCACCACGGTGACAGAACCAGGTCCGTTGACCTTGCCCTCCTGTGACGAGGTGAAACCGGTGACGGCACCACCGGACGCATATCGGGACGATCCGCTCTACGTAGCCAATGAGATGCCGGTGGATGAGGTTCGAGCTTGGGCTGAACTCCAGCCGGGCTTCGAGTCAATCTGGATCGACCGCGAACACAACGGTTGGATCACAGTTGCGTTTTCCGAAGCAGCAGATCTTCGTCAGGCCGATCTCGAGGCGAAATTTCCGGGCGTAGGGGTGGTTGCGGTTGAGGTTGACTGGAGCATGAGCCAACTTGCCGCCCTGCAAAACCGGGTCGTCCAAGAGCTCCGCGGGTGGCTCGACTCCTTTGGCACATTGACGGCGGATGACAAGGGAGTGGTGGTGATCCAAGTCGGGGTGCTTACGGAGGAGATCCAGGCTCGGCTAGGGGAGAGGTTCGCCGGGGAGCGAGTCTGTCTGTCCGGTCCGCTCCAATCCGAGGTTCCGCCTGAGGGACCACAACCCCAAGCAGGAGAGGGCTGGCGGCTCCTGCTCGACGCTGAAGGCGTGGGCTCCCCCTATCGGACCGGAATCGCCTGGGATCCGGAGAGTCTGGCGCTGCTCTGGGAGCAGATCGGTGTCAACCAGGGGCTACCCAAGGTGGACTTCGACCAAGAAGTGGTGGTGTGGTTCGGTGCCGTTTATGGCAGTGGGTGCGCTCACATTCGCCTTGATGACGTCGTGGTGGCGGATGGGGTCCTTCGCCCGCTCATCGTGCTTCCTGGGCCGCCCGCAGGCTGCAATCTCGATGCCAATCCCCACGCGTATGTTGTCGCGGTGGAGCGGTCCAAGCTGCCGCCCGGACGTTTTGTCATCCAGCTACAAGCCGAAGACCCTCCCCGCGGTGCCACCGAGGAACGAACCGTGGTCGACACCGACCTCTCCCAGCCAGGGTCGGTGGCGAGTCCCGATCAGGTCGGCCCCGATCCCGACTTTCCGCCTCCGTTCTTCCACTCTTCGGGCGATTTCGTCGAGCCCGACTTCCCAGCGCCCTACCGGATGGATGTGAGCTGTGGGATCGAGTGGTTGGGAGAGCTCAACGGCTACGCCTGGCGCACTACCGAGGAGAGGCCGCTTGCCTGGGGCGACCTGATCAAAGATGACGGCACCCTGGAAAC
>DATEDX010000179.1:0-8960 GCA_035281425.1 Acidimicrobiia bacterium
GGGAGCGGGGCTGGTCCTAACCGCCGTCAATTTGGCAGCTTTCCGCCGTGGAGGGGACGACGACCCAATCTTCCGCAACGGCACCATCGTCTACGAGGCCAACGGCAACATCCGCATGGTCGACCCCGACGGCAGCAACGACCGGCGAGTGATCGGTGACTTCAACGACAACATCTGGCACACCTGCCCCAGATACTCGCCTGATGGCCGCAGCCTCGCCTACTTCGAAGATGGCCGGCTCCGGTTGACCCAGGTGGACCCGAGCGGCCGCCCGGTGGGATCCGCCATCCGCTCGGGGGCAGCGGTCGACAGGTTCTTTTCGTGTGGGGTCCGCTCCCCCGACGGTCAGCAGTTGGCGGTACACAGCTGGGACGAGTCGGGGGGTTGGCGGCTCACTCTTTTCTCCCTAACCGACGGCAGCCAGGTGCCGGTGGCTGACGGCCTGACCTCGGACGTCTCGGTGTGGGGCCCGGAGGGGACGTGGGTGGCATACCCAGTCGCCACAGGAATCGCCATCTACGACACCGCGGACGGCGCTGCGGACTTGATCCAAACCAAGGCCCCACCCGCAGGCCTGGCCGTCAGCCCCGAAGGAAACACGTTCGCCTACGTCGCCGAGTTTGACGACGGCTCGTCACACGTCTTTCTGGTCGACCGGCACACAGGGGTCGAAGACCAGCTGACCGCCGGCGACGCCCGGAGGATCGCTCCAGCCTGGTCTCCGCGGAGTGGCATCCTTGCCTACATCGAGACCTGCGGCCCCCGACCTGACCCTCAGTGCACCACTCACATCGCCATTGATAACGGTGGGCAGAAGACAGTTTTACCGCCGGTGGAGCCGGACGGAATCGACGCGATACCGCGAGGCCCGCTGCTGTGGTCGCCCGACGGTCAGTGGATTCTCTATGTCGCCATCGAGAGATCGAGCCCAGATGGGCTCACGACCGGGGCTCCGGTGGTTGCCGCTCCGCTGATCGGGGCGCCTCGGGTCTTGACCACGGAGTTTGGAGTCGGATCGACTGACTGGCAGCCGCTGCCGGCCGGGTAGCCCAGGACGAGAAGGCGACGGCAATCCGACCGGAGGTCTGTGACCGCTAGTCACTCGCCATCGTTGCCGCAGGAGTGATAGCGTGACTTTCCGCTGCCGGTTGCAAATCGCCATCTACGACGGGCGCCGGATCCTGGCCTTACCACCTGCTCGAATGGAGGAAGTTGCCGCTGACCACGTGTCAGGGCCGTTGCTATGGGCTCCCGATGGCCGGTCCATCCTCCATCAAGCGCACATCGAGTTGTCCGGGCTCATGGGCGGTCCCCTAGTCGTCACGCCCCTATCCGGAACCCCCCAAGTGGTCACGGTCGAGTTCGGGATCGTCTCCTACGACTGGCAGCCGGTCCCGGTCAGGTGAGCTACTGGTTGCGCCGATACACCGCAGCCAGCCCGATCAGGGTGAGGTCGGGTTCGACATATTGGATGCGGCGGGCATGACTGCGAAGAGTTTCCGCCAGACCGCCCGTGGCTACCACCGGACATCGAGCTCCCACCACCTCCATCACCCGATCCACCAACCCGTCTACCAGCCCGGCGTAGCCGTAGATCAGCCCGCTTTGTATCGCTTCTACTGTGGATCGCCCCACCGGGCTCTTCGGCGGGATCAACTCCACCCGTCGCAGAGCTGCGGTATGAGTTACCAGGGCGTCGGCCGAGACCTCGAGCCCGGGAGCGATGGCACCGCCTCGGTAGGAGCCGTCCTCTCCGACCAGGTCGACCGTGGTGGCGGTGCCGAAGTCCACCACGATCACCGGTGCTCCATATTTCTCGATCGCCCCGATGGCGTTCACCACCCGGTCGGCGCCCACCTCGCGGGGATTGTCGACCTGGAGGGCTATCCCCGTTTTCATCCCGGGTCCCACCACCACCAGCGGGCCATCCACTACAGCTTCCATTGCCTCCCGCCAGGCGATGGTGCGCGGCGGCACCACGCTTGACAGGGCTCCCCCGGTTACCTCTCCGTCCTGCTCGGCGAGCATGGCCCGCAGCAGCAACCGGCTCTCGTCGGCGGTTCGTTCTCGGTCGGTGGAGACCCGCCAGCGCCGGATGACGCCGTCCCCGTCCCATAGACCAACCACGGTGGTGGTATTGCCGACGTCGCAGAGGAGCAACATCAGCTGTAAAGCAGGCTCGGTTGTTGCAGACGTAGCCCGCGGTCGGCGATGACCTGCCCTCCCACCAGGTCGAAGGCGATGTTGTCGATGAGCCGCACCGGGCCCACCCTCGCCGCCACGGCCAGGAATGCGGGACGATCGAGCTGGTCGAGTATCAGGGCAGTGTCCTGGGAGGCCAGTTCGACATAGTCGGGTTTGGCAGTCCGCAGATGTTCGGTGACGATTCCCCGGAGTTGCTGTGCTTGGGTTTCGCCCGCCTCTGCGGCCTCAGAGGCTGCTAATAACCCTCGGCTGATTTCAAGGGCAGCGGGTCGGTCGAGTGGAGAGAGCAAGACGTTGCGGCTGCTGAGAGCGAGCCCATCGGCCTCGCGGACGGTGGGCTGGGCCAGCACTCTCACCGGGAACGAAAGGTCGGTCGTGAGCCGGCGGATGACTGCCAGCTGCTGGGCGTCCTTTCGGCCAAAGTAGGCGAGGTGAGGCTGGAGGCCGGCGAACAGTTTGGCCACCACCGTGGCCACTCCCGTGAAATGACCGGGCCGGTGGACGCCTTCCATCGGTTGGGCGACCTGGCTAACCATCACCGAGGTAACGGGCGGGGTGGGGAACATCTCAGCTTGGGGGGGAGCGAAGAAGACATCCACCCCTTCGTCGAGGGCGAGCTTCAAGTCACGGTCGAGGTCGCGGGGGTAGGCCTCGAGGTCGGCGGGATCGTTGAACTGGAGGGGATTGACATAGTGAGAAACGAGCACCGTGTCGGAACCCTGACGGGCAGCTTTCATTAGTGCGAGATGGCCCTCGTGGAAGTAGCCCATGGTGGGGACCAGGCCTACCACTCCCCGGTAAAGAGCCCGGGCGTCGGCAAAGCTCCGCACCAGTTCCATCAGCGCCTCACTGCGGCGGGTATGGAGACTCCCGCCATGGCCGCGGTCGCCTCGGCCAGTAACCGGAACGCCGCTCCCACCCCGGCGTCGTCGGCGGCGACCAACTGCCCACGCACCGTCTCCCAATCGCCCCGGGCGATGGGCCCGGTGAGAGCGGCCCCGCCTCCGAGATCGAAGACGTTGCGGGTCACTTGTTCGGTGAGGGGCCGGGCGGCACTCAAGGGCACGTGGGCGGCCTCGAACAGGTCGGCGGCGATCGCCAGCGCCGCCACTACGAAATTGGAGGCAGCCGAGGCGGCGGCGTGGTAGGCAGGTTTGGCCTCGTCGTTGAGGTCGAAATGGTGCATTCCCAAGCTGGCGGCGAATTCAACGAGCCGGCCACGAAGCGGTGGTTCGGCTGTGATCCCTGCCCACGATCCAGCCAGTGCCCGGGAGCCGTCTTCAGGGTTGGGGAGGGTCTGTAGGGGATGGAAGGAGCCGACCGGGATCCCGAGCGCCTCCAAGGCTGCCAGGCCAGTCACCGCGGTGAAGCCCGAAAGATGGATGGCGGCATGTGCCTCCAGCGGCTGTTCGGCCAACCTCTGCGACACTTCGCTGATGGCCCCGTCGCGAACGGCAACCACCAGAAGCTCGGTGGGCGGCAGGGCGTCGCCGTAGACGTATGCGGAGTAGCGGCCGGCGAGGCCAGCCGGGAGCGGCGACCGGGAAACGAAGCCGGCAATGTCGTGGCCGGCGGCCGAGGCTGCCAGGGCCAGTGCCCCTCCGGCCCGACCCGGGCCACAGATCAGTAGGTTCATGTTCAAAGGCTCCAGTCCGTCTCGGGTACCGGTCCGCCGCGCAGGCTAACGGCTTACCCCCCGACTGGCTGTCCACTCCCTGCGCGGATTTTTACGTCGCTACGGCGGAAAAATCGACACGGAAGAGCTGTGGGCATCGATCCGTGCTGATTTTTCCGTCGCCAGGACGGAAAAATCCGCGCAGGAGGTTCACCAGAGGCCGGGGATCAAGCGGTACCGGACCCGGCGGCGATAGTCGGCGTAGCCGGGATAGGCCAGGTCGAGGCGGCTCTCTTCTCGGCGGGCTTTGGCGGCGAAGAGGAGTAGCAGCAAGAGCGCCGCGACCATGCCCTGCCCGGACCCCATCAGCGCAGCGGCTCCCACCAGCAGCATCACCACCCCGCTGTAGATGGGGTGGCGGACGAGGCGGTATGGACCGGAGTCGACCAGGCGCCCCTCCCGGGCCGGAGCCGGAAGCGGGGAAAATGCCGACCCCAGCGTGCGCCACGACCAGAACACCAATGCCAGGCCGCCCAACACCAGGGCTAGGCCCATCCAGCCGACCACCCCCACCAGCGCCTCGAAGCGACCGGTGACGACGGTGATCGCTCCCCACAAGACAATCAGCACCGTCTGGGCCGCTACCCAGGCCTCGCCCCGATCCACGAAGTCGGGTATGCCTTCGGTCCAGCGCCAGGCCACGGTCTCCACCTTCTGATCATTCACCCCGGAAAGAAGGGCGGCCAGGTCACCGCCAGGGTGGGGAGCCTGGGGCCAAACCTCGACCAGCGGTTCGAGGGCGAAGCGCCGCTCGGTCAGCCGGGGGTGAGGCACTGTCAGATCAGGTTCGGAGATCAGATGGTCGCCGTAGAGGAGCAGGTCGAGGTCGAGGGTGCGGGGACCCCAGGCCTCGGTCCGTACCCGTCCCCTCGCAACTTCGATCCGATGAAGTGCCGCCAGTAGCTCACCTGCGCCCAGTTCCGTCTCCACCAGCGCCACCGCGTTCAGATAGGGGCCCTGTTCGGGGCCTCCCACCGGCGCCGTCTCATAGAGCGACGAGACCGCAGTCACCGTCCCCAGCTCGGAGAGCGCCGCCACCGCCGACTGCAGGTGGGTGAGGCGGTGAGGGAGGTTGGATCCCAACCCGACTGCTGCCAGGGTCACTGCTGTCGACGCTCGATGGTCACCGAAACATCCGCCACCGTGACCCCCAGGGGGGCGTGGGGCTTGTGCACCGTCACTCTCACCGACTCGACCTTGGGGAGGGCGAGCACCAGGGTGGCGACCCGTTCCGCAACCCGTTCGATCAGGTTCCAGCGTGCCCCGGCCACCAGCTCATGGATGCGAGCGGCCAGATCGCCGTAGTCGACAGTCTGAGCCAGGTCGTCGGAGTCTCCGGCTTCCCTGAGCGAGAGCTCCACTTCGACGTCGATCAGAAAGGGCTGTCCCCGCTCCTTCTCCTCGGGGTGCACTCCGTGATAGGCGAACACCTCGATGCCGCGGAGGGCAATGTGATCGGGGCCGTCGACGGTCAGACTTCCGTCTCGTTGGGGACGAGCGAGCGCCCCTCCGGACCCAAGGGCCGGCGAAGGATTTCCTGGACTAGTGCCACCGCCAGTACCGACTGCTCGACCATCCCCGACCAAACCAAATACCCGGCCAAGATCCCCCCCAGCCCGTCGTCGATGATCTCGCGATGGATCAGCACCTTGGCGCCCGGCTCCCCCAAGGCGCGGTGCAGAATCTTGAAGGCCCGCTCGGCATCTGCCGGAGTGGGTTCGGGAGGAATCCCCACTTGAAACACGTCCAGGCCGGCTTCTCGGTACGCCTGAAGATTCTGGTTGCCGGGGAGGAGGGTGATGACGCAGGTGATCCCCGCTTCCCTGGTCAGCCAGCCGATCTCCTCTTCGCGGCGGATCTTGCGATGCTGAAAGCCGTAACCGCCGATTCGTTCCGAAACCGCCAGTCGATCAGCGATCACCCAGGTGAATCCCCGCGGTTTGAGGCCAGTGATAACCATCATCCTCCCGACTCTCGCACGATAGCGAGGGCAACGGAGAGGGCCTCCCGAGAAGCGGCCACATTATGGACTCGTACGATGTCGGCCCCCCGTTCCACTGCCAGCGCCGCGGCGACGCTGCTGGCCAGGTCGCGGGAGGTTGGATCTTCCACCCCGGTGAGGCGGCCCAGAAACGCCTTGCGAGACACCCCCACCACCAAGGGATAGCCAAGCGCCCGCAGGCTCGGAAGGTGATGGAGGAGGGTGAGGTTGTGTTCTAGGTTTTTTCCGAACCCGATCCCGGGGTCGAGGCAGATCCGCTCGGCTTCCACCCCCGCTGCCTTGGCGGCGTCGGCCCGGGCGAGAAGGAACTCCCCCACCTCGCTCACCACATCGCCATAACGCGGGTCCTGTTGCATGGTCCGGGGCTCCCCCTGCATGTGCATCAGGATCAACCCGGCTCCGGATGCCGCCACCACCTCGAACATGGCCGGATCGCGGCCAGCACTGACATCGTTGATGGCTTCGGCACCGACCTCGAGCGCCGCTGCCGCCACTTCCGCCTTGGAGGTATCGACGGAGACCACGACACCGGCCCCGGCCAACTCCTCGACCACCGGCACCACCCGTCCGGCCTCCACCAGCGCCGCCACCCCGGTCGATCCGGGACGGGTCGACTCACCGCCCACGTCGACCAGGTCGGCTCCCTCCCCGCCCAAACGCAAAGCATGTTGCACCGCCTGACGCGCATCGGCCAGCATCCCTCCGTCGCTGAAGGAGTCGGGGGTGACATTGACCACCCCCATCAACAACGGGCGCGCCAGAGAAAGGCTGCGGGTCCGCAGCTTCCAGCTAGGAGTTGAGCTCATCGGCCTCCGTTGATGAGGGCAATGGCTTCGGCCCGAGTCGAAGGGTTGGACTCCATCAAACCCCGCACCGCCGAGGTGACGGTGACGGCGCCGGGCTTGCGGACTCCTCTCATCGACATGCAGAGGTGTTCGGCCTCCACCACGACCAGCACCCCCATCGGCTGCAGGCGATCCATCAGGGCGTCGGCCACTTGCGCAGTGAGCCGCTCCTGCATCTGCGGGCGGCGGGCGTAGCCCTCCACCAGCCGGGCCAGCTTCGACAGCCCCGTGACCCGCCCGTCCGGGATGTAGGCCACGTGGGCTCGACCGTGGAAGGGCAAGAGATGGTGTTCACAGAGGGACTCGAAGGGGATCTCCCGCACCATCACGATCTCGTGATAGTGCTCCTCTCCAAAGAAGGCGTCGATTTCGTCGGCCGGATCGAGATGCAAACCCGCGAAGGCTTCGGCGTAGAAACGTGCCACCCGCTCGGGGGTCTCTCGAAGTCCTTCGCGTTCGGGATCTTCCCCGATGGCGATGAGGATGGAGCGGACCGCTTGGGCGATGGCGGCCTGGTCGATGCCTTCGTCCGGCATCGTTTCGAGATCAGCCGACCCGTCGGCAGCGATGTGGGTCAAGGTCAGGATCCGGGGGCGTCAGCCGGTTTCATCCGCGGGAGCAGGGTGCGAGGTTTGCGCCCCGAGGACGGCCGGTCGGAGGGAGCGGACTCCTCCTCGGAAGCGACGGCCGCCGCTACATCGTCGCCCTCTTCGGCGGGTTGCTCGGGCCGGGGCGAGGGAGGCTTGATCCGCAGGGCGCCATCGGGGGCATGTTCCCACTTGGGCACGTCGGCGAAGATTTCCGCCACCTCTTCGGGGCCCACGGTCTCCTTTTCGAGGAGGATGGCCACCATCCTCTCCAGCGCCTCCCGGTGAGCTTCGAGGATGGTGCGGGCTTCCTCGTGGGCGGCGCTGATCAGCCTCCGCACCTCATTGTCGATGAAGGCCGCCACCTCGTCCGAGTAGTCCTGCTGGCGGGCGTAGTCGCGTCCCAAGAACACTTCCCCGGCGGGACGTCCATATTGCATGGGGCCGAGCCGATCGCTCATCCCATACTCCATGACCATGCGCCGGGCGATGGACGTCGCCTTCTCGATGTCGTTGGAGGCCCCGGTGGTGGGATCGGCGTAGATCAGCTCCTCAGCGGTGCGGCCACCAAGCAGCATGGCCAGCTGGTCGACCAACTCGGAACGCCGCAACAGGTACTTGTCGTGAGTGGGGAGTGCCAACGTGTGGCCCAGCGACCTTCCCCGAGCAGCGATGGTGATCTTGTGGACCGGGTCGGCCATCGGCAACGCCCAGCCGACCAGGGCGTGACCGGTCTCGTGATAGGCGATGAGCCGCCGCTCGTCGTCGGTCATGACCCGGGTCTTCCGCTCAGGCCCGGCGGTCACCCGGTCGATGGCCTCTTCCAGTTCGAGCATCCCCACCTGGTTCTTGCGGCGGCGGGCGGTGAGGAGCGCGGCTTCGTTTATGAGGTTGGCGAGATCGGCGCCGGTGAAGCCAGGAGTACGCCGGGCGAGGACCTCGAGATCGATCTCCGCCGCCAGCGGTTTGCCCTTGGAGTGGACCTCGAGGATTGCCTTGCGGCCGATGATGTCGGGTCCGTCGACCACAATCTGGCGGTCGAACCGGCCGGGGCGAAGCAGGGCCGGATCGAGAATGTCGGGTCGGTTGGTGGCGGCTATGACGATGACCCCGGTGTTGGTGTCGAAGCCGTCCAGTTCCACCAGCAGCTGATTGAGGGTTTGTTCGCGTTCGTCGTGGCCGCCGCCCAGACCGGCACCACGGTGCCGACCCACGGCGTCGATCTCATCGATGAAGATGATCGAAGGAGCGTGACCCTTTGCCTGCTCGAAGAGGTCGCGGACCCGGCTCGCCCCCACCCCGACAAACATCTCGACGAAGTCCGAGCCGGAGATCGAGAAGAACGGAACCCCGGCTTCGCCGGCGACTGCTTTGGCCAGCAGGGTTTTGCCGGTGCCGGGAGGGCCAAACAACAACACCCCCTTGGGGATCTTGGCCCCCAGGGCCCGATACTTGTCGGGGTTCTGCAGGAAGTCTTTGATCTCGTGAAGCTCTTCGATCGCCTCCACCAGCCCAGCAACGTCGTTGAAGGTGACCTTGGGCGACTCTTTGGTGACCATGCGGGCCCGGGCCTTGCCGAACTGCATGACCCGGTTCCCCGAGCCCTGCATCTGCATGAAGATGAAAATCATGAAGCCGAGCAGGAA
>DATEDX010000180.1:0-9640 GCA_035281425.1 Acidimicrobiia bacterium
CCCAAACCTCGTCGCAACCTCTGCACCCGACCGGCGTGATCGGTGTGGCTCACCGGCGGCAAGGGATGGCGGGTGTGGACCGGGAGCACCGCGAAGTGGGGTCCCGCCTGGCGGAGTAAACCCGGCAGCTCATCAATGAAGGTGTCGAGGGACTCGATCCGCAGCACCCGTCCACTGCCCTGGCTGCCTCCACCCTCCACTCCCGCCCCTCGGGCCAGGGCGGCGAAGTCGACCCGGGGTGGGAGCGGCTGGCCGCCGGTGATTTCGTAACTCCGGTTCTCGAGGAGGAAGATCACCAGGTTGGGCGGGCCGTATTGCCCCAGGGTGACAAGCGACCCGAGGTTCATCAGCAGTCCGCCGTCGCCTTTCCAGACGATCACCTTGCGTTCGGGTCGAGCCAGAGCCAGCCCCAGCCCGAAGTCACCGGCGTGCCCCATCCCAAAGGCCAGGAAGTCGAAGTCGAGTTCATGCTGGGAGACCATGGGCCATTGCAGGGTGGCGGTCATGGTGGTGACCACAATCTCGTCGGTACGAACCGCGGCCACCGCTTGGAAGAGTTCGAGGCGTTCAATCATCCCGGAAGGCCCAGGGGAAGAGGAGCGCCGCTGGGAGCGAAGTTCTTTCCGCCAGGCCATCTATCTCCGCGAGGAGTGACAGGTCGGCATCGGTCACCAACAGGCGATACGGGATCTGCCACGCTTGCAAGAGGGGCTCGGTGTAGGTGTAGGCGGAATCGATGGGCAAGCGTCCGCTGCTGGCGCCGGCGTATCCCCGCCAGCCGATGAGCAGGCGAAGCGGAATCCGGGGACCGAGCCCGCAACCACGAAGACTGTCCCCCGCTTCCATAAGACCCGTGTTCTGCATGATCAGGAGCGGCTTGGCCCCACCCACCCAGAGCCCGGCGGCGATGGCCACCCCCTCACCTTCTCGGGCCGGGGTGATCACCAGCAGGCGGTCGAGGAGGGCACCATGGAGATAGCGGGTCTCGGCATCGGGAATCATCACGGCGTGGGTGAAACCCAACCCGAGGATCGCCGCACTGGCCTGCCGGGAACTGACTCCACCGCTCACGGGAGATCGAGCCCCAGACCAAGCTGGCCATTCCACCGCCGGAGTTGTTCCTGCAGGGCGGGAGTGAGGGGGAGTCCCAGCTCTCGATTAGTCAGGGTGGCTTCTTCCTCCGGCTCGCCGTGGATGTAGATGCGGTCGCGACCGGGTTGGCGAGCCGCCCCGCGGATGGTGGCGAAGGTGGCCTCCATGTTCCCATGGACCGCGTCGAGGGCTCCGAAGCCAGCCAGCTGGATCGCTCCCAGGAAGTGACCCATGGCTGCTCGTTTCTCCCCCGCCGCACCCGCCAAGCGGTCCTGGAGGGAGCTCCCGGAAAGGGCCCCGCACAGCAACTCGACCAGCAAGGCCAGGCCGTATCCCTTGTGGCCGCCGAGATCATCTCCCTCTCCGCCGAGCGGGAGCAGCGGGGCCGAAAACGAAAGCACCCCGTTGGGGTCGAGGCTGGGCGTAGACGAGGCCGTCAGCCAGCCGGCAGGTAAGGGCCGGCCCTCCCGCAGGGCCGTCTCCACTTTTCCCACCGCCACCGCTGAGGTTGCCATATCGAGCATGAAGGTAAGGCCGCCTTCGCCCCCAGGGATGGCCACCGCCAAGGGGTTGGTCCCCAAAAGGCCCTCGGAGGAGAAGGTGGGAGCGACTCGTCCCCCGCTGTTGGACATGGCGATGCCGATGAACCCGTGCCGGGCGGCCCAGGCGGCCCAGTAACCGGCGAAGCCGAAGTGGCTGCTCTCTCCAACGGCAACGAAGCCGGAGCCGTGAACCTCCGCCATCTGCATGGCCCGGTCCATCCCCTCCGAAGAGGCGACGGTGCCGAGGGCGTTGTCGGCGAGGAGGAGACCGGTGGTAGCAGTTCCCTGCCGGTAATCGAGCCGGGGCGTGGGGTTGATGGTGCCGTTAGCAAGCCGGACCAGGAAGTAGCTGAGCCGAGCCACCCCATGGCTGCGGATCCCTCGTAGGTCGGCCGCCACCAGAACATCGGCATGGAGATCGGCACTGGCCGAGGGGACGCCGACCCCTCGGAAGGCAGAGGCAAGCCAATCATGTACGACTTCCGGCGCTACCCGGATGGTGCCGGCAGGGAGGGCGGCGGCCTCGACCATTCGGGGCCAGATCATACGATGCAAAGTGCAAGAAGCCCCCGGGCGCTGGCACAATTGCGGCAGTGTGCTGAGCTCGCCTCCTCCTGAGATTGGGGAGTTACCCGCCCCGGCCCCCGCCCCTATCCGGCGGTCACCATGGTGGATTGGGCTGGTGCTGGTGCTGGGGCTAGGCATCTTCATCTCCACTACCGCCGAGAAACCTTCGTCGGTGTTGTGGACCTTCATCGCCGAACCTGACCCCAGCATCCACGCCGACAGCCTGGTGGCGTATAACGGCGGCTTCGCCTTTCTCACCGCTCCTCGAGCCCTAGGGGTGACGGTTTGGACCTCCGCCAGTGGCCTCAGTTGGTCCTCCCGCTCGTTCGGGGCTGCGGCCAGCCGGCTGATCACGGGAGCCGGTGACTTGTGGGCGTTCGGCAGCAACTGGATCGAGCTTCTTGAACCTGCCGGGGAGCAGGTGTTCCTCGACTTCCCTTTGCTGGTGCGGGCTGGTTACGGCTCGGGCCGGGCGGGAGTCGCCGCGGGCCCTAGGGGGATGGTGGGGCAAGCATTTTCCGGTGATGTGTACTGGTCCGATGGCCGCAACTCGTTTCAGCGGGTGGTAGCCAGTCCGGCCTGGGGCGAGGCGACCGGGATGCCGAGTCACGGGCGATGTGATCCGCTCTTTACCAATTCAGTCGACGTGCCGCCTCTGGTCGCCACCGATGACGGCTTCTACACGCTGATTTCAGTCGGCGGCGGGGACCCCTTTGGCATGTGGCCGGTATGTGAGCCGGAGGTATGGCGATCGGGGGACGGTCGCCACTGGGAGCTGGTGAGCAGCGGCTTGGCCTTCGGCGAAGGTGCCTTTGTTTATGACCTGGCTTGGCGGAATGGGACCCTGGTGGCGGTGGGAGGACTGGGGTGGGACGACCCGGCGGTATGGGTGTCCGTCGGGGGGCAGACCTGGAACCGCCTGGGCTCACTTCCCGGGGAAGGCGCCTATCAGCTGCGGGAAGTGGTGGCGGGCGAACTCGGTTGGGTGATTCTCGGTGATCGCACCGGGCAGGCAGGTGGGGTGGGGTGGGTTTCGCCCGACGCCCGGTGCTGGATGCCGCTTCCCGACAATGTGGCCGGGCGGGAAGCGGCGGTAGGCCAGGACCGCTTCGTGATCGCCGAACAGGGCAGCTTCCCGCTGATCTGGGTGGGCGTTGCCTCAGGCGGCCGCTCTCTGGGCTGCCCCAGTTAAGAGCAGGGCCCACCACTCGACATCCACCACCCACCACTGCTCTAAGCTTCGTCCCTGTGTCCGGGCCACTGTCGCACTCGGTGAGACGGCGTTGAGTCCCCGAACGGGTGCCCAAGCGCTGGTGGAGGCCTTGGTAACGGAGGGGGTTGAAGTCCTCTTCGGGATCCCCGGGGTGGGCACCCTTTCGGTCTACGACGCCTTCTGCGACCACCCCCAGCTTCGACATATCGAGACCCGCCACGAGCAGGGCGCAGTGTTTATGGCCGATGGTTATGCCCGAGCAACGGGCCGGCCGGGAGTGGCCTTCACCTCCGGAGGACCGGGCGCCTTCAACACCATGACTGCCATGGGCACCGCCTTCAACGACAGTGTGCCGGTCCTTCATATCGTTAACGAAAACCCGGCCTCGGTGCGCCGCAAGGGACGAGGCCACTTTCACGACATGTCCGATCAGTTCGGGATGTTCCGGCCCGTTACTGGGTTTGGGCAACAGGTCCTCCTTTCGGACGAGATCCCCCTCGCCATCCACCAAGCCATGTTCGCCCTGCGCAGTCGCCGGCCGCGACCTGCCCTGGTCGAGATCGCCGGGGAAGCCCTGACCACCTTGACCGATGCCCCCATCCCCGAACCTGCTGCTTCGGTCAAACCCCTCCCCGACCTTCAGACGGTCGAGGCGGCAGTTCGATTGATCGCCGCCGCTTCTTCCCCCCTGATCTGGGCCGGCGGCGGGATCGCCACCCGCGAGGCCGCCCTCGAGCTGCAAACCCTGGCCGAACGGATGGGCGCACCGGTGATCACCACCCAAAAGGGCAAAGGCGCTATCGCCCACGACCATCCTCTGCACCTGGGCAACTGGGCCAACGAGCCACCCGTGCAGGAGTTGATCAACCGATCCGACCTGTTGGTGGCGGTGGGTACACGCTTCTCCTACTTCCCCACCGGAGGGTGGGCCCTTCGTCTCCCGGAGCGAATCGTCCAGATCGACCTCGACCCGGCCGAGATCGGAAGGAACTACCCAGTATCCGTGGGGCTGGTGGGTGACGCTGCTCCCACCCTCCACCTTCTCAACCGGGGGATGGCAGCCGGTTCTGGGAACGATCGAAAGGCAGAGGTAGCCGAGGCGCTGGCGGCGGTGACCCGGTCGATCGGACCGGCAGTCGAACTGGAGGTGCTCGACCAGATCCGCGCCGCCCTCCCCGACGAAGCATTGGTCTATAACGACCCCACCACCCTGGCCTTCTGGGCCCGGGGCTGGTGGCGCACCCGCCATCCTCGTACCTGGTTCATCCCCTCCGGCTTCGGCACCCTCGGCTATGCCCTCCCCGCCGCCATCGGGGGTGCCACCGCCCGACCCGACCTACCGGTGGTGGCGATCGCCGGCGATGCCGGGGCGATGTTCACTATCCAGGAACTGATGACCGCGGTCCAGGAGAACGTCTCCGTCGTCTACCTGGTCTTCAACGACCGCGGCTACGGGGTCGAACGTCGCCACCAGGACCACTTATACGGGCGGCGCTCAGGGGTCGACATCCTTCCTCCCGATTTCGTGGCTTTGGCCCAGGCTTGCGGGGCCCGGGGAGTCCTGGTCGATGACCTCAGCCAGGTGGGCGCCACCTTGGAGGCGGTAATTGGCTCCCCCGGTCCGATCCTCATCGAGATCCCCGGTCAGTTCCGCCATCCCGGCTACGGATCATTTGCCTCTTCCCCTTCATCCAAGGAGAGCCATTGACCACCATCGACGTCCACGCCCATGCCATCGTCCCTGCCGCCTTGGAGGAGATGCGGCAAGCTCACCCCGATCACGGTCCCGAGTTGGTCGAGGAGCAAAGCCGCACCTACCTCCGCTATCCGGGACGGGAGCGGCTCGGCCCCCTCCCCGGCGCCATCTTCGACCCGGAGTTGCGGCTGGCCGACATGGACCGCCAGCGGGTGGACCTTCAAGTGATCGCCATCCCCCCACCCAACTTTCATTACCACGTGCCGGCCGAGGTGGGGCGAGACTTTGCGCGGATCCAGAACGACCATCTGCTGGAACTCTCCTCCGCTCATCCCGACCGATTCCACCTCTTCGCCACCCTCCCCCTCCAGGACGTCGACGCTTCCCTGCAGGAGTTGGAGCGGGTGGCAGCCCAACCCCGAGTGAGGGGTGTCCAAATCGGTACCAACATTGACGGGGTCGACCTCGACGACCCTCGCTTCCGTCCGTTGTGGGAGGAACTAGCCGCCCGCGATCTGCCGGTGTGGCTCCATCCCGATCAGAGATCGATAGCCGGGTCCGACCGCCTCGCCAGCTACTACCTGCAAAACCTGATCGGGAACCCCCTGGAGTCAACCATCGCCATGGCCAAACTCATCTTCGGCGGGGTGTTGCAGGCCTATCCGGAGGTGCGCTTCGGGTTTGTCCACGGTGGTGGGTTCACCCCCTATCAGATCGGCCGCTGGGACCACGGGTGGGGTTGCCGCCCGGAGCCGAAAGTGGCCGTGACCGTCACCCCGCCCGGAGTCTTCCTGCGAGGTCTCTTCTTCGATTCCCTCACCCATGATCCCCTATCTCTGCAACTTCTTGGGCAGCGGGTGGGATGGGAGCAGGTGATGTTGGGCTCTGACTATCCCTTCGACATGGCCTCCGACGATCCGGTCGGTGAGGTGGAAGAGGTCGAGATGACTCCCGCCGAACGAAGCGCGGTCCTCTCCGGGAACGCCCAACGGTTCCTCCGTCGCCTGGAGGGGTGAGATGACCGGTGGCACCAAACGGTCGCCCGCGCCCGGCCTGGCCGAGCGGATCGTCCGGGTGATCGAGGCGGTAATCGACTCGGCCCAGCCGGTGGGGCCCCGGGGTCTGGCCCGCAAGGTGGGGATCGACCGCAGCGGCGTGGGGCGCCTCCTCCAACAGCTGGGGGAACTGGGGGTCTTGGAGCGGCAGCCGGAGGGTTACGTCCCCGGGCCCCGACTCTTCATCCTCGGTCGGATCCTCTCGGCGCTCGACACCCTCCCCAACGCCATCCGCCCCCTGCTGGGACGGCTGGTCGCCCAATACGACGAGACCTGCTACGTCTGCTCGCTACACGGGGAGGTGGCGGTCTTTACCCACGAGATCCAAAGCTCGAAGCCCTTGCGCTTCGTGGTCGAGCTGGGACGGCCGGTTCCGCTGTACGCCGGCGCCGCCGGGCGGGCGATCCTGGCTGGGCTGCCTCGGGGGGAAGCGAGCCGCCTGATCGGGTCCGGGCCATTCCCCCGCCTCGCCCCCGGCACCATTACTGAAGCGGAGGCGGTGCTCGCTCAGGCCGAACTCGATCATCGCCGAGGCTATGCCGTGAGCATCGAGGAACGGGTGGCGGGGGGAGCCTCGGTGGCATCTCCGTTCTTCGACCACACCAACCAGTGTCAGGGCTCGCTGGTGTTCACCGCTCCCCTCACCCGCTTCGATCAGGAGCAGGTAACCGAGATCGGACCGGCGATGGCCTCGGCGGCCCGGGAGCTGTCGCGGCGGATCGGATACGGCGGCGACTACGACTGGGGTCTCTCGGCGTGAAGACCGGCTTAGGCATCATCGGCACCGGCCGCTGGGCCGCCGCCCATGCCGAGGCGGCCCGTCGTAGTGAGTCGGTGCAGCTGGTGGCGTGTTTCTCGCGTTCCGACGAGCGAAGAGAGGCCTTCGCCCATCAACATGGGCTCCGCAGCTGTGGGTCGCTGGGCGAGTTGCTTTCCGATCGCGAGGTGGAGGCGGTGGTGATCTCGTCCCCTAACGACGCCCACGCCTTCCACCTGGAGGCGGCACTGCAGGCGGGCAGGCCGGCCTTGGTGGATAAGCCGATGGGGGTCGGTACTGCCGAGGCGGTTGCAGTGTGGCGCCTGGCGAGCAAGGCGAAGGTGCCGGTGGGGGTAGCCCACCACCCTCGCCGCCTGGCCGGGCACCGAGTGGCTAAGGAGCTAATCGAGTCGGGCCGGTTGGGGTGGGTCCGCACCGCTTATGCCAACTTCTCCAACGCCCGGGGCGCTCGTCTGGCCAAAGACGCCTGGCACCGAACCGCCCGGGGAAGCGAAGCCGGGGTTCTCATCCAGGTGGGAATCCACCAGGTGGACAACCTCCACTTTTTGCTCGGGCCTCCCCGGCAGGTGAATGCCCGCTTTGCCTACGGCAGCGAGGGGCTGGGGTTGCCCGACCTGGCCCTAGTCACCATCGTCCATGCCGGAGGAGCTATGTCGGTGGTGGCGAGCAGCTGGACCACTCCGAGCTACTACCGCCTCGACCTCCTCGCCACCGAGGGCAACCTCGAATACCGCCTCGACCACGCCGGGTGGACCACCCCGGAGATCGACAGCGGAAGCGAGCTGATCTGGGAACAACCCGGACGGGGCCGGGAGGTGGTCGAGTTGGTGAAGGGTGACCCGCTCCGGGAGCAGCTGGAAGAGCTGGGCGCCGCCGCCCGCCACGGCACCCCGATGGGGGTCTCGGTGGTGGACGGGTTGTGGGCCACCGTGGTGGTGGAAGCAGCGGTCCGCTCGGCGGCTAACGAGGGCGCAGTGGTGGAGGTGACGGACCTGCTGGCCGCCGCCGGCGCCGACCTGGCTGGGTTGGTCGCCAACTCGGGGCTGTAGGTGATCAAAACGATCACCTGGAAACCGGGGTTCGCGGTTACGACGGGGTTCGCGGTTAGCCCCGGATGAGGGCGTCGAGGGCCTCCCATTGGGTGCCGGTCCAGGCGAGGGGGTTGATTTCGATCTCGGTCACGTGGGGACCGGCGATAAGGCGGCCCAGCACCACCACAATCTCCCCGAGTTGGTCGAGGTCGGGAGGACCCGGCCAGGAGTCCGCACCCAAGCGGTTAAGGAGACGGCGAGCGGCGGCGGGTCCCAAGGGAGCGGGGGCCATCACCGCGGTGTCGACCAGTTCTGCCTGGGCGCCACCCAGCCCCACTAGGAGCATCGGCCCGAAACCCGGGTGCCGCACCCCGCCCACGATCACTTCCAGCCCGGGTCGGTAACGCTCCACCCGGACCCCCTCCAAGGCGAGCCCTTCCCCGGCGGCGAGGAGTCGCCGGTAGGCAGCCCGAAGCGATGCCTCGTCGGAAAGACCCACTTCCACTGCACCGCGCCGGGCCTTGTGGGCCAGCCCGGGAGCTGCCAGCTTGGCCACCACCGGGTAACCGAATCGGGCCGCGGCTGCTACCGCCTCCTCTTCGCAGGTGACCAGGGTGCCTTCCACCACCGGGACTCCCCACTCATCAAGAAGCAGCTTGGACTGGTGTTCCGACAGCACCCCCTCCACCGGGGCCACCTCCATGGGAGCCGGCAGCGGTTCCGGCGGGCGGCTCCAGCGGACAAGTCCAGCGAGGGCAGCCATCGCCACCCGTGGCTCGAAAGCCAAGGGTGCTCCGGCGGCGCTGAGGAGCTCAAGCCCCTCGCTGGCTTGGTCACCCGCCATCCATAGGTGGACTAACGGCAGGTCGAGGTCGAGGGCGAGCAGACCTTCCACCCGGGTTTGAGTATGGGCCACCGGGAAGGCGGTGGACACGGCCAAGAGCAGGTCGTACTCCCCAGAGCGACCGACGGTCTCGACCACCTCGGCGAAACGGTGGGGGCCACCAATGATCCCGCCCAGATCGAGCGGGTTGCCGGCCGATCCCAGCTGCAGCGAGGGACGGAGGCGCCCTTCCAGCTCCGCGCTCGGCGGGGGAAGCTCCACCTCCCGCTCGGCCGCCAGGTCGGCGAGGAGGATCGCCATGCCCCCGGAGTGGGTCACCACCATGGCCCGCTCCCCGGTCGGGGGACGGCTGCGGGCCAGGACCTCACTTACCTCGAACAGCTCCCCGGGAGTGGCCGTCACCGTCACCGCCTGGGCGTCGAGTACTCCGGCCAGCACCCGCTTGGGGAGGGCCATGGCCCCGGTATGGGTGACCATCATCTCGCTTCCCTGCCGGCTGCGTCCCAGCAGGCAGGCCACCACCGGCTTCCCCGCCTCTTGTGCCTGCTTCAGGGCCTGGAGGAAGGCGTCTCCCCGCCGTACCGTCTCGAGGACCAAGGCGATCACCTCCACTTCCTCCGCCTCCACCAGGGCCGAGAGTGCATCGGCCACATCGACTCCTCCTTCGTTCCCGGTAGAGATCGAGATCGCTAGCCCCGAGCCCCTTTCGGCGGCCAAGTTGTGGAGGTAGCTGCCGGTGCCTCCGCTCTGGGTGACCAATCCCACCGGGCCGGAGCGAATCTGCTCTGCCGGGCGGTCGAGGCAGGTGAGGAAGCTGAGAGC
>DATEDX010000181.1:0-31853 GCA_035281425.1 Acidimicrobiia bacterium
CGGGCCTCCTCCGCCCACTCCCCATCGGTCTCTGGGGTGGCGAGCCGGCAGGCATATTTCACCTGCTCAAACGACAACCGGCCCTCCACAAACTCGGTTTTGATCGCCGGTCGCTCCGCCAGGGCGTGGGCCACCTCCACCCAATCCCGACCGATGCGGGGAGTCAACCCGAACTGGAAACAAAGCCACGACGCCATCGAGGTTGCTCCATCGGGCCGCCACAACCCCCGACGGTCATACTCCACCACCATCTCCAACAGCTGAGCCAGGCTGCGATTGCTTTCCGCATGGAACAGATCCATCCCGTCGGTCAACTCGGCCGGAGTACTCACTTTTGCTTCCATATCAAAACCTTGCTCGACCAGCGGGGGAAGCTCACCCCAACGTACAAGACAGGTGTGACAAAAAGAGGTCGAGCTAAGTGGTCGCCGAGCAGTGGGCTGGCGGCGACCCTTCCCGTCACAGGTCCGACGACTAATTAGCGGCTTGGCGGCCGGGCCCGGATCCTCTCAGGTAGACGAACCAATACACCGCACCAACGAGAACGGCTCCCCCGATGATGTTGCCGATCGTCACCGGCACAAGGTTGTCGATCAGAAAAGCCTTCCAGGTCAGGCCTGAATACTCGGAAGCGGTCGATCCCACTGCATCCCAAAACTTCCCATCACCTCCGGATCGGATGAAGAGACCCATCGGCAGGAAGTACATATTGGCGATTGAGTGTTCGAAACCTGCCGCCACGAAAGCGGTGATTGGCCCAACGATCGCCACCACCTTGTCGACCACGCTGCGGGCGCTGAGGGTGAGCCAAACCGCAAGGCAGACCAAGGCGTTGGCCAGCACTCCCAGCCACAGCGCTTCATCGAATCCGAGTCCTGCCTTAGCGGCCGCGATGTCGAGTGCTCGCTTGCCCACCGCCCCACCACCCGCCCGGAAGTGTCCAGACAGATAGACCATCGCAGCTGTGGCTACGGCGCCCACGAAGTTCCCCACATAGGCGATTCCCCAGTTGCGTATCACCGACCTCAGCTTGATTCGCCGGCTGGCTGCGGCCATCACCAACAGCGTGTTCCCGGTGAACAACTCGGCGCCGGCGACCACGACCAGAATCAAGCCCAAAGAAAAAGTCAACCCGGCCAGGAGGCGCCCGAACCCGTATGGCATGCCCTCGGCGCCTGCGAGGGTCACCGTCGACAACATGGCTCCGAAGCCGACGAACGCCCCCGCGAGCACGGCGAGCGCAAAAGTCGACATCAGTGGGAGAGCGGCCTTGGTGACTCCCACCTCCTCCGCTTTGCGGGCCATGGCGGGAGGAAGAAGTGCATCAAAAGAGGGGAGCTGATCCATGGTCCCTTCTTAGCTCAGTTCGCGACCGTTATCAGGCCACTTCCACCCTCGACTTCGGAATCAGATACGAAGAAGCGATGTTGGACTGGTTCGGGACCCTCCCGATGAGTTTTGATGGTCGAACTCGTCAAAAGGATTGAGGGGCGACAACGTGGCCTCTTGGAATGGAGGCATCATGATCAATCTGAGTAAGGCCTGCAACGGCTTCGCGCTCCGGGACGTGGCCGTGGCCGCCCGTTCTTATGGCGACGCACTGGGCGTAGACGTCGGCGATTCGGCGTCAAGCCGCCTTGAGGCGTTGGGGTCGGCACCATGAACGACTTGAGCCAGCTGAAGAGGACCCTCACCGGGGAGGTAATCGAACCGGAGGACGAAAGATACGAGCCGGGGAAGGAGGCGTTCTATCGGGAGTTCAATCGTCGAAGGCCGCTGGCGCTAATCAGGGTGGCGCGACCCTCTGATGTGCCCAAGGTGATCCAATTTGCCGGCGAGACTGGCGTCAAGCTCGCGGTCCGCGCCGGAGGCCACAGCCTTCTCGGGCATAGCCTTATTGACGGGGGCTTGGTGCTGGACCTTTCCGCCCTGAGGACCATACGGATCGACGCCGACGGCCGCAGCGCCACCGCCGGAGGTGGGGTTCTGGCCGGCGAATACACTCTCAAGGCGGCCGAATTCGGTTTGGCCACCGGCTTTGGCGACACCGGTTCGGTGGGGATCGCCGGGCTAACCCTGGGCGGGGGAGTCGGGTTTCTCCACCGCAAGATTGGGCTGACCATAGACAACCTGCTGGGGGCAGAGATCGTGACGGCCGACGGAGCCATCCGCCAAATCGATCACGAACGGGATTCCGACCTCTTCTGGGCGATCCGGGGAGGGGGCGGCAGCTTCGGGGTGGTGACCGAACTCGAATACCGCCTTCATCCCGTCGACAGTGTGGTAGGGGGGATGCTCATTCTTCCAGCTACCCCCCAGGCGGTTACCGACTTCGTGGCGACAGCCCGGGAGGCCTCAGAAGATCTTTCGGCTATCGCCGGGCTGATGGTCGCCCCACCGATGCCTTTTCTTCCCGAAGAAGTGCACGGCCAAATGGTGCTAATGCTCATGATGGTCCACCTCGGAGACCCTCCCCGGGCTGAAAAGGAGATCGAACGTTTCCGCCGGATTGCTCAGCCGCTGGTCGACACAGTGCATCCGATGCCATACACGGAGATGTTCCCACCCGAGGAGGGAGGCCCACCCCACCCCGAGGCAATGACCGTATTCTCGATCTATAGCGACGATTTCACTCTCGATGACGCCAGTTCCTCCCTCGAAGCTCTCCGCAATTCCGCTGCTTCAATGAGTGTGGTCCAGATCCGGGTTTTGGGCGGGGCGGTGGCCCGGGTACCGGCCGACGCCACCGCTTTCCCTCACCGCAACCGGGAAATGATCATCAACGTGGCCGCGGCCTTCGAGGATCCGGCAGAGCGGCCCGACCATCAGGTCTGGGCAGATAACCTCGCTACCCGGCTCCAACGTGGAGTGCCTGGGGGATACCTCAACTTCCTAGGCGATGACTCGACCGGGTCGGTACGAGCCGCCTTTCCGGGAGGCACCTGGGAGCGACTAGTTGCGGTGAAGTCCAAATACGACCCCAACGAAGTCTTCGCCTCGACGTATCGCATCCCTCCTCGACCGGTCGAGTAGGGGCCCGAACACGGATCTCTGCTTTCTTAGGACCCAAAGGGGCCGAAAAGCGGGCCGTTTGGGTCCTAAGAACGCAATCCGAGCTGAACCTTCCTTCCCTAGGTCGGCTCCCACCTGGACCGAGGGCCCAAAGTAGGGTCGGAGGGTGCTCCATCTGACGCGAGAGCAGATTCTCGCCCATCGCCGCAAGGTGTCGGCACTGGATAAGAGGCTGGACCACTCCCCGGCTTCCCTGGAGCGTGCCGCCGTCGCCGGCTTCCAAGACAGCATGCCTCGGGCCGCCCTCGTTTCCATACATGCCAGGGTCGCCCAGACTTCCGCTGGCGCGTGGGCGGAACCGCCTCTGGTTCAGACCTGGGGCCTCCGTTACAGCGCCTATGTGATCGCCGAGTGCGATCTGCCCTTGTTCACGCTTGGTCGTCTCCCCACCGAACCCAACGCCCGACAGAGAGCCCAAGAGACTGCCGACCGCCTCGCCGCAGCGCTGCAAGATGAGCGGATGGACGTCCGTGATGCCGCTCGCCTAGTGGGGCTGCATCCCAACGCCCTCCGTTATGCCGCTCCCACCGGCCGGTTCCTCATCTACTGGGATGGTGCCCGACAGCCGCTGATCTGGACGGTACCTACACCGAATGTCGACCCCTTTGGGGCCCAACTCGAGCTGGCCCGGCGTCATCTCCATGTCTTCGGACCCGCCAGTCCCCAGTCCTTCTCGTCATGGGCCGGGATCCGCCCCCAGCCAGCCGAGGCCAGCTTCGAGTCCCTCGCCGAGGAACTCATTGCCGTCCGGACACCAGTCGGTGAACGATGGATCCTGGCCGCTGACGAGTTCTCCTTTCGGTCATCCGGCGGGGCAGCCTCCACCCGCCTCCTTCCCAGCGGCGACAGCTACTACCTGCTGCAGGGTGAGGACCGGGCGCTGCTGGTTCCCGACGCTGCTCGTCGAAGCCAGCTCTGGACCTCGCGGGTCTGGCCGGGAGCGGTGTTGGTTGACGGGGAAGTGGTGGGTACCTGGCGCCGGGCGGAACACAAAGTGACGATTGACTTGTGGCGACCAATGCCTGTTGCCAGTCGGGAGGAGTTGGAGGCGGAGGCCGTCTCGCTTCCTTTACCGGGGATCACGCGGCCCATCACCGTTACCTGGGATTGACGAGCTCCGAGGGTTCACCGGGGCGACGCGGACGAGCGATTTTCGTTGTACCAGCTTCGTATCCGAGCCAGGGCGGCCTGTATCACACCGCTCACCAGCGCCCCCTCGATGTTCCCTTCTCCGAAGCGCTCGGCGCGGATGACGGCGGTGAGCAGGCGGACCGCGTCGGTAACCGGGGCCGAGGCCAGCGCCTCCGGGTTCCGCCCGTATCGGGTAGTGCCTTCCCACTTCATCCAATCGAATGGCACGATGAGACCGAGTTTGCCCAGGTGCTGGCGGACCCGCTCCACCGATTCCGAGTAGGTCGGATACGGCATGCGATACAGGGTGCGCTCCTCGCCATCGACAGTGATTACCCCAGCTGGGTCGCCGCCCGTCCAAGTTGCGAAGGTGCCCTCCCCGGCCAGGACCTCGACTGCTTCCCACAGCTCCTCCCAATCCTGATCGCGCCCCGCGGCCAGAGCGGCAGCTATGTCTGAGTCAACCCTGGTGTCGTCCGGTGGCGGCACCCTGGGAGGGTATCGGGGGGCCGGTGACGGTCCCAGCCGCCATCCAGGCCTACGCCGAGACGCCGTTACGATTTCTCGGGTGACAAGCAGTTCCCTCTCGAAGCAACATCTGAGTGACCTGGCCTGGCTTCGCCGGGTTCGCGATCGGATGGACCGGGAATACGCCCAGCCACTTGATGTCGAGGCGCTGGCCCGTGGCGCCCACATGTCGGCCGGACACCTCAGCCGCCAGTTCAAGCTGGCCTACGGCGAGTCACCCTATAGCTATCTCATGACCCGGAGGATCGAGCGGGCGATGGCGCTGCTGCGCCGCGGCGACCTCAGCGTCACCGAGGTTTGCTTCGCCGTCGGCTGTTCTTCGTTGGGCACCTTCAGCACCCGCTTTACCGAGTTGGTGGGAGTGGCACCCAGCGTTTACCGGCGGCAGGCGGCGGGGGCGACAGAGGGAATACCGCCCTGCGTGGCAAAGCAGGTCACTAAACCGGTCAGGAATCGAGAAGCGCCCATCGCCAGCCGCGCGTAGGGTGACCCTCATGGACATCACCATTCACTACACGTTCCTTCCCCACAACGACCCCGATGCCGCTCTGGCCTTCTACCGCGACACGCTCGGTTTCGAAGTTCGCAACGATGTTGGTTACGAGGGTATGCGCTGGATCACGGTGGGCCCTCCCGACCAGCCGGCTACCTCGATCGTTCTCTATCCGCCTGAGGCCAGTCCCGGGCTCACCGAGGAGGAACGGCGCATGATTGCCGAGATGATGGCCAAGGGCACCTATGCCAGCGTGGTGCTGGCCACCCCCGACGTCGACGGGGTCTTCGAGCAGCTGCAGGGTCGGGAGGCGGAAGTCGTCCAGGAACCGATCGACCAGCCCTACGGGGTGCGGGACTGCGCTTTCCGCGACCCTGCGGGCAACATGGTCCGGATCCAGTCGCGCTGAACACAGGAGTCGATAACGATGACCACCAAGAAGTCTGAAAAGAGCACGAGCGCTAAGAAAACCCAGGGGTTCACCGCCGAAGAGCGGGCCGCGATGAGAGAGCGAGCCAAGGAGCTCAAAGCCGAAGCTCAGCGTGCCGATGGGGAGACTGCCTTGTTGGAGAAGGTGGCAGAAATGCCGGAGCCTGATCGCAACATGGCCGAGCGGATCCATGCCATCGTCAAAGCCAGCGCACCATCCCTCGCGCCCAAGACTTGGTACGGGATGCCCGCCTACGCCAACGAAGATGGCAAGGTGGTCTGCTTTTTCACCCCCGCGTCGAAGTTCAAGGAGAGGTACGCCACCTTTGGCTTCAACGCCGATGCCAAGCTCGACGAGGGCAACATGTGGCCGACCTCGTTCGCTGTGACCAAGTTGACTCCGACGGTGGAGAAGGAGATCGCCACTCTTGTCAAGAGAGCGGTGAGCTGAGTCCAGGCGGCCGTCCCTGAGGCGGATCCTCTCCTGAGCTCATCGCCAGGTATCGATCCTCAGCGTCATAGTCGAACATCGGTCCAAAGAAGGGATCATCAGGCGCTGGCAACAGATCGGCGCCGGGTCCCCCGTCAGCGGCTGCCACCAACCACTTGATCTCGTCAGCCACCGTTTGGGCATAGCCACCAACTGGTCGGTAGCCCAGGTCGATGGCGGCACTCATGTCGAGAATGATCGGGTGAGGCGCCTCCCACGGATGACGGCCCACGATCGGATCAAAGCCATCCAACAGCACCTCAACCCAGTCATGTTCGAGGTAGTGAGCGATGGCCCGCGATATCTCCAAGACGCTGGGGGAGTCGGGATCGGCGCTGTTGAGGATCTGGCGACCTCCCACTGCGGCGACCGTCTCGATGAGGGCCGCCAGGTTGGTAGCCGCAGTGGTGTGGTCGACATCTTCGCCCCTTCTGCCGAGGATCAGAACCGGGCGACGATCGAGCGCCCGCTTCACGAAGACCCACTCTCGAGGTCGACGCGCCCACGCACCGTGGATCTTCGAGGGGCGGATCACTGTCACGGGATAGCCGCTGTCGAGCAGCACCTGTTCGGCGGCAACCTTATTAGCGCCGTATCCCTCGCGGGTGCGGTAATCGCCGTCACCGGGGGCAACGGTGGGTTGGGTCTCCTTGATCGGACCATCAAAGCGAGGGGCGACCTCCGAGTTGACGTGATGCCCGGCACCGTCGGCATAAACGGCCTTGCTCGAGATCATCACGGTGACGCCAGCATCGGCGGCTAGAGGCAACAACCCAGAGGCGTCCGTTCCCGTGAAGCAGACGCAATCGACCAAAAGGTCGGCCTCTTTCCCAAAGGCCGCTCTCAGCCCCGCAGTGTCGTTGCGGTCAACAGCATGAAACCGGCATCCAGCCTCGGCCAGCTCCGGAGGGAGGTGACCCGCGTTGCGACCGACGACATCGACCCGCCACCCGGCCTCCAGGAGCCTTCGAGCGACGGCTCGGCCCGCCACCCCGGTGCCCCCCAGAATGAACGCTCGAGTCATGGCCCGACTGTATGGGATCTTCTAGCGTTGCGCGCCCATGCTGGTTGCCGACCGCCACGACCGGATCCGGGTGCATGGCGCCCGGGTCAACAACCTCAAAGATGTCAGCCTCGAGATCCCCAAGCGGCGGTTGACGGTATTCACCGGGGTTTCGGGATCGGGGAAGAGCTCTCTGGTCTTCGACACCATCGCCGCCGAGTCGCAGCGATTGATCAACGAGACCTACAGCGCGTTCGTGCAGGGCTTTATGCCCACCCTGGCCCGACCCGAGGTGGACGTACTGGACGGTCTGACCACGGCGATCATCGTCGACCAGGAACGGATGGGCGCCAACGTTCGCTCCACGGTGGGCACCGCAACCGATGCCAACGCCGTGCTGCGCATCCTCTTCAGCCGTCTCGGACAGCCTCACATCGGTCCTCCCAACGCCTTCTCCTTCAACGTGCCTTCAAGCACTGTCAGGGGAGTGATGGAGATCGAACGGGGCGAGGGTGGCAAGACGCTGCGGCGAGTCGAGCGATACGCCGGCGGGATGTGCCCCCGCTGCGAAGGCATGGGCACCGTCAGCGACATCGACCTGACCCAGCTCTACGACGAATCGAAGTCCCTAGCTGAGGGCGCCATCACCGTGCCTGGGTACAAGGCCGACGGCTGGTCGGTACGCATCTTCACCGAGTCGGGTTTCCTCGACCCGCACAAACCTATCCGCAAGTACACCAAGACCGAGCTCAACGACTTTCTCTACAAGGAGCCGGTGAAGGTCAAGGTCACCGGCATCAATCTGACCTACGAGGGCCTGGTTCACCAGATCCAGAAGTCCTTCCTTTCCAAGGACGTCGACGCCCTCCAACCCCACATCCGAGCCTTCGTGGAGCGGGCGGTCACCTTCACCGCCTGCCCCGAATGCGGCGGCAGCCGGCTCAACGAGGGTGCCCGGTCATCGAAGATCAAGGGAGTGAGCATCGCCGATGCCTGCGCAATGCAGATCAGCGATCTGGCGGAATGGGTCCGGGGATTGAACGAACCCTCGGTGGCACCCCTGCTGGCGGCGCTCGGGGATACCCTCGATTCGTTCGTTGAGATCGGGCTGGGCTACCTCTCCCTCGACCGCCCCTCGGGGACGCTCTCTGGCGGTGAAGCCCAGCGCACCAAGATGATCCGACACCTCGGCTCCTCCCTCACCGACGTCACCTACGTATTCGACGAACCGACCATCGGTCTCCACCCCCACGACGTCAAGAGGATGAATGACCTGCTGCTGCGGCTGCGAGACAAGGGCAACACGGTGCTGGTGGTCGAGCACGAACCGGAGACGATCGCCATCGCCGATCATGTGGTCGACCTCGGACCCGGCGCCGGGTCGGCGGGTGGCACGGTCTGTTTCGAAGGCACCGTTGCCGACTTGCGGAAGAGCGACACCTTGACCGGTCGCCACCTAGACGACCGGGCTGTCTTGAAGGAGACGGTGCGGGTCCCCACCGGGTCCCTCGAGATCCGCGGCGCCAATACTCACAACCTTCAGAACGTCGATGTCGACATCCCGCTCGGAGTATTGGTGGTAGTCACCGGGGTCGCCGGCTCCGGAAAGAGTTCCCTCGTGCACGGGTCGATCCCCACCGGTTCCGGGGTGGTGTCGGTCGACCAGGGTGCTATCCGCGGGTCTCGGCGTAGCAATCCAGCGACTTACACCGGGCTGCTGGAACCGATCCGGAAGGCGTTTGCCAAAGCCAACGGCGTCAAGCCCGCCCTCTTCAGCGCCAATTCCGAAGGCGCATGCCCCAACTGCAACGGTGCCGGGGTCATTTACACCGAACTCGGATTTATGGAGACCGTCGCCACTACCTGCGAGGAGTGCGAAGGGAAGCGGTTCCAGGCGGAGGTGCTCGATTACAGGCTGGGCGGTCGGAACATCAATGAAGTCTTGGAGATGTCGGTGGGCGAAGCCGAGGAATTCTTCGCCGAGGGTGAGGCGAGGGTGCCGGCGGCTCACGCCATCCTGGAGCGGATGTCGGCGGTGGGACTCGGCTACTTGACCATCGGTCAGCCGCTGACGACTCTCTCTGGGGGCGAACGGCAGCGGTTGAAGCTGGCCATCCAGATGGCGGAGGAGGGAGGGACCTATCTCCTCGACGAGCCCACCAATGGGCTCCACCTGGCTGACGTCGATCACCTGATCAGGCTGCTGGACCGGCTCGTGGAATCGGGCAAGTCGGTGATCGTGATCGAGCACCACCAAGCGGTGATGGCCCACGCTGACTGGATCATCGACCTCGGACCCGGCGCCGGGCACGACGGGGGGCGGGTGGTATTTGAAGGCATCCCCGCCCAACTGGTTGTTGACCGATCGACCCTTACCGGCCAGCACCTCGCCCAATACGTCGGACTTGCCTGACCCTCAACCGGTGTAGCGGGGTTCCTGGAAGATCTGTTCCACCTCGGGAGTGCCGGAGGCGAGAAACTTGGGTACGACCATTCGCCAGGCGTCGACGACCAGTTCGGCCATTTCCGGGTAGTCGATTTGGTTCAGGCGCATGACCACCCAGTGGTAACGCATGTCGCCCGGCTTGGGCATAAGGAACTTTCCTGGCTCGGAGGCGACGAGTGCTTCCCGCTCCTCCTTGGGAAAGGCGAACCCGAGCATTGACTCGTCGCGGGCCGCGGCTAGATAAACCAGGCGGCCGACCCGAAACTTGACCCTTCCCTGAACGACCACCTCGACCGATCGGGGCAGGCGATTGGCCACCGAACGAACGTCGTCGAGCGTCACCATCACCACCCATTCTGGCCGACGAGCCTCTAAGCGTTTTCTGACTCTGCTGATGAGTCGGGCAACGGGTTGAGACCAGCCGCTGCCGCCATCCGACGGGCGATAGCGGCCACAGCTTCTCGCAACTCTGGTCCGCCGAGGACCGTAAAGGGAAGAGGGATCGAGGCAAGCCACTCGCCGGCATACATGGTGGGGTTGTTGGTCGTCCCCCTCAAGGCGGTGCGGCTGCCCTCGTCGATCGGCTCGAGACGACCCATCGGCGGGGGGACGAACCGGGCCACAGTTGAGATGGGAGCTTCGAAGATGACGTGGGTTTCGTGTTTCCAGCCGCTACCGAGGTGCTGCTCGAGCCGGGCGATGGGGTCGAGGTCAGGGGGTGGTTGAGAGTCGGCCTGGAGTTGTTCGAGGTTCTCGATACGGTCGATGCGATAGGCGCGCTCGCCACCAGCACGATGGGCAAAACACAGCAGGTACCAACGCCCATGGCGGATGACGATGGCCCAGGGGTCGGCCTCGGTTTCCATCCTCGCTCCCCGCTCGGGGCGGTAGAAGATACGGACCCGGCGCTGGGAAGCAATGGCATCGACCAAGGCACTGGTTATCACCGGGTCGGGACGCGCGGCTCTGCGGTCGGGGGCAGCGAGGGCATGCTGGCGCATGGTCGCCGCCGCCCGTCCCACATTCTCGGGAAGGGACCGAATCAGCTTGCCCAGGGCCGATCCCACTGGATCCAGGGGATCGGCGGCGGCGTGGTGCCCGTCGAGCACCGCCATCACCAAACCCAGCGCCTCACCTGCCGAGAACACCAGGGGTGGGAGTCGAACTCCTCGGCCCAGGCGATATCCGCCGTAGGGGCCCCTCGACGACTCGATGGGTATGTCGGCCTCGCGGAGTATCTCGATGTAGCGACGGGCGGCTCGATCGGTCACCGCCAGCCGATCGGCGATTTCGTCGGCGGTGATTCCGGGACGGACTTGGAGCAGTTCCAGGGTGCGCAGGGCGCGGGCTGTGGGGCTTCGGAGCGACTCCACAGAAATCAGCCTAATCCGGAAGTAAACCGTCCGGATTAGGTGATACGGTCGCGGTTATGGACATCATTCTCGTTGCCGGTTTGTGGCTTCCCAGTTCGATCTGGTCCGAGGTTGTGGCCGAGCTTGCCCGCTACCAACACCGAGCGATTCCAGTCGCTCTCCCCGGGGTCGACGACGGTTCCGCCGCGGCGACGTTGGAGGATCAAGTGGAGGCAGTGCTGGCGGCGGTCGACGCCGCCGACCGGCCCCTAGTCGCGGGGCACTCAGCCGCCTCCACCCTGGCTTGGCTGGCCGCCGACCGACGACCGGAAGCGATCCGGGGAATCGCCCTCATCGGAGGCTTTCCCGCAGCCGACGGGGACAAATACGCCGACTTCTTCCCCACAACGGATGGGGTCATGCCCTTTCCGGGCTGGGAGCCATTCGAAGGGGCCGATTCGGCGGACCTGTCCGAGGCCCAGAAGGAACAGATGGCCGCGGTTACGGTCCCCGTCCCCGAAGGCGTCTCCAAGGGTGTGGTTCACCTGTCCGACCCGCGCCGCTACGACCTCCCCGTCGTCCTCGTCTGCCCCGAATACACCCCGGACCAAGCCCGAGCCTGGATTGATGCCGGCGAGCTGCCCGAACTGGCCCGGGCCACCAGGGTTTCGTTCGTCGACATCGACTCTGGACACTGGCCCATGGTCACTTGCCCTGCAGAGCTTGCTCGAGTGCTGGACAAGCTCACTCGGGAGAACTTGGTCCCATGACCCGGCACATCCTCTTGGCGCATCGCCCGCCGCTCTCGCAACATCTGCGCGGATTTTTCCGTCGTGGCGACGGAAAAATCCGCACGGAACGCCGCCTCCGAACCTTCTGCGCGAATCTTTCCGTGGTGGCAACGCAAAAATCCGCACGGACCTTCTCATGAGCGAACCGATTCCCGCTAGCCAGTTTCATACCAGTCCCGGGACCGAGGAGTGGCGGGTGGTGGGGGACGGCGCTTGCACCTTTTTCCGCACCGGGTCGTTGGCGGCCGCGGTCCGCCTCGTTCAGGCGATCGCAGGTTTGCCCGGGATCGAGGGGCAACAACCAGACATCGATATCCGTCCCGATGGGGTAACCGTACGACTCCTGACCAGGCGTGACGACTACTACGGCATGAGCCAGGCCGACGTCGATCTAGCTCGACAGATTTCCGCCACCGCTCGCAAGCTTGGCCTGATCGGGGACCCGTCGACCGTGCAAAGCATGATCGTCGTTCCCGGGGCGGGCAAGGTCGCCGAGGTGATGCCTTTCTGGCAGGCCGTTCTCGGGTATGAGCCGCGGCCCGATTCCCCGGAGGAGGATCTCGTCGATCCCCACAACCGCCTGCCCGGGTTCTGGTTCGAAGAAATGAGGGAAATGCGGGCCGATGGTGGTGGGGCCATCCACGTTGCAGTGTGGGTGCCGATCGAACAGGCGCAGGCCCGGGTGGAGGAGGCCCTGGCCGCCGGCGGTCGCCTGGTCCGGGACGACTTTGCCCCCGCCTGGTGGACGCTGGCCGACGCTGCCGGCAACGAGGCCGACATCGCCACGGTCGAGAGCCGGGACTGAATAGCGGTGGTTCAACGCCCGATCAGGGCGATGAGCGGGCATGTCTGGTGAGCACCTGTCATAGCAGGGATCCGCGGCCCGCTACCGCAATTGCGGGGCCGGATCAGCCGTCTCCCCGAAGGCGATGACGATGCCGGCATCCCAGCCGGGAGCGCGTCCGCCGTCCGGAGGGTGGATCATGTCCATGGACAGGCCGGTCCGGGTGAGCAGCCACGAGATGACCGAGTTGGAGTTCCACATTTCTCCGGTGCGAAGTTGGTCGCGTCCCCAGATAAGTGGCGGAACCGAGCCGGTTGCATCGAGGAGTCGCCGAGCCAGCGCCTGATCGCGACTTACGGTTTGAGGACCACCCACCGCCTCGCCGGCGTCGGGCAGGACACCGTTCTGCCACCGGCGGACCTCATATCGAAAGGTCCGCCACCTGGACAGGAGCCTCGAGCCCACCGGTCCCACGACGACGACCCCTCGGGTTCGCGTGTCGTCATCGGGGCAGGGCCACATGGTTTCGATGACGTACCGGCCCTCCGGCACCTGCACCACCAGAGCCGTGTGGAAGAGGGCCTTCGGTGGCCGTTGCGCTCGGCGGGCTTTGAGCGCTTCGTAAATCCGTCCGTTGAGTCGTACGAATCCCGATCCACCGGCACCCAAAGGGATCCAATACAGGTCGATCGTTGGCTCCGTGCTCGTCTCTCTCGTAGTGACACTCCTTGGCTGCTGGAAGCAACCTAAGGGGATGGAATCGCTGCCAATAGAGGCGAAGGTCACTCCAGCGCCCGCGAACACGCTGGTTTGTAAACGCAGATGGCTTGGGGGCGGTGCTTTCATACCCAGGGATCCGCCGTCGCTGACTATGACCTCCTCCAAATATTCCTTTATTGCTTTTGCCCGCGGCAAGAAGGGCGGCTTGCCGTCCTTGGCTGCGGTGGCAGCCGGCGGTCTAATCGGCTCGCTGGGCCGGGCGGCGATCGGAATCTGGATCCCCACATCAGCCGGAGGATTCCCCACCGCCGTACTGGTGGTGAATCTGGCAGGTTCGTTCTTGCTCGGTTTCTATCTAGCTCGTCGGGAGAGAGCTGTCAGCAGACGAACTTCCCTTCAGTTCTGGGCGATTGGCATCTTCGGATCGTTCACGACCTTCTCGGCGTTCAGTTCCGATCTCGTCCAGATGGTGGTGGAAGGCCGGCTCGTGAGCGCAGTCAGCTACCTGGGAGTTTCGATCATCGGGGGTTTGTCGCTGGCGCTCACCGGGCAACGGCTCGGAACGTTCCTTTCATGACCCTCCTGCTGGTGTCAGTAGCCGGGGCGATTGGCGCCTTAATCCGTTACCTGATTTCGGGGTGGGTTCAGGCGGCTGCCACGATCGACTTCCCGCTGGGAACCCTTACCGTCAACATCACCGGAGCCTTCGCCGGAGGCCTCATCATGGGAACCGGGTCCCTTGAGTCAGTCACGGCGCTGGCCGCGATGGGGTTCCTGGGTGGTTTCACTACTTTCTCAACGTGGATGATCGAGACCATCCGCCTTGGCCCCAGATCGCCCCGCGCTCTATTGAACCTGGCCCTCAGCCTCACCGGAGGCGTGGCGGTGGCCGCCGCCGGCTTCGCCCTCACAAACTGAAAGCGAGCTAACAATGGAAAACCAAGACGCCCGGCTGCTTCGGATCTTCATCGGCGAGTCCGACACTTACGACGGCAGACCTCTCTACCAGGCGCTGGTCGAGATTCTGAGACGAAACGGTCTCGCCGGGGCCACGGCGCTGCGCGGGATCGAAGGCTTCGGAAAGTCCAGCCGACTCCACGCCGCCCACATTCTCCGCTTGTCCGAAGACCTTCCGATCGTCATCGAGTGTGTGGACTCAAGGGAGAAGATTGACGCCATTCTCCCCGTACTCGACCCGATGATCGGCGATGGTCTTGTCACAGTGGAACGGGTGGACGTCCGGGTGTACCGGGCCAACCAGCCCTAGGCCGTCGGTTGGTGACTCTCCGTCCTGGCTACCTGGCACTCGACAGGGACCGGGGGTGCCGGGCGGCAATAGGTGTTTCGTCGTCAGATGTAATCGAACAATGGTGGGAAGACCACCACCACGGTGGCGGCCCAGAGCGCGAAAACCGGCAGATAGGTGGTCTGCCAGCGTTCAAGTTGGTGGAAGGTTCCGTTGCCGGTGAGGAAGCGAAGCGATAGCCGGACGCTCCCGGCCAAGCTGACGAGGAGTAGGACGTTGAGGCCCAGGGCGACGGCACGATTTGGGGTGAAGCCGAGCTGGCCGATCCGGGCGATCATGGTTCCGAGCACCATGACATCGAGCACCAGAGCGCTGACCACCGCGACCAACTGGATGCGGTCCATCCAACTCGGCGTGGTGGACGGATCCCGGGCCGACAGTCCGTAGAGGACGAGTCCCAGGACCACGACCAGCAGGGCATCGAAGACCCCAAGAAGTTCGCGGTCGAAAGCCTCTCCCAATCCGGTGAGGACATAGACGACGGCGGCCCCGGTCAGCATCAGCGCGAAGAGCGGGGTGAAGAGCATGGTCAGTACCGGGGCCATGTTCTCCACCACTCGTTGCTTGGCTTCGACCAGCCAGGCAGCCACGACCACGGCACCAGCGGCGCCGGGGGGTGCCACCCACTCAACGACACGCTCGGCATCGACACCTGCGGGTTCGAGGATGAGGCTCATCAGCCCGAGCAGGACTCCGCCCCCGAGGGCGATGAGCACGTAGTAGATGAACCACTCGCCGGTGAAGCGAACAAAGTCCATCCGCCGCTCATGGGACCGGAGCACTCCGCCCATGTAGGGGTAGGCAACCGCAAACCACAGCACCACCGGCAGGTGGGCGGCGACGAGCGCTTCTGTCGACCCGCCGGGAACGTACGGGTAGACATTGACTAATACCGCGGCGATCACGAAGGGTGCGGCTCCCAGCAGCACCTGCGACCAGGAAAGCCGGCGCCGCCGAGCGAAATAACCACCCAAGAAAGGGAACACGAGCAGGCTGGCGTTCCTCATCAACCACGGCGCCTCCTCAGCCGGGAACCCAGCCGCCAGCCGCCCCGCCTGAACTGCAACAGCCGCTGCCAGCGCCAGTCCCAAGGCCAACGGCCATCCCCGGGCCGCTTCCGGCTCGCTCCCCTCGGTGGGTCTTACTAGCTGGCGCCAGAGCCGCCCGCTGTGCTCACGAGCGAACTCCCGGGACAACTGGTCGAGGCTCCCCAGCCGCTTCACCGCCACCAGAAAGGCTTCGTCCGAGGCCAGACCGGCAGCGGTGAGATCGTTGATCTGATCCCTGAGATGAGCCTCCAGTTCTTCTACCTCGCGGCCATGGAGGGAGCCATCCTTTTGGATGAAGGTACGCCAGTGGGTGATCTCCGATTCCAAGCGGTCCATCGGTCAGGCCCTCCCCAGAGCGAAAGGAAGGAGTTCGACCCCTTTCCATACGTCGCCTAGTGCTCGCGAAACGGTCGCCCACTGACGTTTGTGTTCGGCCAGTGCCGCTCGTCCATCATCGGTGATCGAGTAATACCGGCGGCGTCTCCCCTCGGGTGGAGTTCGCCACTCCGTGGCCACATAGCCGAGACGATGGAGACGATGGAGGAGCGGGTAAAGCATGCCGTCGGTCCACCGAAGCTCGCCATCGGAAAGTTCCCGGACCCGTTTGAGGATGGCGTACCCGTAGCTCTCTCCCTCGGCCAGGATCGCTAGCACCAGCGGGGTGGCCGAGGCCGCCACCAAGTCCTTATCGATCTGCACAGGAGCTCCGATACCTTGATCCCAAATGCATAGCAGTTCTAGGTATGTTAGCAGTATTGGTCAGGAAACCAAGGAGCAAGGCGGGTTGCTCATCGGGAAGAGGTGCCGAGGATCGTTCGCAAGCCGGGAACCTTGGCCGAGATGTGACCGGCGCCAAAAGACAGGGCGATGCCCATCACCGACACCAAGGCGAACTTAGCGGCGACAGGCCAGTCGAAGCTGAGCAATCCTGCCTGGAGACCAGAGACGATCCAGAGGTGAAGGATGTAAGCGGCGTAGCTCGTGGAGGCCATGAAAGTGAGCAGCCGCAACGGCCGGCGGACGACGCTCCGGGCCACGACGATTAGCCCCACGGACAGGCCAGTACAGATCAGCGCGCTCAGAGTGGTGAGGAGGAGGGAGCCAAGGTTGGCGCCCCCCGTCGCCACCACCTCGTTGAATCGTCCTCGCGCCTCCAGGGCGTAGATGAAGCCGGCGGCGGCCAACCCAATCAGGAGCCAGACGGCGCCGACCCGGGTGGGGATGCGCCGGAACCAGTCATTGCGATGGGCGATGGCTCCCAGGACAAAGAGGCTCACGTATTGGAGGAGGTTGGCGGGTTCGGCCGCCAGGATTCCTAGGAGCGGCACCCAGTCGTCGATCGGCCACCACCAGCGGACGATCCAGGTCAGCACGGCCAAGCCGAACACGAAGCCAAGGATGGCGGTGTGACTTGGTGGGGAGAGGATCCGGACCGGCCCTAGCTTCCGCTGACGGAAGCGACGCCAGGCCACGTAGGCCCCCGAATAAAGCAAGAGGTGGCCGAGAAACCAGAGGTGAAGGTAGATGCCCTGCCAGCCACTCTCCCACAGCAGTGCGATCAGCTCGCCGACCGGGGGACGGGAGACGAAGAGGTAAAACAAAGGCAGGTGCACCCCTAATGCGAACACGACCAGGGGGATGCCGATCCTTCGCCAGCGATCGATTAGGAACCGGCGGGGTCCCTTCTTGTCGTACGACCTCGGAACCAAATATCCAGCAACCAGGAACAACAGTCCCAGCCCGACCGAGGCGTTGACGGTGTAGAAGGGCCGGAACCAGTTGGAGGAGGCCGGGTCGGTGACCGGCCAAGCCCCTCCGGTGGGCCCGTATGCCTGGGCCGCATGATGGACGATCACCATCACGATGATCGCCACCCGCACCAAGTCGAGGGATACCAGGCGAGTACTGGCGGCGGCCTGGTCGGGCGGACCGGCCCGGGCAGGGGCACTGGCGGTGCTCATGGCGACTTCACGGATTCATCGCGCCAGAGTTGCCTAGCCCCTAGCCAGGGTCGAAGTGCCCAAGTTTTGGGAAGGAGGGGACCTCTGGGATGGCGGCCCGGAGGGCCGGAGGCCTATCCGGGCAAGCCGATAAAGGAGTCCACGGCTCTCTGGTCGTTGGACAAGGTCCAGAACTCGACAACTCGACCGGAGTCGTCGAAGCGCATGGCATCGGCCATGATCACATCGAGCTTCCCGTCTTCGCTCTCAGCCGTTACGTGGGTAAACGACATCAGGTGGTCATCTCCCTCGAGGATGTCGAGGGGCATGACTTGAAGACGGTTGGCGGTCAGTTGATGGAAGCCCATGAGCAATCCGAGTGCCGCCGCCCGCCCGTGGTAGTCGCCGCTGACCGCGCTCCGACCGGGCCAGTGCCAAACCACGTCATCGGCTAGGAGCAAATCGCCAAAACCCTCAACATCACCATGGCTGATGAGGGCCATTGCCTCGGTCAGCCTCTCTCCTTTTTCACCCATGTCGACCTCCTAGCTCCAGAACCGGTTGATGGCGTCCTGATCCGTGGCATGAGCCCAGAACTCTGTAATCCGACCCTCCTCGTCAAACTGAAACGCCTCGGCCATCGTCACGTCGAGGTGCTGATCGCCGCGGTCTCCCAACACTCGCAGGAAGGCGGCACCCCGGTGGTCATTGGCCATCAACTCGAGTCGTTCCAGGCGGAGGGTTCCCCCGGTCTCCTGGTTGACCTGCTGGAAGTAGTCGAGAATCGAGGCCGGGCCGCGATAGTCACCGCTCAGTCGATGAGTGCCCCCCACGTGCCATACCGCCTGATCCGACAGACACTCGCTCATGGCGGCGGTGTCGCCGGCCGAATAGGCATCTAGAAAGGCCTCGAGCCTCTCTAGGTTCGGATGCATGATGTCTCCTTTCATCGGGAATCACCTGGGTTGCCTTGTTTCATCAGCCACTCCTTCACGGTCAGGGCGGTGGGGTGAATCGCACGGGTGGGAGCCGTGTCAACTTCATAGGTCCCGGTCTTGACCCAGCGCCAGATTGCCGTGACGTCGCCACGAGTGAAACGATCGAATAGCCACACCGGCAGTGGGAAGGTTGTAGGTGGCTTTCCCATGATCTCGCGGTACAGCTCGCGACACTCGGCGAGGTTCACGACGTCGGCTACCAAGACGAGACTCTGACCCACGTAACGCTCGGGCTGGGCCAAGACCCTTGCCGTCACCGCCCCGACGTCCTCAACCGCCAGCCAAGCGATGCCTTTGTCCTCACCACTTAGCCGCGGCCAGATTCGCCAGGTTCCTACCGCGGGGTAATAGGACTTGTCGGTCATCAACTCCATGAAGGCTTGAGGACGGAGGCTCGTGAACGGCAGCCCAAGCCGAGACATGTGGTCTTCGACATCCAGTTTCGCTTCCCATGAGGAGATGCCGGTTCCCAGTTGACCGGTCCCGGCCGAGGCGTAGACGAGATGGGCCACACCCTCCTGGCTCGCTACATCGGCGACGTTCCGGCCCTGGATCACCTCCCGATCGAAGCCACTCGCCAACCCGTTCTGGACGCTGAAGACCCCATACGCACCGGAGAGGGCGCTGCGAAGGGAATCGATATTCTCCATGTCGGCCTGGATCACCTCGCATCCCAGCGCAGCCAAGGCTCGGGCCTCTTTCCGGTCGGGTCGCCTCGTCAGGGCCCGCACCTTCCATCCTTCCCCGATGAGGCGTCGGGCCACCGCGCCGCCCTGACGTCCGGTCGCCCCACAGACCACCACGATTTGTTCAGCCTGATTCACCCCAGCCCTTTACGAGAATCGGGCCGACAAGGTAGCAACTGCGACAGGTCTAGGTGACCGCGGGCCCGGGCCGTCTTGCCCGAGGAGCCCAAAGGGGGCAGGCTGGGGGGAGGAACTGCTACCTAAGGAGCTCGATGATGGCCAAAGTCGTGTCCACCTTGTTCATCGCCCTCGACGGCATCGCTGAAATCGACTTTTCATGGCACTTCCCCTATTTCGACGAGAACATGGGCCGGGCCGTGACCCATGACTATGAAGGCACCGATGTCATGGTGTTCGGGCGGGTGACCTACGACAGTTTCGCCGGCGCCTGGCCCGAGCGAGAGCAGGCCGGAGGCGAAGACGCTCCCTTCGCCAAGTCGCTTGGCGACCTTCGCAAGGTCGTCGTTTCGCATCGGCCGCTCCAGTTCACTTGGCGCAACTCTGAACAACTCCAAGGCGATCTGGTCGAGGGAGTGACTGCGCTCAAGGAGGACCCCGAGGTCGGTCGGATTCTCATCGCCGGGTCGATCTCGGTGGTGCAACAGTTGCTCGCCGCCGGTCTGGTCGACGAACTCAGTCTCCTCATCCACCCAGTGGCGGCCCGTCATGGCAAGCGGTTATTCGACGAGGGCGACGAGGCTTATCACCTCAATCTGGTGCGGTCGGAGGTGTTTCCTACTGGAGTCATCTGGCTGACCTATTCCCCGTCGCCAAAGCCCGATGAGGTCACATACGAGGAGGTCCGGAGCAAGGTCTCCGAGGCTCCGGAAACCGAGGGGTGAAAGCGGTCCACGCTCAGCGTTAGTTAGCGATCCCACCGCCGGTGGACCTGTCACCATGGAGCCATCGTGAAAGCAGTGGTCTACGAGCGGTATGGACCTCCCGAGGTTCTCCAGCTACGGGAAGTGGATACCCCGGTTCCCGGCCATGGGGACGTGCTCATCAAGGTGATGGCGGCATCAGTCAACCGTTCCGACTGGGAGACCCTCACCGGCAAGCCGTTATATGCCCGGATCGGAGGGCTCCTGCGTCCCCGCCATCAGATCCTCGGATCGGACATCGCCGGCCGGGTAGAGGCGGTAGGAAAGTCGGTCGAGTCTTTCCGCCCCGGAGATGAAGTATTCGGGGATGTCATGTATCACGGAGCCTCGGGCTTCGCCGAATACGTGAGGGTGCCGCAAAGCGCCCCTCTGGCACACAAGCCCGCAGGGATCAGCTACGCCCAGGCCTCGACCCTTCCCCAGGCGGGGGTAATCGCTCTACAGGGAATCGAGGGACACATCAAGGCGGGGAGCGGCGTCCTCATCAACGGCGCCGGAGGTGGAGCCGGTGGCTTTGCTGTGCAGATGGCCAAGGCCGCCGGTGCCGAGGTGACCGCGGTCGACAACCCCCACAAACAGGACTTCCTTCGCTCGCTCGGTGCCGACTCCGTCATCGACTACACCCAGACCGACTACACCAAGACGGCCCGCCCCTACGACCTGATCTTGGACTTGGTCTGCGAACGTTCCATCTTCGCCATCCGCCGAGCGGTCGCTCCCGGCGGTCGCTACTTGGTGGTGGGAGGATCGGTGCGCGCACTGCTGTCGGCCGCCATTGTCGGAAAGCTGCTCGCCAGCGGAGGTCGCCGCCTCGGGGTGCTGATGGTGCGGCCCAACCAAAACGATCTCGTCCGGCTGGCCGAGATGGTCGTCGCCGGTGAGCTTCGGCCCACCATTGACCGGATCTATCCCCTGGAGGAGGTGCCCGCCGCCCTCCGCCGTCTCGGGGAGGGCAAGGTGCTGGGAAAGGTCGTGATCGAACTCGGCTAATGCTCGCTTCAGGCCCGGAAGGTTCCCGGTCGAGGCTGCATTTCGGGAACGGGGTAATCCGGATCCCAAGGAAATACACCGTTGCCGTCGTCATAGGTCAGCTGGAGGACAGGCACGGAGGCTTCCGGCGGTCGCTGGTAGAAGTCGTTAGCTCCGAACACGATTTCCCCGGGATTGGGTACCTCCTCGACCACAAATTGGTGGTGACCTCCCGGCAAGCTGACGAGTTGCCCCGGTACCAAGTTTTCCCCCCGGCGGATCATCTTCCCGAAGGCATTAAGGACGGTGCCGGCGGCATCCGGTCCCAGCCCGAAGACGAGGAGTTCGGGATGGCCAAGACCAAACAGTCCCACCGTATACGCAAACGGGGGACCGTCCTCCTCCCTGCCGGCGCAGTCGGGACAATCACACTGATCGCCCCCGACGTATTCGATGAACCAGCCGTGACGGCGAATCATCTCGGTCGTTCGGGCTCGGGTCTGATCGATCCAAGCTTGAGTGTCCACTTCCCTCTCCTTTCGGTAGCTCTCGGCGACCATATCGAGAGGGTGTGACACTTATCTTGGAGTCCCGGAGACCCGGGCTCCCGGTGCCGGCTAGGTCGTCATCTCCATCGGGCTCATCAGCTGGAAGTAGTTGTCGTCGGGGTCGGCCAGGGTGGCTATCCATCCCGAGTCTTCACCCGCCGGCTGATAGGGCGGGCGGACCTCAATCGCTCCCGCCGCCACCAGCTGGTCGTAGGTTCCGGCAACATCGGCCGTTTCCAGGTTCCAGAGAAGGCGGCCGGGCTGTGGGTTGCGGCCGTGGACCTGGTCGTGAGGCCCGACCGTTAACCAGCCGGAGCCGAGCTGCCAGCCGACGAAGCCCTCCATCTCGAATTGGGGTTGACCGAATAAACCCGTGTAGTAGCCGGTGAGAGCCTCGGGGCGTTCCGATCCGATCAAGACGCTGTTCAGATTCATTGCGTACCTCCTCGTGACGGGGTCTTACCAAACCATTGACGAGCGGAACCGGAGAAACTCATCGGTACCGCCGGGCGGCTTCCCAGTGACCTTAAGCCGATGACCGTCCCTGTGGACGGGACTCGTTGTCCCAGCCGGCATGGCTGGAGCTGGTTGCCGCAGCAGCTGGAGCATGCCCTGGCAAACGGGTACAGCGGTACCCAAGGCCCTCAGGGTTTCTTCGAGGCTGCCTGGTACCTTCAGCGGGCATGAAAGATGTCGTGCGGATTCGGGGGATCCTGGTCCTGACAGCCTTGCTTAGCTTGGGGTCGTGCAACGGATCCGGTCAGGCGCCTTCGACGACGCCAGCTCCGACATCTACCTCTGGCACCTACACCACGACGCTCCTGCCCAACACCACCTCGAGCCCTTCGTCCACCACCTCCGCACCAACTACTACGGCGCCTACCACAACGACGACCACTACTGCTCCCACCGCCGCTGCTCCGCCCGGCTATGCGGTCACCGACCCTTCCCGCCTCACCCCACCCGACCCGTTGTCGGGGAGCGGCGGGGCGGCCGGCTCGGGGTGTGCCCCGGGGACGGATCAGCTACCCGACGGGATCTGGTTCGGGCTGGCCGCCGACGTGATTGAGGGAGCGGTCCGCCTCGATCTGGCCTGTTTCTTTTATGGGGAGATCGCCTGGGAGAAGGCGGGGGAGGAGGGGGAAGAGGCTCCCAACGACGTTTGGATCGTGAACGACAATCCCCGGATTCGCACGGTGCCGGTGGCAAGGGGAGCAACCGCCTGGGGGCTCACCTGCGAGGGCGCGATCAACCACCAACCCCTCGTCTTTGGTGACGAGTGGCCTTCTTCGGAGTCTTGTTTTGTTAGCTGTCCGGGTGAGAACTGTCCGGTCTGGCTTTACGTCAACGACGCCCTCGCCACCGAGATCTTGGAGCAATACTTCCCTTGATCGATGGGCAAGAGGATCCCGTCTCACCCCCGGACAGTTACTGATCGCCCCAGATCGGCCGGTAGGTGTGGATCTGTACCCCGGTGTTGGTAGGGGTGACGTTGACCAGTTCGAGCTTGCGTAAAGCCCCATCATCGGGAAAGAGGCGCTTTCCCCCACCAAGGACCAGGGGATGAATCAGGAGTCGATATTCGTCGACCAGGTCGGCGCCGATCAGGGTCTGCGCCAAATGCGAACTGCCCATGACCCCCAAGTCGCCGCCCGGCCTAGCCCGGAGGTCGTTAATGGCCCCCACCACGTTGTCGGGCGGGAGCAAGTGGGAGTTGTCCCAGGTGAGGTCGGATTGGCTCAGCGTGCGGGAAGCCACGTACTTGGGCATCGAGTTGATGCGGTCGGCGAAGGGGTCACCGCCCCGCTCAGGCCACGCCGCCGCCATCGTCTGCCAGGTGCGGCGGCCAAACAGCGCTGCCTCGGCCGCGTTCAAGCCTTGGTCGAAGAAAGCGCCGGTGATCTCCAGGTCGTAGTAGGGAGAGGACCATCCGCCATGGGAGAAACCTCCGTCGGTGTCCTCTTCAGGACCTCCGGGCGCCTGTACGACTCCGTCCAGACTGATGAACTCGGTTACGACCAGTTTCAAGGGTTGTCCTTTCTCGATGCCGTCTGTTCCTCAAGGAGAGAGTCGATCTGTCCGACTGCCTCGCGGAGCCCTTCTTCCATACCCATGGCGATCACCTGCTCCATGGCTTCGACTGAGGGGAAAGAGGTCTCTATGGTCATCCGGACCTGGTCGCCTTCCTCGCTGATCTTCACCCGCATGGCCATGGTCGGCAGGGCCAGGTTCGGGTTGCCGGCTTCGTCACTAAATCCGTCTTCCAACTCCAACCGGTGAGGCGGATCGACGGCGATGACCCGCCACCAGCCACGCGAGGTATCGCCGTTGGGGCCGGTCATGTAGTAGTGGGCACTTCCCCCGGGTCGGAGATCGTGTTCGGTGAAGGTGGCGGGAAAGGTGGGCGGGCCCCACCAGCGCTCCAAGAGGCGGGGGTCGGCCCACAGTTGCCAGACCCGGTCGATCGACGCCCGGTAGTGAGCGGTCAAAGTCAATGTCAACGCTTGGCGGTCGGTCTCAACGCTGGTCACGGTCATTTGTTACCTCCTTCTCGCTTTCGAGGACGCCCTGGAAGCGGTCAAGACGACCTCTCCACAGTTCTTCGATCTGGTCAAGTAGGCGCTGAGTGCGCCGGATCGCCTCGATGTCGGTGTGCACCAGTTGCTCCCGGCCCCGCTTCTCCTTGATGACGAGTCCGGCCCGTTCCAACAAGGCAACGTGTTTCTGGACGGCGGCGAAGCTGATCGGGTAATGGCGGGCCAGTGCCGACACCGACTGCTGGCCGTGCAAGGTCCGGATCAAGATGTCGCGGCGGGTGGCATCGGACAGCGCCTTGAAGAGGATGTTGACCTCGTCGCCCCGCAGCATATCTACAACCATATGGTTGTAGATTATCCAAGGACCTCCGAGACCACAAGCTGATGACAGCGCTGGCCTCCCTTCGAAACATGGCCGTCACATTCAGACGCTGGAATAGCTGGATGCTCATCCGTCTGGCCTCACCGGATCGAGACGCGGCGGCGGTCGCCGAGATCTACCGACCGCTGGTGGAGGAGACCGCCATCAGCTTCGAGGAGGTGGCGCCCACACCGATGGAGATGGCGGAGCGGATCAGAGCAACCCTGGATAAGACTCCGTGGTTAGTGGCCGATGCCGGCGAGGAGATCATCGGATACGCCTACGCCGGGCCCCATCGACAACGAGCCGCCTACCGATGGTCGGTTGATGTCTCCGCGTATGTAGCCGATGAGTGGAGGGGACGCGGTGTGGGGAGGGCGCTCTACGAACGCCTGCTGGTGCTGCTCGGACGGCAAGGATTCTTCAACGTCTACGCCGGAGTCACCCTCCCCAACGATGCCAGCCTCAATCTTCATCAAGCGGTGGGGATGCAACCGATCGGGGTCTACCAGAAGGTGGGTTACAAGTTCGGGCGTTGGTGGGATGTGATGTGGCTGGGTCGCCGGTTAACAGAGAGTCCGGACCCCACATACGACCCGGTACCCCTACCGAACTTGCTCACAAATGAAGCCCCGGAGAGTACCTTGCATTCTCAGGACCCAGCGGGTCCGTCTTCCGACCCCTTTGGGTCCTAAGAACGATCGGGGAAAGAGATGGCAGAAGAGGTCAAGCCCAGCGGACCGGACCTGGCCAGCGAAGGAATCGCGGCCAGCGAGCTCAAGCCGGGAATCCCCCGAGTCGGGCACTTCGACGGCAAAGCGGTCGTTATGGTGGCAACTCCAGGTGGAGTGCACGCCGTCGGCGGTCGCTGCAGCCACTATGGCGGCCCCCTCGGAGAGGGCATCTGCGTCAACGGTGAGATCCGCTGTCCCTGGCACCACGCCGCCTTCGATCTTGCCAGCGGAGAGGCCATAGCCGCACCCGCCCTCAACCCCATTCCGGTATACGAAACCAGCGAGCGGGACGGCCGCCTCTACGTCACCGGGGAGAAAGAGGTGACGGCGCCCCCGCGTACTCCACCCTCGCCACCCCAATCGGTGGTGATCGTCGGAGCGGGGGCGGGGGGAGCGGCCGCCGCCGAAGCCCTCCGCCGATACGGCTACCGCGGCCCCATCACCCTCATCGGCACGGAACCGCCGGTAGATCGACCCAATCTTTCCAAGGACTATCTGGCCGGCACCGCCCCCGAGGAGTGGATCCCACTTCGCTCCACCGAGTTCTACCGCGAAAAGGAGATCGACCTCATCACCGGGGAAACCGTCACCTCCATCGAGCCGGCGGTGAGGGCCGTCCACCTCGACTCGGGTCGCAGCGTTCCATACGGATCGCTCCTCATCGCCACCGGCGCCGAGCCCCGTCGCCTCTCGCTGCCTGGCACCGACCTACCCCACGTGCACTATCTCCGCAGCCTCGACGACAGCCGTGCCATCATCGCTGCCGTACCCGGCGTCAAACACGCCGTCATCGTCGGGGCGGGGTTCATCGGTCTGGAGGTGGCCGCCTCCCTCCGTCACCGTGGCATCGCCGTCACCGTGGTGGCGCCAGAGGATGTCCCCTTGGTACATGCCGTGGGCGAGACCTTGGGCCGGTACGTGGCCGACCTGCACCGTGAGCACGGCGTCAACTTTCAAATGGGCATGGGGGTTAGCGAGATAAGAGACGCCGAGGTCCTGCTCGAAGATGGGTCGGCGCTGGCAGCCGACTTGGTGGTGGTGGGGGTCGGGGTGAAGCCCCGGACGGCGTTGGCCGAGGCGGCGGGGCTCGAGGTGGACGATGGGGTTGTGGTCGACGACCGCCTTCGTACCTCGGATCCTCACATCTGGGCGGTGGGGGATGTGGCTCGCTATCCCGGACCCGATGGGCAGCGAGTGCGGATCGAACACTGGGTGCTGGCCGAACGGCAAGGCCAAACCGCCGCTCGCAATATGCTCGGCGAGGATCTTGCTTTCACCCAGCCGCCCTTCTTCTGGAGCCAGCACTACGACGTGCCCATCAACGTCACCGGTCACATCGCCAGTGGAGAGGATGAAGTAGTTAGCGGCAACCCATACGACCGTGACGTGCTTATCGGTTACCAACAGGGTGGGAGGATCGTGGCCGTGGCCTCTATCTATCGCGACCGGGAGAGCCTGGAGGCCGAGCAGGCCCTGGCTACTGGGGACCAAGGAAGACTTCGCAGCCTTCTCGGCGCTTGAGGACTTTCCGGGGGCTTTAAAGCAGGCTCTCGATCGGCGCCACGGCCACGATGCCCGCCACCTTCCGGGCGAAGTCCTGGTCGAGGGTCACCAAAGCGTCGGCCTGCAACTGGGTGAGAGCGACATATTCGGCGTCGTAGGTCGAGGCCCAGCCATATTTTTCGGCCAGGTCAAAGGCCCGGCGGCGGAGGACGGCGTCACCGAGGAGCCTGAGCTTGGTCCGGTCGATGCGGGCCAGGCGCTCCCTCCCCACCTCCGCCGAGATCTCACCCCGATAGACCGCCTGATGAACCAACGAAAGCACCTGCGAGCGGAAAAGCGTTGGTGCCAGCAACTCGCGCTCGGGTGAGACCTTCATCTCGGTGCTGGCCAGGTGGAGCATGGTGCTGGGGTCGACGACGAACCTATCCATGGGTACCTCGGTCTCGGGAGGGCGCAACCCTACCGGGTGCGCTCGCCCGGCTCCCAGCCATGTCTTCGCTCCGTTGAACTGGTTACGACCAGCCGGGAAACCTCTGTGGTTTATCGTCGGGGGGGAATGGCGCCTGGGTTAGGAAGGTGAGAGACATGGCCAACCACAACACTCTTTTCCACCGAGACATGCCCCACCTGCACGGCCCCTTCGGGGCCGACGCCTTCGGCCGGCGGGCGGAATCGTTTGCCCGCTTCTTCGGCACTCCGACGTTCCTGATTGGCCAGACCATGGTCGTGGCCCTTTGGATCGCCGTGAACGTCGCCGCCATCTCGCTGCGATGGGATCCTTATCCCTTCATCCTCCTCAACCTGGCGTTCTCTCTGCAGGCCGCCTACGCCGCACCTCTCATTCTCCTCGCCCAGACCCGCCAGGCCGACCGCGACAAGGCGATGAGCGAATCAGACGCCAACCATCGTCTGGCGCTGGCGCAAGCCTCCGAGGAACGCCAGAAGATCGCCATCGAACAGTCAGCCAGGATGCAGGAACTACTCGAGCTCAACACCAAGCTCACCGAACAGGTCAATCAGCTGACCAAGGAGATCCACCGCCGAGTCGTCGGGTCCGGTTGACAGGAGCTACTGGCGAGGCGGGCTGTAGCTGACCATCCACATGACCCCGAACTTGTCTTTGAAACTGCCGTAGTAGTCACCCCAGGCTTGGTCGCTGATCGGCATCTCGAGCTCCCCACCCGCAGACAGCGAATTGAAGACCCGATCGGCTTCTTCACGACTTTCCAAGTCGACGTAGATATAGGCGTTGTTGCCCTGCACCAACTGCTGGCCGAAGGCATCGACAGCGTCACTGGCCATGACGAGATCGTCGCCGATGGGAAGGGCGATGTGCATCATCTTTTCCTGCTCGGCCTCAGGGATGTCTACTCCCTCCATTGGGAAGTCCTTGAACTTGATGGCTGACGAGAGTTCGCCACCAAACACCGAGCGATAAAAGCTCAAAGCCTCCTCCGCGTTGCCCGCAAAGTTGAGATAGGTATGCAGCTTGGCCATTTGTTTGACCTCCTCTTCGGCTCCGGCCCCCAACAAGCACCGTCCGCTCCGATGCCACCCTAGCCCTCGATGGGAGTTTGATTTCAGAGTCCTTGGGCTGCCCGGCGAACCTCGTCCATGGCGTCGGCGGTCTCACGGGTGCGGTCGGGGCCGAGGGTCTCGAACACCAGCTTGCGCACCATCGCCAGATGGTCGGGAGAGACCGCCCGCACCTTCTCGGTCCCCGCTTCGGTCAGGGCAGCCTCGACGATCCGTCGGTCGCCGGGAATCCGCTGACGCTGGATCCAGCCCTCTTCCTCGAGGCGCTGCATGGCGTGAGAAAGCCGGCTGGGGGAGAAGCCCACTTCCCTGGCTAGGTCGCCCATCCGCATGGTCAGACCCGGTTCTCGATACAGCCGGCTCAAGATGCCGTATTCGTCGTGGCTCATAGCGGCTTCGGCCCGCAGCTGGCGGTCGAGGGCGTCGAGTAACGCTTTGATCCCCATCACCAGCTTGAACCAACTGCGCAACTCCGCTCTTGTCAGGACCATGAGTACTCCCCGGGGAATATTTGAAGATTCAACTATATTCTATTTAGAAAGGCTTCTCTGAAAGGACCACCATGGCGATCCATCGTCTTAATCATGCCGTGCTCTACGTTCGTGACGCCGAACGGTCGGCCGAGTTTTACACCCGGGTCCTCGGCTTCCGGCGCCTTTCCCTGCAGTTCCCGGGTGCCGTGTTCATGCAGGCCGAGGCATCGACCAACGACCACGATCTGGGGCTCTTCTCCATTGGTAGCGGCGCCGCCGCCTCCCCGGCAGGGCGGGGAGCAGTAGGGCTCTACCACCTGGCCTGGGAGGTCGACACTCTGGCCGACCTGGCCGAGATCGGGCGGAGGCTTTCGGACGAGGGTGCCCTGGTGGGCGCCACCGACCACGGCACCACCAAGGCGCTATACGGTCGCGACCCAGATGGCCTGGAGTTCGAAGTGTCCTGGCTGGTGCCGGCTGATCTCCTCACTTCCGAAGTTGAGGTCGGATCGCGCCGCCTCGATCTCAATGCCGAGATCGAGCGCTATGGCGCTGACACCCCGGGTGGAATCGGGGTGAGCCGGGCCCGTCCGGTCGAGGCTTGATCCCTCCCCGGTTCTCAGGGGGCAGGCTTGACCGTTAACTGGTCGATGGTGCACTCTGCGGGCGCCTTGTCTTCGCGCAGCCCTTGGAACGAGGGTGCTCGCAGGCGTCCGGCGGCGGTCACCTGGCGGTATTCGACCTTGGCCACCAGCAGCGGCGGCACCCAGTGGGCGCGGCGTAGCTCGGGTCTTTCGGCCATGAGCTTGGGCGGGAAGGGGTTGGCTCCTTCCCCCAGGCTCCGGAGGCGACCCACCACCTCCTCGAGGGACTGCTCGGTGAACCCGGTGCCGACATTGCCGGCGTAACGAAGCTGGTCGCCCTCGTAGAGCGCCATCACCAGGGAGCCCAGTTTGCTTCGGCGGGCCCCACCTCCCTCCGACCATCCCACCACCACCACATCGGCCTCGAGCACGGTTTTGATCTTGAGCCAGGATGATGACCGTCGACCCGGTTCGTATCGGGAGCCGAGCCGCTTGGCCACCACCCCTTCCAGGTCTTGCTCTGCAGCGGCGGTGAAGAGGGCTCGACCCTCACCGATCACGGCAGGAGAGATCTGGACCCGGTCGTATCCCACCAGAGTTGCCTCGAGCAGTTGCCGCCGTTGTTCCAGTGGCTGGGCAATGAGGCTGTGGCCATCGAGATAGAGCAGATCGAAGGCGATGAAGGTGACCGGGTTGGTCTTGACGGCCAGGTCCAACTGACCACGGTCGCGGACGTGCATCCGCGACTGCAGCCGTTGAAAGGAGGGCTTGCCCGCCTCGAAGGCGACGATCTCTCCATCGAGCATTGCCTCGAAGGCCACCAACCGGTCATGAAGAGCCTGTAGCTCGGGATAGCCGCCAGTGATGTCGTTGTCGTTGCGGGAGATGAGGATGGTGGATTCACCGCAGACGGCGATAGCCCGGATCCCATCCCACTTTGGTTCGAATGTCCATCCGGGGTCGTCAAAGGCGTGGGCGGTGGTGGTGGCCAGCATGGGACTGGCAGCTGGCTTGGGGTCGGGTGGAGGCCGAAGATCGCGCGACAACATGGCCAGCCACTGCTGCTTTCCCTCTTGGTCTTCGAAGTGAACCAAGTGGTAGATGCCCCGGACCCGTTCGCCTTCGAGTTGGACCGTGAGTTTCTTCCCCTCGCGCTCCACGATCTCATAAGTGCCGGTATCGAACATCCTCACCTCCCCGGCCCCGTAGTTGCCCTCGGGTATCGACCCGGTGAAGGTGGCGTATTCGATGGGGTGGTCTTCGGTGCGGATGGCGAGATGTTTGGGCCCGCTCCGGCCGGGAAGTCGCTTGGGGATCGCCCAGGAGACCAGCACCGGAGTGTCGCCGTGGTACATCTCCAACCGGAGGTCGTGATGGAGTCGGGTGGCGTAGTGCTGCTGGATCACGAAGAGGGTGCCGGCCGGGGCGGTGGCCGGATCGACGTCTTCGCCGGCCACCTGGGGAGGAGGTTCGGGGGTGTCTTCGAAGCGCCGTTTGCGGTCGTAGGCCGAATCCGTCACCGGCGAAAGCTAACTCCCTTCCGGCAGGTAGGCTCGGGAGTGGAGCAGAACCATGGCGACAAGTGCTGATCGGGCGGCCCTCCCGCCCCGAGCCCGGGAACAGCCGAGCGACGACGCCTTAGTCGACCTGGTAGGCGAAGACTCGTTCCCAGCCAGCGATCCGCCACCTTTCTGGGCGCACGGGCGGCCCTCCCCGCCTCGCCGCCAGCCCCAGGGCCCCCCTGATCGAGAGAACCTGAGGCAGCCTCGGATCACCTGAGTTAGCTGCACCCCGCCGGGCCCGGCCAGAACGGGCCGGGGGGCCTCTGTTGGCTTTAAGAGTGGGGGAGTACTTTGCCTTAGGTAAGCGAACGGGGAAGGGAGATGGATATGAAGAGAAAACCCCTCTTGCTGGCCGCGGTGGTTGCCTTGTCCTTGTGGGCGATCCTGCCCGCGCTGGCCGCTTCGGTGACACCAACCAAGGTGATCGGGAGTTCCAACTGTGCTTCCGTCAACTCCACCGGCGATCTGAGTTTGAAGATCGAACCGGTGGAGAACGGGACCTTCTTCGGTCCGGGGGAGGTGGAGATCGAGATCATCCTCGACAACAAGCAGCCCAACACCTTTGGCTTCGTAATTCACGGTGGGTTGGTTCACGACGTCATCGTCAAGGGGGCGGCGGCCAATCACTATGACTACGCCGACTCCGAGGCCGGCCCCACCGAGGCCGACATCGGGTTGACGATTCCCAACGGCAACAGCCTCAAGCATGCGATCTTTTGCTACGACCAAGTTGAAGCACCTACCTTCAGCATCTCCGGCGTCAAGTTCGAAGATGCCGACGGCAACGGCGAGCAGGGCGAAGGTGAGGGGGGGCTGGAAGGCTGGACCATCGAACTCGACGGTGAAACGACCACGGTCACTGGTGAAGGCGGCGCCTACTCCTTTGA
>DATEDX010000182.1:0-19505 GCA_035281425.1 Acidimicrobiia bacterium
GCATCAGGATCCAGATACGACCTGATCCACCGGATGAAGAGCCTGAGCGCGGCCGGATCGGTGTTGGCTACCTCGAGATGGTTTCGCTGCTTGCCTCCCTCAGCCCAATACATGATGGCTCCTGCCACCCACTGAGTGTCAAAGATGAGGTGACGGGCCTCTACTCGAGCCTCTCGCCGAATTCTCTCGATCTCGGCTCTTCTTTTTCGTTGGGTGTCGACGGGTATCCCGGTCCGGATCCCGGCTGGTCGGCGGCCCTTGATGGCTTCGATCTGGGCTTCGGTTAGGCGGATGTCTTTGCACCAGCCGGCCAGCGTGCCTTTGCCAACCGGCAGGACTTCCATGATCTCGCCGTAGGTCCAGCCCAGGCGCCGGAGGCGCCGGCCCAGTTCGGCCCGCTCCCACCGGGAGAGATGATCCCATCGGGATACCTGAGCAGTCACTTCAGATGGGGGCTCCATGGGTCGAACATACGATGGGATGGTGACAGTTTCTCTGTCTGTACGGGCGGCGACAGCCGACGACTTGGATCGGCTTCAGGCCCTCCGGGAAGAGGTGGCGGTTGACCTCCTGCAACGAGGTATCCCCTGGAATCCTCATGCCACCCTTCGCCAGCATCTGGAGGAGTGGGTTCGTAAAAGCACCATCTGGGTGGCTACCGCCGGCGAGGAAGCGGTGGGGATGGTGGCGGTGTGGTGGGCCGACCCCGCCGGCTACTGGCCGATGGCCGACCTGGCCGTCTACGTCCACGATCTCATGATCTCACCGGCGCGGAGAGGCGAAGGAGTAGGAGCGGCGCTACTCCGCTGGGTAGAGGCGTTTGCCCAAGGTCGGGGCCGACTGCTGGTCCGGCTCGACTGCGACGCCACCAACCAACGCCTCTGTCGCTACTACCAGGACGTGGGCTACGTCCAGGTCGGTGAACACGCCGGCTCGGCGCTGTTCGAAAAGCGCCTCTAACGTCGGGATGGCCGGATTTGAACCGGCGACCCCCTGCTCCCAAAGCAGGTGCGCTACCAAACTGCGCCACATCCCGGGGTCGCTCAAGGCTAGTTAGGAGCTCTCTCCCGCAGGCACCTAATCTTTCGGGTTGCGCGGGTGTAGCTCAATGGTAGAGCTCCAGCCTTCCAAGCTGGTGGTGAGGGTTCGATTCCCTTCACCCGCTCTCGTTCCCCTCCGAGGGGTTTTGGCGCGTAAAGGTGACGGCGGAGTGTCGTTTCTACGCGCCAAACCCGGGTGGGGGGAGGGGGCCTAAACCCACCGGGAATGGCCGATCGGTGCCGTAGAATTGGTCCTTCCTTGCCCCCGTAGCTCAGGGGACAGAGCAGGAGCCTTCTAAGCTCTTGGTCGGGGGTTCGAATCCTCCCGGGGGCACACCGGTGAGGACGAGGCTCTCAGCAATACATGGTGGCCGTAGCTCAGTTCGGTTAGAGCGCCAGGTTGTGGCCCTGGAGGTCGGGGGTTCAAGTCCCCTCGGTCACCCCACCAAACCCCGACCCGGGGTGTCCCGATGACGAAAGGGAAGTGATGTGACCCAGACCGTTCGCGAGATGAGCCGGTTCGAACGTCTCGTCACCCTCGAATTGAGTGATGCCGACATCAACGCCGCCAAGGCGGCTGCGGCCCGCCGGCTCTCCAAAGATCTCCGCATCCCTGGTTTCCGGCCAGGCAAAGCTCCCCGGCCGGTGGTGGAGGCTGCCATCGGTCCGGAAAGGCTGCGCACCGAAGCGATCGAAGACTTGATTCCGGCTCGCCTCGGAACCCTGCTGGAGGAGGCCGAGCTCAATCCCGCCGTCACCCCCACCCTCGAGAAGGTGGACGAGGTGGCGGGCGGGGTGAATGTTGAGGTCATGGTCACCCTCTGGCCCACGGTCGATGAACTGCCGTCGTATGCCGGGCGGGAGATCACCGTCTCCGACCCCACCCTCTCCGACGAAGAGTTGGAAGCCAGCATTACCCGGATGCGAGAGCAGTTCGCCAACCTGGAGACGGTTGAGCGCCCAGCGGGGGAAGGCGACTTTGTGGCTGTCGACATCCATGCCGAACGGGACGGGGAAGCCGTGGAAGAGGCCTCCGCCGCCGACCTCCTCTATGAGATCGGCTCGGGTCTCCTCATAACCGGGGCCGACGAGCACCTGCTGGGGACCGCGGCCGGTGATGAGGTGTCTTTTTCGGCACCGCTCCCTGCCGGTTTTGGGGACCGGGCGGGGCTAGAAGCCAAATTCACCATCAAGGTCAACGAGGTCAAGGCCAAGGTGCTTCCCGAACTCAACGATGACTGGGTCGACGAGGCCACCGAGTTCGAATCTGTCGTTGAGTTGCGAGAGGCCCTGACGGCAATGCTGGCCCGGGCCAAAGAGCAGAGCGTGGCCAACCGCTTCCGGGAACAGGCGCTCGACCAGCTGGTCGACGAAGTAGAAATCGACCTCCCCGAGCGGATCGTGGAGTCGGAGATGGAGACTGTCCTCCACCGCTTTATCCACCGGCTGGAAGGGGACGAAATCAGCTTGGATGACTACCTCAAGGTGACCGGGCAGAACGAAGAGGAGTTCCTGTCCGATGTGCGGCTCCAGGCCGAACACAATCTCCGCACCCGGCTGGTGCTGGAAGCTGTGGTCCGTCAGGAGAACCTGCAACTCGACCCCCAGGAGGTGACCGGCACCATTGAATTGATGGTCCGCCAGTCGGAGAACCCCGAGGAGATCCGTCGTGCCTTCCGGGAACAGGCCCGGGTGTTGGCGTTGGCCGGTGATATTCTGAGAAGCAAGGCCATGGAGGTAGTTGTGGCTGCCGCCAAGGCGGTAGATGGCGAAGGTAACCCGGTAAACCTCGCCTTCTCCCAGTCGACCGGTGTGGTCGAGGGAATCAGCGGAGAAGTGGAAGCCGAGCTAGTCGAAGAACAACTAGAGGCGGCGCAGATCGAAGCCGAGGTCGAAGCCGAAGTGGTGGAGGCCGAGGTGATTGGTGATGAGGAGGCCTGAATGCAGACGCCCGATTTTCGGAACTACGTGATCCCGACCGTCTTCGAGCAAACCAGCCGTGGCGAACGCTATTTCGACATCTATAGCCGGCTCCTCAAAGATCGGATCATCTTTCTGGGGACGCCCATCGATGACACCATCGCCAATCTCATCATGGCTCAGCTGCTTCATTTGGAGAGCGACGACCCCGACAAAGACGTCTACCTCTATATCAATTCCCCGGGCGGGTCGATAACGTCGCTCTTCGCGATCTACGACACCATGCAGTACATCAAGCCCGAAGTCAACACCGTCTGCATGGGGATGGCCGCCTCGGCGGCGGCGGTGATTCTCGCTGGGGGAGCGCCGGGAAAGCGGTTCGCCTTGCCCCATGCTCGCGTCATGCTCCACCAGCCCCACGGTGGCGCCCAGGGGCAGGCCACCGACATCGAGATTCAGGCGCGGCTGATCGTGCAGATGCGTGAGCAGCTCAACCGAATCCTGGCCGAACACACCGGACAGTCCTATGAGAAGGTGGCCACTGACACCGAACGCGACTTTTGGATGGTGGCGGAGGAGGCGGTCTCTTATGGAATTGTCGATTCAATCCTCACGCGACGCGAGTTGGCTGCGGTAGCCTCCAAGTAGGAGGGAACACATGGCCAAGTTCGGTGAGGGCGGCGACCTACTCAAATGCAGCTTCTGTGGTAAGTCGCAGAAGCAAGTCAAGAAGCTGATCGCCGGTCCCGGCGTCTACATCTGCGACGAATGCATCGATCTCTGCAATGAGATCATCGAAGAGGAGTTCGCTTCCACCGAAGAGGTCAACTTCACCGAGCTTCCCAAGCCGGTGGAGATCTCCCAATACCTGGACGACTACGTAGTCGGCCAGGACGCGGCCAAGAAGAAGCTAGCTGTGGCGGTCTACAACCACTACAAGCGGATCCGAACCGGGGAGCACCGCCGCGACGACGTCGAGCTGCAAAAGTCCAACATCCTCCTCATCGGCCCCACCGGTTGCGGCAAGACCCTCCTCGCCCAAACCCTGGCTCGCCAGCTCAACGTTCCCTTCGCCATCGCCGATGCCACCGCCCTCACCGAAGCCGGTTACGTGGGAGAGGATGTAGAGAACATCCTCCTCAAGCTCATCCAGGCCGCCGACTACGACGTCAAGCGGGCCGAGCAAGGGATCATCTACATCGACGAGATCGACAAGATCGCCCGCAAGGCCGAAAACCCCTCCATCACCCGGGATGTCTCTGGTGAGGGAGTGCAACAGGCACTATTGAAGATCCTGGAAGGCACGGTGGCCTCGGTCCCCCCTCAAGGTGGGCGCAAACACCCCCATCAGGAGTTCATCCAGATCGACACCTCCAACGTGCTCTTTATCTGCGGCGGCGCTTTTGCCGGCCTAGAGGACATCGTCAGCAACCGGATCGGCAAGAAACAGATCGGGTTCGGGGCCGAGGTCAGATCGAGAAAAGACGTCCGTCCCGCCGAGTTGCTTTACCAGGTCATGCCCGAAGATCTCATCCGGTACGGATTAATCCCCGAGTTCATCGGCCGGCTACCGGTGGTTGCCACCGTCGAGGATCTCGATCGTGAGCAACTGACCCGGATCCTGACCGAACCCAAGAACGCCCTCACCAAGCAGTACAGCCGGATGCTGGAGATGGACGGGGTGGAGCTCGTCTTCTCGGAAGACGCCCTCGACGAGGTGGCCAGCCTGGCCATCAAACGGGGGACGGGGGCCCGGGGCCTCCGGGCCATCCTGGAGGAGATTCTCCTCAACACTATGTACGATCTTCCTTCTCGATCCGATGTAGGTAGGGTCGAGGTGGACGCCAAGGTGGTAAGGGACAAGGCCAATCCCACTTTGGTGCCGCTTCCGGAAATAGCCCGGGAGCGGTCGGCCTAGGTAACTAGTCCTTTAGGGGCAGCTTGGGCTTGATCTTGTAGGGGGGACACCCCCGGTTACATTGAGTGATATCGACCACGACCAGTGGTCAAGGGGCGATCGGGAGGCACAGACCTTCATCCCGCAAGGCGGGCACCTGGGATGAAGCGAGCCAGTGGTGCGACCGGCCTTTTCGCAGTAGCGATAAGGGAGGCATTTCATGCAAAGGCTGGGAACGAGGCGAGCGGCGGGGGCGACGGGCGCGCTCCTTCTGTGGATGTCTCTTCTTTTGATGCTCGGTGCACCTGCGCTGGCTACCCATGTAGAACCGGAGTTGGTGACTGGTAATGAGAACTGTGAGGCGGCCACGGGCCTCGAGGAGATTTTCCGTGACGAGAGCAACCCAATCACGAGCGGTTCTCACGATATTGACGGTGATGGCGATGACGACATCTACATCACCGTAAGCGGAAGCACTTTCAACTGGTCAACCGATGAGGGACTGCTCATCGCAGCTGTGTTCGTCAAGGGTGGACCAGACGGCAATCTCTACGACTACCGGCCGGGTGGGGCCACATCAGACACAGGTCTGCATGCCCCGGTGAACCCCGCTAACGGGCAGTTCTTTGGATTGAGCCACATCACTTTCTGCGCACCGGACGAGACCACCACCACGACGGAGGAGGAGACCACCACCACGACCGTGGAGGAGACCACCACCACGACGGAGGAGGAGACCACCACCACCACCGTGGAGGAGACCACCACCACGACCGTGGAGGAAACGACCACCACCACAGCCGAAGAGACCACCACCACCGCTGAGGCAACGACCACGTCGGCTACCGTCGGGGGGATCGTTGTGACCCAGCCGAGCACCCCGCAGGTGAGCCAGACCACCGCTTCGACGCTTCCCTTCACCGGGATCTCGTCCGGATCGGTGGCGGTGATCGGAGCCGGCATGGCTGGCCTGGGAGCGTTGCTCCTGGTCGCTTCCCGTCGGGGCGAAGACAAGGCAGCGATTCGCAGCTGGTCTTAGACCAACCGCTTTAACCAACTAGACCAATAGCTGGGGCCCGGGATTCCGGGCCCCAGCTGTTTCGTGACCAACGCCGTCCGTATCCTCTCGTTGCTCATGGACTACCAACAAGCGGTGGACTACCTGGATCGGCACATCGGCGCCGGCTACAAGCCGGGCCTTGACCGCATCGCCACCTTGATGGAGATGATGGGGCATCCAGAAGACGGATATCCGATCATCCACGTCGCCGGTACCAACGGCAAGACCACCACCTGTCGCCTTGCCACCATGCTCATCGTCGCCCACGGCCTCAACGCCGGCACCTTCATATCGCCTCATCTGGAGCGGATCGAAGAACGGATCAGCGCTAATGGTCGTAACGCCACCGCCGAAGAGTTCGCCCAAGCTGTCACCGACGTGGCTGCCTTCGCCGACATCTACGAGGAGCGATATCACCAGTCGCTCACTTACTTCGAACTCACTGCCGCCATGGCTTTCGCCTGGTTCGCTGAATTGGCGGTCGATGCTGCCGTCATCGAAGTGGGGCTGGGAGGGAGGCTGGACGCCACCAACGTCGCCCGGGGAGAGGTGGCGGTGGTGACCAGCATCGGGTTAGAGCACATGGAAGTGCTGGGAGACACCCACGAGAAGATCGCCGTCGAGAAGTTGGGGATCGTCAAGCCTGGGTGCGTTTTGGTGACGGGAGCCCTACCCGAGGCTGCCCTGGCGGTAGCGAGAGATGTGGCCGACGAGAAGAAGGTTCGCCATCTGCATCTGGGCAGCGACTTCAATGTGGAGGAGGCCACTCGGGCGGTGGGAGGCTGGTACGCCCGGATTTCCGGCGTCTACCGGGAATACGACGACATCCTTTTACCCCTTCACGGGCGACACCAGATCACCAATCTGGCGGTGGCAGTGGCGGCGGTGGAGGCACTGTTGGGGCGGCCCCTCGACCCGGAGGCGGTGCGACAGGGCGCCCTGGCCAGCCGCTCCCCGGGCCGGATGGAGCTTATCCCCGGGACCCCCACCCTCCTCCTCGATGGTGCCCATAATCCGGAGGGCTTCGCGGCCCTGGCGGCGGCGTTGAAGGAGGAATTCCCGGGGCGCTCTTTCGTACTGCTCACCGCCGCCATGGAGGACAAAGACCTAGGCACGATGCTGCCCGCCCTGCACGGCCACGTCGACCAGGTAGTGGCCACGCGGGTGAATAGCCCCCGAGCTTTGGCGCCCGAGGCGCTCGCTGCCACCGCTTCGCGGCTGCTCAACGTCCCTGCTGTTTCGGCCCACGATCCCGAAGCCGCCCTCAACGCGGCCCGCCAAATCGCCGGGGAGGAGGGAGCCATCCTGGTCACCGGATCCCTCTACCTGGTGGGGGCCGTCCGCAGCCTTGTCCTCGGGGAGGGAGCAGCCCAGCGCAACGAGCGGTGAATTAGCGTGTCCTCCGTGGAACACACCTTTGTGATGATTAAACCGGATGGTCTGGCCCGCGGCTTGGTGGGGGAAGTCGTCGGCCGGCTGGAGCGAAAGGGGCTCCGCCTTGAGAAGATGCGCCTTCTCACTATCACCGAAGAACTCGCCCGTCGCCACTACGCCGAGCACGTTGACAAGGGCTTCTTCCCTGAGCTGCTGGCTTTTATCACCAGCGGCCCGGTGGTGGCGATGGAGTGGTCGGGACCGGGAGCAATCGCGGTGGTGAGGGGTCTGATGGGTGCCACCGACCCTCAGAAGGCCGAACCGGGAACCATCCGGGGGGATTTCGGCCTCGAGGTCACCAAGAACATCGTCCACGGCTCCGATGGCCCCACCTCCGCCGCTCGGGAGTTAGCTCTCTTCTTTGATTAGCTGTCGCCTGTCAGCTATCGGCTATCAGCTTGCCCCCTCCGGCCCTCCGGGCCACCTCCCCAGACCCCCTCCGCCCCTCCGGGGCACCTCCCCCAACGTCGCTTCGCTCCTGGGGGAGGAAGTGCTCACTTCGTTCGCTGGGGGAGGAAGTCGCGTCTTCCGTCTTCCGTCTTCCGTCTCAGATGGCATAAACAGGACCCCGCCCCTACACTCCCGGCAATCCTTTTCGCGCTCTTCGAAATCTGCTAATGGCCGAACCGTTCTTCTCATTCGCTGGCCAGGACATGGCCATAGACCTCGGAACCGCCAACACACTGGTGTTCGTGCGGGGCCAGGGCATCGTCCTCAATGAGCCTTCGGTGGTGGCGATCAACGTCGACAACGGAAGGGCTCTGGCGGTGGGGATGGAAGCCAAGCGCATGATCGGACGCACCCCGGCCTACATCCGGGCGATTCGCCCGTTGCGCGACGGCGTCATCGCCGACTTCGACATCACCGAGAAGATGCTCCGCTACTTCATCCAGAAGGTTCACCGCCGCCGCTGGGCTCGCCCCCGCATCGTGGTGGCGGTCCCCTCGGGCATCACCCCGGTGGAGAGGCGGGCGGTGGAAGAGGCCGCCTACCACGCCGGCGCCCGCCGGGCCTACACCATCGAAGAGCCGATGGCGGCCGCCATCGGGGTGGGACTGCCCATCGGAGAGCCCTCCGGCTCGATGGTGGTCGACATTGGTGGCGGCACCACCGAGGTCGCCGTCATCTCCCTAGGTGGCATTGTGGTGAGCCGCTCCATTCGGGTGGGGGGAGACGAACTCGACGAGGCCATCATCGAGTGGGTAAAGAAGGAATACAACATGTTGCTCGGGGAGCGGACCGCCGAACAGGTCAAAATGGCGATCGGCTCGGCCTGGCCTTACGCCGACGAGCCCTCCGCCGAGGTGAGGGGACGCGATCTCGTCTCCGGGCTGCCCAAGACCATCCTCCTCACCAGTCAAGAGATCAGAGAGGCGATCGAAGAGCCCACTCAGGCCATCGTCGATGCGGTCAAGTTCACTCTCGACAAGACTCCCCCGGAACTGGCTGCCGACATCATGGAGCGGGGCATCGTCCTCGCCGGTGGTGGGGCCCTGCTCGTCGGCCTCGATGAGCGTCTCGCCCATGAGACCGGGATGCCGATCGTCACCGCCAAGCGACCGCTGCAGTCGGTGGCGACCGGGTCGGGGAAGTGTCTGGAAGAGTTCGAGACCCTGCTGCAGTCCTCGGCCCGGCCATGAACCCGTCCGGCGATGAGCCGGACCCAAAGCGCCGAAAGCCGGTAACTAATCGATGATGATCGAACGCGACAGTCGCCGCGACCGCACCCTCCCTACCTTCGTCACCCTGGTGGTGATTGCCTTCGTCTTGATGACCGTCGATGTTCGATCCTCGGAGGCCGACCTGGCAGGCCGCATCCGCAGCGTGGCCCTCACGGTGCTGGCACCGATGCAGCGTGCTTCTGCTTTCGTGATCGATCCGATCGCTGATCTGTTCGACTCCCTCGCCGGGCTGGCAACTCTCCGGGCGGAAAACGCCGCCCTCAAAGCAGAGGTGGCCCGCCTCCAAGCCGAGCGCGCCTCCTCCGCCGACGATCTTGCCCGGCTCCTCGTCCTCGAGCAGGTCCACGACCTCTTGCTGGAAGACGCCAGCACGACTCGCACCCCCGCCAACGTCATCGGACGTCCCGACCTCAGCGAATCGAGTTTCATCATCGACAAAGGCTCCAAGCACGGGGTGGCGGTGGGCCACCCGGTGGTCGATCCCAACGGTTATGTGGTCGGGCGGGTCACGGAGGTCTCGGGTGGCTTCTCCACCGTGGTGCCGATCACCCAGGACCGGGAAGGGGTAACTGTGCTGGTGGCGGGCCAAAATGGCATCCTCAGTTCCCGGCTGGGGACCGACCTCATGGTGGTCGAGGTGTTCGACGCCGTCGAGCCCCTGACCGAGGGTGACCTGGTAGTGACCTCTTCGGTGTCGATCTCCTTCCCCTCCGGTCTCCCGGTGGGGGAGGTAGCCGAGAATGCCGGTTTGGAAGGCACCGCCCTGCGGGCCCGGGTGGCACCTTTTGCCGACTTCGACACCCTGCGGATAGTCGTCGTCATCACCTGGCCGCCCGAACCGGGGATCGGGGAGGCCGTAACGACCACTACTACCGCCCCCGACTCATCCACCACCACCTCTCCGGACAGCACCACCACCACGGAGGGCGGATGAGGGGCGCCCGGGCGGTTTTCCTTACCTTGGGCCTGGCGGTGGTAGCCCTCGTCGTCCAAGCCACGGTGTTCCGGCGCTTCGAGCTGATCACTCCCGACCTCGTCGTGGTAGTGGTGATCCTGGCCGCCCTAAGTCTGCGGCCTGAGGCTGCCCTGGTAATGGGGTTTCTCTGTGGGCTGTTGGTGGACATCTCGGTGGGAACGACGGTGCTGGGTCTACGGGCACTGACCTATACCGCGGTATCGTTTTTGGCTGTGCAGACCCGCCATCGGGCAGATTCGGGACCAGTGGCGGCGGGGATCTGGGTGGGATTGCTGTCCCTGGTCGCCGTCACCTTCTTTCTGGTGGTGGGAATCTTGTTCGGGCAATCGGCTGAACTAGGCGGGCAGATGATCCGCCGCCTGATCCAAGTGCCCCTCGCCAACCTGGTGGCCGCCATCTTTGCTGCGGTGCCGATCACCCGACTGCTTCACACCGGGGGGCGGCGAGCGTGAAATTCGGAGCCCGCCTCACTGTGATTGCCGCACTGTTCGTGGCCATGTTTGTCGTCTTGAGCGTTCGTCTCTGGTTCGTGCAGGTGGCCGAAGGCGCCCAGAGCGCGGTCATCGCCGAGGAACAGACCTGGGTCAGCATCGATCGTCAGGCACCCCGGGGAGACATCTACGACCGGGCCGGCAACCTGATGGTCACCAGCCGCTTCGTCCCCCAGGTGGTGGTAGACCGCCGCTTCGTCGATCCCAGCGCCCGCGACGACCTCATTCAGCGCCTCTCGGGTCTGCTCACCATCCCTGCCACCGAGATCGATTCGCTTTACGAGAAGGCGGGGGTCAATGGCCGCTTCCCCATCACCACCGTTTCCAGCGAGGTCGCCTACCGGATCCTCGAACAACTCGCCGACCTCCCCGGCGTCTCTATCGAAAAGGTGCCGGAGCGGGTCTACATCGTCGGACCCACCATGGCTCACGTCATCGGCCACATCGGGCTCCCGGCCCAAGAAGACCTCGACGCCCGTCCCGAACTCGACCCCAACGTCCGCATTGGGAAGCTGGGGGTGGAGCGGATCTACGACGAGTTCTTGCAGGGAAACAACGGCCATCAGGAGCTTCGCCTCAACCGCAGCTCCGAAGTAGTGGAAGAGCGGGCTCCCATCGACCCGGTGCAGGGCGCCTCCGTGCATCTCACCCTCGATCTCAAGTTGCAGGAGATCGTTGAACAGGCCTTGGAAAGCGGAGTGGTACTTTCCAACAACATCAAAGATCAGGACCGAGCCGACGGTGAGGAAGTTTTCAACGAAACCTCCAAGGCAGCGGCGGTGGTCCTCGATATTCAAACCGGAGCGGTGCTGGCCCTGGCCTCCTTCCCCGACTTCGATCCTTCCCTCTTTGTCGGGGGCGCCGACCGGGCGACCTTCGAAGCTCTCAACGAGGCCCAGGCGTTTAACAACCTGGCCGTCTCAGGCCTCTACCCGCCGGCCTCCACCTTCAAGGCCATCACCTATGTCGCCGCTCTGGAGGAGAACCTCCCCCTCGCCGCCGAGAACCTCGATGAGAGAACGGGCCGGATCAACTGCAATGGAACCCTGCGCCTGCCCGGCTTCGATGAAGGCAATCCTCAGATTTTCCGCGACTGGTACACCGGGTCGAAAGGGCTGCTCGATCTTCACGGGGCCTTCGAACAGTCCTGCAACATCTACTTCTGGTCGCTGGCTCTTGGCACCTGGAGGGAATACGAGCAGAGCGAGCGGGAGAGCGTCATCCAGGACTGGGCCCGCCTCCTCGGTTACGGGGCGGACAGCGGTATCGATCTCACGGGTGAAGCCGCTGGGATCGTTCCCGACCGGGCGCTCTTCGAGGAGTGGAAACAGTTCCAGGTCGAGAATCCCGACGCTCCTCAACGCCTGGAGCCGAGCCGGCTCGAACTTCCCGACGGGCCCTTCTTGGGCGGTGACCTGATGAACGTTGCTATCGGGCAGGGAGCGCTGGCTGCCACCCCCCTCCAGGTAGCCATGTCTTACGGCGCCATCGCCAGCGGAGGGAACCTGTATAGGCCCCACGTGGTCGCGCGGGTCGAGGCTCGGACCGGGGAGGTCCTCTATGAAGCGCAACCCGAGTTGATTCGCCAGGTGGACATGTCTCCATCGACGGCGGCGAGTTTTCGAGAAGACTCCAACCGGGTAGTCACTTCGGGCACCGCTCAGGTGGCCTTCCGGGGCTTTGGACCTTCGCTGGACGACGTGGGAGGAAAGACCGGCACCGGTCAGAACTTGATCAACCGTGACAACCATGCCTGGTTCGTGGGATTTGGCCCCCTCAGCAACCCCAGATGGGTGGTGGCGGTGGTGATCGATGAAGGTGGAAGCGGCGGCCAGGTGGCCGCCCCGGTGGCCCGTCACATCATGCAGTACCTGATGGGCGAGTTACCCTCGCCGATCGTGGAAGGGGAGGAAGCGCAATGACCGAGGCGCGGCGCTGGCCCCTAGTCGCGGTTCCCGACGCTCCTCCCGCCATCGGCGAGCGGCGTCGTAACCGCCCCGATCGGGTGCTCCTCATCACCCTGCTGGCCATCTCCTTGCTGGGCCTGGTGATGATCTATTCGGCCACTCGGGTGGGACTGGAGCGCAGCGACCTACCGGCATCTTTCTCGATGGAGCGGCAGATGATCTTCGTCGCCGCCGGGCTCATCGCCTACCTGGCAGCTTCTCTGTTCGACTACCGGGAGCTTCGCCACCTCTTTCCCGGGCTCTATGCCGGGATGCTGGTCTTGCTGCTGGCGGTCTTCCTTTTCCCGGCGGTGAAGGGTGCGCAACGGTGGATCGACCTGTCCTTCTTCCAACTCCAACCTTCAGAGTTCTCCAAGACGGTTTGTGTCATTGCTCTGGCTGCCGTGCTGGGACGTCCGCAGGCCCATCTCAGCTGGGGCAGGATCTTCCTCTCGCTGGGAGTGGTGGCCATCCCCGGCGCCCTCATCTTTCTCCAACCCGACCTGGGGACGATGCTGGTATTCGGGTTCATGACCCTGGTGATGCTGTTTGCCGCCGGTATGTCAGCCCGCCAGCTACTCCTCGTCACCGGAGCAGGCGGTTTTCTGGGCACGGTGGTCGTACAGCAGGGTTGGCTGCTCGGATATCAACTCGACCGGATCCGGGTCCTCTTCCAACCGGATCTCGACCCCACCGGAATCGGCTGGAACCTTCGCCAGAGCAAACTGGCGGTGGGGTCTGGGCAACTGTTCGGCAAGGGCCTCTTCGAGGGCCAGCAGACCAATTTTCAATACGTGCCCGAACAGGGAACCGACTTCATCTTCACCGCGGTGGGTGAACAGTTGGGATTCGTCGGCGGCATCCTGGTGATCACGGCTTACCTGGTTCTGATCTGGCGACTCCTGGCCATCGCCGCCGCCGCCCGCGATCGCTTTGGCGCCCTGATCGCGCTCGGGGTGGCATCGATGCTCATGTTCCACGTGTTTATCAACGTCGGTATGACCATCGGGATCATGCCGGTCACCGGTCTTCCTCTTCCCTTCATGAGCGCCGGTGGTTCCTCCTTCGTCAACTTTGCTCTCGCCTTGGGAATTGCCAACTCGGTTTGGCTTCGGCGGTCGCGGGTCCCGTCCGAAATTAGCTATTAGCTGTCAGCTTCCAGCAACCAGCCAGAGCGGACAGCGACAGCCGATAGCAGGACTTGCCCGCTTCTGGCTGCTAGCTGATAGCTGACAGCTGGTAGCTGGTAGCTGTCTAGGGTGCAGCCCACATGTTCCGCCCTTCCACCCATGGCTGGATCGAGGTGATTTGTGGCCCCATGTTCTCGGGGAAAAGTGAAGAACTGATCCGGCGGGTGACCCGGGCGCGGATCGCCCGCCTCCCCGTGCAAACCTTCAAGCCCGCGGTGGACACCCGCTACGCGGCGGCCGAGGTCGTTTCCCACTCCCAACTTGCTGTGGAGGCGATTCCGGTTTCGACGTCGGCCGATCTTCTTCGGGCGGTGGAGGACACCACCACCGTGGTGGGGATCGACGAAGCGCAATTCTTCGACCTGGAACTAGTTTCGGTCACTGAGCGCCTGGCGGCGGCGGGTAAGCAGGTGATCGTGGCGGGCCTTGACACCGATTACCTGCGTCGACCCTTCGAACCGATCCCCACCCTGGCGGGACGCGCCGAGTTCGTCACCAAGATGCTGGCGGTGTGTCATCGCTGCGGGGGTCCGGGCCTGTTTACGCAACGTATCGTCCGCTCCCACGACCTGGTCGTATTGGGGGCGGTGGGCGCCTACGAGGCTCGGTGCCGGGCCTGTTACGACCCTGAGGAGGCGGAACAGCCGTCTCTCCAGCTTGCTGAAGCGATCTCGGAGTGAGGTCCTTGGGCTGCTAGGCTGAGTTTTGCCGTTTCTGGCCTCCGCCCACGAACGGCATCCCCGTTCTCGACGGAACCGGCGTGTCATTGAGGCAACTGCTTTATCCAATCTGGACCTTTAGCCCTTCCGGGAGGATCCCGGCGGGCGGCCTCCTGTCCAGCTTGTCCGGCTCCGTCAGCGCCGTTGATCCCCACGAGATCACCGGCCCGCCAGGAATAATGCAGTCAGGAGTTTCACTCGATGTCGTGGTTTCGCAAGAAGCAACCGCAGGTGATCCGTCGCGGCTCAGGAGAGATCACCGAAGAACGCAAAAGGGCTCGGGTGGGCCGGGAAGTGGTCGAGGTGACCAGGGTCATCGAGACCGCCCCCGCCAAGACCACCGATAGGACCCCGTCCGCCAAAACCCAACGCCAACGCCGGCCCCGCCAGCGTCCCGAACCGAACCGGGTGGTCACCACCCGGGGCCGGGAACGGCCCCCAGACGAAGAACTCATCATCCCCGTCGAGTCGGGCCGCAAACAGATGCTGGTCCGAGTGCTGCCTCACCAGACCCAGGTAGTGGTACTCGAAGGCCCGGTATTGGTGGAGCACTACGTCGCCCGCCAAGATCGCACCTCGGTGGTGGGCAACATCTACTTGGGGCGAGTGCGCAATGTGTTGCCCGGCATGGAGGCGGCTTTTGTCGACTTTGGAGCCAGTAAGAACGGGGTGCTTTACGCCGCCGACGTCAAGGCCAAGTCCACCAGAACCAACGGTCACCCCCGTATCGAGGACGTACTCGCCGAAGGTGATGAGGTGTTGGTGCAAGTCGTCAAAGACGCCATGGGAGCCAAGGGGGCGCGTCTCACCGGCCTACCTTCACTGGCCGGGCGTTACCTGGTGCTGGTTCCCGACTCCGACAGCCAGGGGATCTCCCGCCGTCTCCCCGACGTCGAGCGGGACCGTCTCCGGGAGGTATTGAATCAGGTCAAACCCGATGGTTACGGCGTCATCGTCCGCACTGCGGCCATGTACGCCTCGGCCGAGGAGATCGCCGCCGACATCGACCGGTTGGTGAAGGTCTGGGAACAGATCCTTCATGACACCGTCAACGGCGGGGCACCGCGGCGCGTCTACGAAGAACCCGACCTGCTCATCCGTGTCATCCGGGAGCACTTCACCGGCGACTTTCGAAGGCTCCTGATCGATAGCCCCGAAGCTTACGAACAGGTATTGGGCTACCTCCGCGCCACCGCTCCCGATCTGGTCTCCAAAGTCTCGCTCTATCAGGAAGAGCTGGGGCTCTTCGAGCGATACCACGTCGAAGATCAACTCCGCAAGGCGCTCGACCGCAAGGTCTACCTGCCCTCGGGAGGCCACCTGGTCATCGACCGGACAGAGGCTCTCACCGTGATCGATGTCAACACCGGCCGCTTCGTTGGCTCCTCCAGCCTCGAGGACACGGTCCTGCAAAACAACCTAGAAGCCGCCGAGGAGATCGGACGTCAGCTGCGACTGCGAGACATCGGCGGCATCATCGTCATTGACTTCATAGACATGGAGATCGAGGTCAACCAGCAGAAGGTGCTTCGAAGACTCCGAGAAACCCTGGCCAAGGACAAGACCCGCACGCAAGTCTTCGAGGTTTCCCACCTCGGTCTGGTGGAGATGACCCGTAAGAACGTCTCGGCGGGACTGCTGGAAAGCTTCTCCGAACCCTGCCCGACTTGTGGGGGACGGGGAGTCCTCCTCCACGAGCAGGCCGCCACCCAGGGGATTCCCGTCAACGGCCTCCTCGCCGACGACGACGCCGATTAGATCCAAGACGGAAGCCGGTAGCCGGGAGCCGGTAGTCTTCCGTCTTCCGTCTTCCGTCTTCCGGCGGCCGTCTATAATCTCCTCTTCCCCTCCCCAAAGGTTTCCCACCATGTACGCCATCATTCGCACCGGAGGCAAACAGGCCAAAGTGCACCCCGGCGACATCATCGACATCGACCGGGTCAAAAACCCGGCGGATACGGTGACCTTCACGCCCCTCCTCGTCGTCGACGACAAAGGCAAGTCGGTGTCGGACCGTGACACCCTGGCCGGGGCCAAAGTCACGGCCGAAGTGCTGGGCGAGAGCCAGGGCGACAAGATCGACATCTTCAAATACAAGAACAAGACTGGCTATCGCCGGCGCATGGGGCATCGCCAGAAATACACCCGGATCAAAGTGACGTCGATCGACCTGCCCAAGGCCAAGTCGAAGACCAAGACGGCTACCCCCGAGGAGGAAGTCAATGTCTAAAACCAAAGCCGGCGGCTCGTCCAAGAACGGCCGGGAATCACACGCCAAGCGTCTCGGCCCCAAGGTCTTCGACGGCCAGCGGGTGGCCGCGGGCGCCGTTCTCGTTCGGCAGCGAGGAACCCGTCTCCATCCTGGTGACAACGTCGGCCGGGGTAGTGACGACACCCTCTTTGCGCTGGCGGCGGGTACGGTTCGCTACGGCAGCCGCAACAACCGCCGTCAGGTCAGCGTCCACCTCGACTGAACCACGCTTCGGCTCTGCCACTTGGGCCCGGATAGGGTGGATCCGTGTTTGTCGACCGGGTCAACGTCCATCTCAAGGCGGGCGACGGTGGCGCTGGGGTCGCCTCTTTTCATCGCAGCCGGGGCCGGCCCCGGGGCAAGCCCAACGGCGGCAACGGTGGCCAGGGGGGAGACGTCCTACTTCGCGCCGACCCCAGTGTCGGCACCCTGCTTCGCTATCAGCGAGAGTCCCACCACAAAGCCGGTAGCGGCACCCATGGGCAAGGTGACCTCAAACATGGCCGCCGCGGGCAAGATCTGGTCTTAGGCGTCCCTCTGGGCACGGTGGTCAAGGACGATCATGGCACCATCCTGGCCGATCTGGTCGAACCCGGCCATCAGGTCAAAGTGCTCAGCGGCGGCCGGGGAGGAAGGGGAAACGCCGCCTTTGTCTCACCCCGACTAAAGGCCCCGGCCATCGCCGAGCAGGGGGAATACGGGCCGGAAGCCTGGTTCACCCTGGAATTGAAACTGGCCGCCGATGCCGCCCTCATTGGCTTTCCCAATGCCGGCAAGTCGACCCTGATCTCGGTGGTCTCGGCCGCCAAACCCAAAATCGCCGACTATCCCTTCACCACTTTGGAGCCCCATCTAGGGGTGGTGGTGATAGACGGCCGCGAGTTCGTGATGGCCGACATCCCCGGCTTGATCGAAGGCGCGGCTTCGGGCCGGGGGTTGGGTCACGAGTTCCTCCGACATGTCGAGCGGGCCCGGGTCTTGGTGGTGATGCTGGATCCCTCGCCCCTTCAGACCGAATCGGTGGAGCGCCAGTTTGAGGTCCTGATGGGAGAGTTGAGTGGATACCTGCCCGAACTGGCCGAGCGCCCCCGTCTCCTCGTCATCTCCAAAGCCGACCTACCCGAAGCCGAGGAGGCCGCACGGCGGCTCCCCGAGGCCCTGCTCGTGTCGGCGGCCACCCGCTCGGGCCTCGACCGCTTCCTCCATGCCACCGCTGACTTGGTCGAAGAAGCGGTTCGGGTCTCTCCCGACCGGCCCGGGTTCGTATTGCATCGCCCCGCCGTATCTGATCTCACCATCCGCCGCGACAGTGGAGTCTGGGTGGTGGAGGGACAGGCCGCTCGCCGAGCGGTGGCATTTGCCGACCTGACCCATCCCGACGCCGCCCGCCTCGCCGCCGAGCGCCTTGACCGCCTCGGGGTCGATGAAGCTCTGGCCAAGGCGGGGGCGGTCTCCGGAGATGAGGTGAGGATCGGTGATCTGGTTTGGGAGTACCAGGCCGAAGAGGGGGAGGAAGAATGAGGCGAGGAATTCCACCGGGGTCGACTGTGATCATCAAAGTGGGGTCGTCGAGCCTGACCACGACCGAAGGCGAGGTCGGCGATGGGGTGGCCAGGGCGGTGGCCGCGGTCGACGTCGCCCGCCGGCAGGGTTACCCAACGGTGCTGGTCTCCTCGGGGGCGGTGGCGGCGGGCCTGCCCGCCCTGGGGCTTTCCACCCGGCCTCACGACGTGGTCGAACTTCAAGTGGCGGCGGCGGTGGGTCAGGGACGGCTCATGGAGCGCTACGCCGCCACCTTCGGTGACATCGGTGTCACCACCGGCCAGGTGCTACTCACCATGGAGGTGCTGTCCAACCGCGGCCAGTATCTCAACGCCCGGGCCGCTCTCACCCGGATGCTGGCGGCGGGGATCGTCCCCATCGTCAACGAAAACGACACCGTGGTGGTGGAGGAGCTCAGACTGGGGGACAACGATCGCCTCGCCGCCATCGTCTCCCACCTAGTGGGTGCCGGTCTCCTGCTGATCCTCACTGACACGGAGGGTCTCTTCTCGGCCGATCCGAGGTTGGGAGAAGCAGAATTACTGTCGGCGGTCCGTCACGCCGACGACTTGCTCGACCGGTTGAGCGGAGTCGGTCCCCTTGGTTCCGGAGGAGTGGCCACCAAGGTGGCGGCGGCCCGGATGGCAGCCTGGTCGGGGGTGCCGACGGTGGTGGCGGCGGCCACCGCCGATCGCGTCGTGGAGCGAGTCTTGGCCGGTGACGAGGTGGGGACCTGGGTCGATCCCCGGGCTCAACGGCTCCCGGCCCGCAAACTTTGGATCGCCTTCGGGCAAGCCGCCGCCGGAGTGGTAGTCATCGACGATGGGGCGGTCCGAGCTCTGGTAGACCAGGCCCGTTCCTTGCTTCCGGTAGGTGTGATCGGGGTGGAAGGGAGCTTTCCGCCGGGAGCGGCGGTGGAGGTGCACGACCGCCACCAACAGCTGGTCGCCAAAGGAATTGTCCGCATAGACAGCGCCACCCTTGGCCAGGCCAAGGGCCAGCGGAGCGCCCTGGAGGCCATCCATCGTGACGATCTGGTGGTGCTCCGCCCGAGCAGCCAATAGGCCGGGGCCGGGCTAATGCGTAATCGACCTGGCTTCTAGCCACCGTACACTGCCCTCTGTGAACGACACCATCGGCGCCGCCGCCCGAGAAGCCGCCCGGGCTGTAGCCGCCGCTACCACTGCAGCCAAGAACCAGGCGCTGCTCACGGCCGCCGATCACCTGCTTGACATGGCAGACGATTTGATCGTCGAGAACGCCTCCGACCTCCTCCAGGCAGAGAAGGAGGGAGTCGCCGGCGCCCTCTTGGATCGCCTTCGCCTCACTCCTGACCGGGTGGCAGGGATGGCCTCGG
>DATEDX010000183.1:0-9970 GCA_035281425.1 Acidimicrobiia bacterium
TGACACTCAGTGGGTGGCAGGAGCCATCATGTATTGGGCTGAGGGAGGCAAGCAGCGAAACCATCTCGAGGTAGCCAACACCGATCCGGCCGCGCTCAGGCTCTTCATCCGGTGGATCAGGTCGTATCTGGATCCTGATGCTGAGTTCGTCCTACAGCTGCACCTGCACGAGGGCAATGACGAGGCCTTTGCCAAACGCTATTGGCAAGAACAACTTGATCTCCCCGATGTTTCATTCCATCGCACTTTCATCAAACCCAAAGGCACTGGTCATCGGAAGAACAGGTGGGCACATGGCGTTTGCAAGGTGCGAGTTCGCCGGTCAGCCGATATGTGGCAACGGATCACCGGCTGGCTGGAGGAGGTCACAGGTTTGCTGGCAGCACCCGCTGGTAACCTCGATGCGGGTCGCTAGCTCAATTGGCTGAGCAGGGGATTCTTAATCCCAAGGCTGCGGGTTCGAGTCCCGCGCGACCCACTGTCACCAACCGACAGACCTGCGGGCGTAGCCGAATTGGCATAGGCGCCAGACTTAGGATCTGGTGGGTCACAAGCCCACTGTGGGTTCGAGTCCCACCGCCCGCACCCTTGCGTTGGCTCCGATACCGTGACAGAGCAACGATCTGCGGCGGAGCCGAACCTGACCACCACTACAGCCCCAAGACCAGTACCTAACCGGCTCCTGGCTGCCGTGGGTGTCCACGCCGACGAGGCTTCGCTGGTCAAGGCGATGGCGGTCCTCTTCGCCGTTACCCAGGCAAGCCAGGGGCTGGGCGCCAACACCGCCGACGCCTTGTTCTTCGTCCGATTCGGGGTCGAGTCACTGCCGTTGATGATCCTCATCTCCGGACCGGTGGCCATGGTCGCCACCATGGCCCACGTCGCCGGACTGGGCAAGCTGGGAGCGCAACGTTGGCTGCCTCGCATCCTCTGGCTGCTGGCGGCGGCAGTGGCCCTGGCCTGGGGGGGAGTGGTAGCCGAGGCACCCGGCATCTACCCCGCCGTCTGGTTGGGGACCCAAGCGGTGATGCTGATCTCGTTCACGGTGATGTGGAACGCCGCTGGCGAGGTGTGCAATGCCCGCCAGGCTAAGAGGCTCTATCCCCTGTTTGCTTCGGCTGGCATCGGCGGTGGGGTGATCGGCAACGCCGCCACAGGACCCTTAGCCTCGGCCTTGTCTGCCGACCATTTGCTGTTGGTGGAGGCTGGGATCCTCGCCGCCTCAGCCCTCGTCCTTAACCGGGTAGCAACGAGGTTCTTCCCGGAGCGAGCCGCGGCAGCGCAATCAAGCGCCGTAGCGGAGATGCGGGCGGGGCTGGCAGTAGTGCGGCGCATCCCTTTGCTGCGTTTAGTCAGTTGGACGGCGGTAGCCCTGTCCATACTCTTCTTTCTGGTCTCGTTCCCTTTCAGCCGGGAGGTGGCCGACTCCTTCGGCGACGAGGTGGCGGTAGCCAGTTTCCTCGGGATCTTCTCGGCCGTCGCCACCGCCCTCACCTTCCTGTTGTCGCTTTTGGTGGCCAACCGGCTGCTGGCCCGCCTGGGGGTGGTGGCAGTTCTCCTCATCGTGGTGGCGGTGTACCTGGTCGGATTCGGCGGATGGCTGATCTCGTTTTCCCTCCTTACCGCAACCTTGTTCCGGGGAGCACAGTGGATCGCCGTCAACGCCCTGGGCGGCACCGCCTGGAGTTCGCTCTTCAACGTCCTCACCGGGTCGGCCCGCGGCCAGGCGATGGCGTTCGTGTCGGGCGTGCCGACCCAGATAGGAACCATGATTTCGGGCGCCATCCTGCTGGTTGCCCCGCTCTTGACCTCCGAGGCCATCACGGTGGCGGGGATAGCCCTAGCGCTCGCCACCGGGATAGTCGTTTACCGCATGCGGCCGGCCTACACGAGAGCGTTGATGGAGGCGATCTCGCAGGGAAGCGCTGAGGTCTTTGCCGCCCGCACCCCCGGAATCTGGGGCGAGACCATTGATGCCGAAGCTTCCGCCGCTCTCCGATCCGCCCTGACCGGCAACAGACCTGAGGCCCGGGTACTGGCGTTGAGCGTCCTCGCCCGGGCAAACCCTCGCCTGGCCGGCGAAGCCCTGGGATCGGCCTTGACCGATCCCGAACCGAGGGTGAGGCTCACCGCTTTGGAAACTGCGGTCCGACTGGGTGACGGTGCCCTCCAGGCCAACGTACTCATATCAGATCCGTCGCCCTTGGTACGCCGGCGAGCGGTCGCCATCCTTCGCCAGGACGGGCAGTGGACGTTGGAGGCCCGGGAACGAGCCCTGCGGTCCTCCGACCCGGTGGTGCGAGCGGCGGCAGCCGAGGTTGCCGCCCCCGAGGAGGGGCGAGCCGTGATCCAAGAACTGGCCGGGAATGAAGACGCCGGCGCCGTGGTGGCGGCGCTGACCGCCGTCGCCCGCAGACCGCAACTGGCGCCTGAGGGACTCCTTGGTCTCAGCCGCCATCCCAACCGCCGGGTGCGAGCGGCTCTCGCCGGCGCCATCCGCCACAACCCAGCCGGCCCTCAGCATTTGGCGGCCATGCTCGATGACCCCTCCCCCTCGGTTAGGTCCGCCGCCGCCCAGTCACTGGCCGCCTCGACCGAGACGGTGCCATTGCTGTTCGACACCCTCGACCACGGGACGTTGCGAGCCTCGGAAGTAGCCCTGGCAGCTCTCTCCCACCTGGGAGGAGGTGTGGAAGCCCGGCTGCGGGGGTGGGCTCAGATCGAGGTCGATCGAGCCCGGTTTTTACGCCGTCATCGCCAAGCGTTGGCGCCCGGGGCCGTCACCGACACCCGTAGGTATCTGGTGCGGCTATTGAGCACCCGCGAGCAATGGCTTGAGCGGCGTGCCCTCTTGGCGCTGGCCCGGACCAACCTCGCCCCGGGGTTGAGCGAGGTCGAACGGGGGATCTGGTCAGCGGACCAGGAGATCAAAGCTCAAGCTTTGGAAGCGCTCGACACCATGACCAAAGAGGCCCATCCTCTCATCCGGCTGCTGGAGGAGGACCTCTCGGGCCAAGCGACTGATGCCCAAGCCAGCTTGCTTGAACTGGCGGGAGACTTCGACGAGTGGATCCGCGCCCTAGCAGTCAGGTCGCTGGCGGAGGATCTGCAGTCGGGGCTGGAACGGTTGCGGGCGACCGCAGCCTCCGATCCCTCCCCGCTGGTCCAGATCGCCATGTCAAGATGGGAGCTACCACAGATGCATCAGTCTCATCAACTAGACAAGGTCGACCGAGTGCTGGCCTTGCAGCAGGTGCCCATCTTCTCCGGAATCGATCCGGAAGACCTGGAGCACGTGGCGGTGGTGGCCACCGAGCGCAGCTACGAGCCGGGCGAATTGATCTACCGGGAAGGCGAAGAAGGTAAAGAAATGATGGTGGTGGTGAGCGGGGAGGTTGAGATTCAGCGACCCCTCGGCACCGTCATCCGTTCCTATGGGACCGGGGAGCCGGTGGGGGAACTGGCGCTGTTGCGCGGCCGGGCAAGATCGGCCAACGTCGTCGCCGGAACCGGCGAAGTGACCGCACTCACCCTCAGCGCCCTGGAGTTCGAGTCGATCCTGGAAGAACGCCCGGAGGTGGCCATGGCCATGCTGGCCACGCTGGCCGAGAGGCTCGGTACCCAGCACTAGCCGCGGCCCCTTACTCCCTTAGGTCGACCAGTTGAAAAGCCTCCACCGGCTCTGACCGACCCTTGACCTCCAGGCTCCCGAGGGGTTCCAGTACCGCCACGTGGCGCACCAGTGCGGCGGTGGTAGCTCCCAGCACGATCTCGCCCGGTTCGGCCCGGGCTTCCAGCCGGGAGGCAACGTTGACGGCGTCGCCGATGACGGTGAAATTGCGGAGGTCCTCGCTGCCGATGTTCCCCACCAGGGCCGGCCCGGTGTTGACTCCGATCCGGAACCGGAGCTCGCCTTGGCCCAGCTGGGCCACTGCCTCGTTCATAGCCCGGGCCGCCCTCACCGCCCGCAGTGCATGATCAGGCTGCAGAACCGGTGTGTTAAAGACCGCCATCAGCGCGTCTCCCACGAACTTGTCCACGGTGCCGCCGTGGGCTCGTAAAGCCGGTACTGCGGCTGCGAAGTAACTGTTGAGCTGCCGGACTACGACCTCGGGATGAGCGACCCTCTCGCTAAATGCGGTGAACCCCTTGAGATCTGCGAAGAGTACGGTCACCTCCGCCACCGTCCCTCCCAGCTCCCGTCGGACCTCGCCGCTGAGCAGGGCCCGGGCGAGCTCCGGTGAGGTGTAACGGCTGAATAGGCGGCTCAGCTCGGTGTACAACCGGCGATTTTCGATGGCGATGGATACCTGTCCGGCCAGTGACTCGAACAGCGAACGATCCCAGAAAGACAACTCCCCATTGCCCTCCCCCACCCGCAGCGAACCGATCTGATCACCCTTGACCCTTACCGGAAATTGCTCTCCGACGCCAGCGCCCGGTCCGTCCTCCAGGGAAAGCTCGATTCGTAGGCCACTCGCCTTACCGATCAACTCTTCGACCTGGCCAGCAAATGAGTGCTCGTCTTCGGAGATATGGGCCCGCCGGGCCAGTTCGGCCATCGCTCCCAGCAGCTCCGATTGGCGGCGCTCCTGAGCTAGGGCTTCGGCCGCCTGGCACAGGACCTCGGTCTGAACGCCGGTGAGGCCCAGAGTTGCTCCCAGCCGCCGAGAGGTGGCCTGGCGCTGCTCGAAGGAGCCACTCGACATCGCCGCCACCATCTCCTCCAAGGCTTCGTGGTACTGGTGACGGATCTCGACCACAGTGCTCTCCAGGGCAACCCCATCGAAGAGACCGACAGGGTTGCCCTGGTGGCGGTGTTGAAGATGGGCCGCGTACCACAGATAGCCGAATCCGGCCAGGGCTAGCAGATGCCACTCCCACCAGGAGAGCCTCCAGGCCCGGGCCACGATCACCGCCACCATCGCCTCCGCCAACAGGACGAAGGCGGTAGCGATGGCCAGCGATACGGCCGAGGGCCGGCGGCGGTGGAGTTGGAAGAATCGCCAGGCCGCCACCAGATACAGACCGACCGCGACCGCTCCCGCCACCGCCCAGCCTCCCCTACCAAGTTCCTCCTCGATGACCCCCCGAAGCGGGGGGAGCTGGTTGAGAGAGAGAAAGGCCCACACCAAGATCAGGGCCACCACGCCGTAGCGGAGCGAGCGGGCGTTGCGCACCACCCAACTCGAGACCCGATCGCTGAGGGGGAGCGAGGAGACCGCCACCACCAGCGAGGCGAGGGCCAGGCCGACCGGGCTGGCGAGGACGAAGCCGGCGTTGGCGCCGGCGATCAGGATCTGGGGGGTGGCAAGGGCGTGGAGCCCGATGAAGGCGGCGCTGAGCTGAAAGGCGATCGAGACCAAGAAGAGACGGGCGTCCTGGCGCCGAGCGGCGGCTTCGCTAATCCTCACCGCTAGCAGGACGTTGATGATGGCCACCCCCGCCACCAGCCAGAAGTGGGTGGGGTTGTGTTGCCAATGGGCATCCAGATCGGGTGCGGCGAGGAGCAGCCAGAGCCCCAGCAGGGGCAGGACCATGTGCAGAGCCCATACCCCGATCCTGAGCCACGATCGCGGCTGCTGGCCGGCGCCGATCATGAGGTCAGTTCCTCCGCCAGGGCGCGCAGCGCCCGCGCCCGATGGGAAAGTGCGTTCTTCTCGCCCAGATCCATCTCCGCCAGGGTCCGTGCGCCCACTGCGAAGACGGGGTCGTATCCGAATCCGCCCCCGCCCCGGGGCTCGGTGGCTATCTCGCCCTGGAGCTGCCCTTCGGCCACGACCTCTTCCTTTGCCGGAGTGGCGAGGGCCACCACCGTGCGGAAAGTGGCACGCCGATCGTCGATCCCATCGAGTTCGGTCAGGAGCTTGCGGACGTTGTCTGCGTAGGTCGCTCCCTCCCCGGCGTAGCGGGCGGTGTGGACTCCGGGTACTCCGCCCAGAGCCGCTACCTCCAGCCCGGTGTCGTCGGCCAGGGCCGGCATCTTGGTCGCCTGGGCCACGGTCCGCGCCTTGAGCAGTGCGTTCTCCTCCAGAGTCGACCCGGTCTCTTCGACTTCATCCCAATCTCTGTCCCTAACCACTTGGACCTTCCAGTCGGTGTCGGCCAGGACCGCCTCGATCTCGGCGATCTTGTCGGGATTCTTGGAAGCAATGACCAGTTGTTGAGGTCGATTCATTGGGTTAGGGCACGGCGGGCTCGGTGGCCTGCCGCTGGATGTCGACCAGCTCCTTGATGCCTCCGGTGGCGAGATCGAGCAGTTGATCGAGATCCTGACGCGAGAAGGGGGCGCCTTCCGCCGTCCCCTGTACCTCTACCAAAAGGCCCCGACCAGACATGACCACATTCATGTCTACTTCGGCATTGACGTCGTCGTCATATTCGAGGTCGAGGAGGTGAGCGCCTTCGACGATCCCGACTGAGACCGCCGCCACCTGGTCGACGATGGGGTTCCGAGCCAGCACTCCCCGCTCGACTCCATCGGCCAGCGCATCGTGAAGGGCGACCCAAGCACCGGTGATGGCGGCGGTGCGGGTGCCGCCGTCGGCTTGGAGGACGTCGCAGTCCACCCGAACCATGCATTCACCCATCGCTTTGAGGTCGACTACTGAGCGGAGAGCCCGCCCCACCAGGCGAGAGATCTCCAGCGCCCGTCCCCGTTGGTATTGATCCCGTCCAATCCGTTCCGAGGAAGACCCCGGAAGCATGCCGTATTCGGCCGTCACCCACCCCTTGCCTGTGTCTCGCATCCAACGTGGTACCTCGGACTCGATGGCGGCGGTGCACAGGACCCGGGTGCGCCCCATCTCGATCAGAACCGACCCCGGGGTCATATCTGTGTAGCCGAGGTGCATGCGCACCGGTCTTAGTTCATCCGCCGGACGAGCCCTCACCGTCAAACCTTCCTCCGCATACCGGGAACGGCCAGTTCCACGGGGCGATCGAAGCTAGCTTCAGCTTCGGCAATGGAACGGGCCGGGTCACGATGGGGAGGTATGTGGGTGAGCATGAGGTGTTTGGCTCCTACCCGGCGGGCGATCTGCCCCGCTTCGGTGGCGGTGAGGTGGTGGGGATACTCCTCTAGACCCGGCTCGCCCTGATAGGAGGCTTCGCAGAGGAAGAGGTCGGCGGCTTCCGCCACCTGCATCCACGTCCCCAGCGGACCGGTATCGGCGCTGTAAGCGAACACCCTTCCGTTGGCCTCCCAACGCGAGGCAACAGTGGGGACCGAGTGGTCGGTAACGGCGAAGCTGAGCTTCAAGTTACCGATGATCACTTCGTCTCCGTCGTCGACCGGATGGAAGTCGAGGGTCTTGACCAACTCGGAGTCGTCGTCGGCCTCGACGAACTCGCAAATTCGGTCGATCACCGATTGCGGGCAGTAGACGGGCACGCCCCAGCGAGGCTCAGGTCGGAACCGATAGGCATGGAAAGCAGTGAGGAGATCGAGGCAGTGATCGGGATGCTGGTGGGACACGACGATGGCGTCCACCAGGTCGGGTTCTACCGGGAGGGCGGCGAAGGTGCCGGGTCCGGCGTCGCACCAGACCCGGGTTCCCTCCTGCTCGAGGAGGAACGCCGCGGTGGGCCGGCCGGGGGCGGGATAGGTGCCGGAGGATCCGATAACCGAGAGTCGCACCCGGCCGAGTGTACGGTCACGGCGCCAGCCGTTCGATTCGCCAGGTACCCGACTCCAGTCGATAGCGGAAACGATCGTGATAACGGGCCTCGCGTCCCTGCCAGAACTCGAAGTAATGGGGGGCGAGAAGGTACCCACCCCAATGAGCCGGCCGGGGCACGTCGCCGGCCGGGAACCTTGCGCGTAGCTCCTCCAGCAGGGCTTCCAGGGCCTCGCGGCTCTCCACCACCTGGCTCTGAGGAGAAGCGGCTGAGGCCAGCCGCGCCTCGGGGGGACGGGAGGCGAAGTAGGCGTCGGATACCTCCTCGGGGACCTTGTCCACTGGCCCTTCCACCCGCACTTGGCGGCGGATGGGAGTCCACAAAAAGACCGCCGTCGCCTGGGGGTTGTGGGCCAGTTCCTGCCCTTTTCGGCTTTCGTAATTGGTGTAGAAGGTGAGGCCGGCGGGGCCCAGGTCCTTGAGGAGCACCGTCCTCCCCGATGGCTGCCCGTCGGCCCCGGCGGTGGCCAGGACGAAGGCGTTTGGTTCCACCACCCCGGCGGCGGCGGCCTGGTCGATCCACCGCTTGAGTTGTTGAACCGGGTCGGGGTCGAGATCGGCTCGATCGAGCGGGGCGTCGCCGTATTCGACTCGAAGCTCGTCGAAGGAGGATGCCATGGACCAACGAACGCTACCTAGCCTCCAACGGGATGGGGACACGAGAGCTGTGATAGGCCGCGCCCTCCGACGGTGCTGCCCTTGGTGCGGGGGTGGCGGCATCTTCCGGGGCTGGTTCCAGCTGGCAGCGAACTGCCCGCGGTGCGGATTGCGGTTCGAAAGGGAGCCGGGTTACTGGGTCGGGGCGGTGACCTTCAACACCGCCTTGGGAATTGCCGTCTTCTTGGGGAGTCTGGGACTATCCCTCCTGGTCACCTGGCCCGAGGTGCCGTGGCCCTGGATCGCACCTGTCACCGGCGGCCTGGCCGGCGCCGCCGTGGTTTTCGCCTACCCGTACATGAAGCTCCTGTGGGTGGCATACGATCTCAGGGTGCATCCGCTGGAGCCGGGCGAGCCCGGGTACGGCGCCGACCGTGGTTGAGGTTGCACCGGTGGCTGGGGCTCAGATCCGTTTGGCTATCTCCTCCAGCATGACCTCGGTGGCTCCTCCCCCGATGGAGTGGATGCGAACATCGCGGTAGAGACGCTCTACCGCCGTCTCGGCGATGAAGCCTATGCCGCCGTGGAACTGGACACAGTCGTAAAGAATCTCATTGACCAGTTCCCCAAGGTAGGCCTTGACCATGGAGACCTCCTTGACGGCATCTTCCCCTTGGTCCATCAGCCAGGCGGCGTGAAAGAGGAGCTGTCTTCCCGCCTCAAGCCGAGCCGAGTCAGCGGCCAGACGCTGGCGAATGGTTTGTTTCTCCCAGAGCGGGACGCCGAAGGCCCGGCGCGAGCGGACATGGTCCAGAGTGAGCTCGAGAGCTCGTTTGGCCTCTCCCGCCGCCTGGGCGGCGATAGCCACCCGCTCGTTCTGGAAGTTGTTCATGATGTAGTAGAAGCCCTGGTTTTCCTCGCCGATGAGGTGATCGTGGGGAATCCAGCAGCCGTCGAAGGAGAGTTCGGCCGTATCCGACGACTTCCATCCCATCTTGGGAAGAGCCCTGCTCACCTTGAATCCAGCGGTGTCACGTGGCACGGCGAAGATGGAGAGGGCTCGTGAGCCTTTGCCCTCGGCTTGGGAGCGAGCTGCCACAAACACGAGGTCGGCGATACCCCCGTTGGTGATGAACATCTTGGAACCGTCGAGGCGCCAGCCATCACCATCCCGGGTGGCCTTGGTGCGGATCGACGCCACATCGGACCCGGCGTCGGGCTCGGTGACGGCGATGGCGGTGAGAGTCTCGCCAGTGAGCATCCCCGGTAGCCAGCGCTTCTTTTGTTCGTCCGAACCGAAGTTGAGGAGGTAGGGCATGGCCAGATCGGTGTGGACCAGAACGGTGATGGCAAACCCGCCGTATGTCGACCGGCCCAACTCTTCGGCAAACGCAACGCTGGCCAGGGTGCCCATCCCGACACCGCCGTGTTCTTCCGGCACCCTCAAGCCGAAGAACCCGATCTCGCCCATGTGGCGCAAAACCTGGCGGGGAACGTGGCCCTCCCTTTCCCAATCGTCGGCGTGAGGCAGAACCTGTTCCTCTACGAACCGCCGGGTCTGCTCCCGCACTGCGGTCAGGTCATCCGACTCGTAGATGTTGACGGCCATCCCTTAAGAAGATAGGCCACCGGGAGGATTGGTGGAAGATCGAACTACGTTGCATTTGACGCCATGCGTGCTTCCTCCACCCTCA
>DATEDX010000184.1:0-8999 GCA_035281425.1 Acidimicrobiia bacterium
GATCAGGGTGAGCAGGGCCAAGGCAATCCAGAGAACGCCAAGGATGATGAAGTGGGGGATGGCGAGGAACCACTTGACCAGCCAGAGCCAGCGGCTCAACCCCGAGTCGAGGTCGGCCTCCAGGCGAACCGGATATGGTCCGAAGCCACCCGCGGCTGCCATTCGGGGCGTGGCGGGTTCGGCGGGCCGGCGAAGTACCACCACCAGCAGGAGGGCAGAGATGGCCGCAATGAAGAGACCAACGACAAAGAGACCGCCGCCGATCGGGACCAGCAGTTCAGTACTGGCAGCGGCAGACGCTTCTACCGCCAGCCCGGCAGTGGCGTCGGAGTTCATGATGACCACGGTCCACTCCCCCTGCTCCGCCTCCCAGGTGATGGTCTGAGAGCCCGGCCCTTCCGCAGAGACGGCCCAGAACGTTTGCCGAGACGGCTGAGCCGGCGAGGCATCACCCTCGACCTCCCGGTAGGCAACCTCTCCCGCATTTGGCCCAAGGCGGGTGACTTCCGAGATGGCCGCGTCGGCCAGAAAGGCGTCTACCTCATGAGCCGGACCGATTCCAACGAACACGGACTCCTCCTCGGTCGACTCCACGTTGAGACGGATCGTGGCCAGCTGCCCGGTCGGGAACCAGTCGCTAGGCCGAGAACCAAGGTCGATTTCTCCCGAGACCAGCGCATAACCGTCGGTGGATAGTTCGACATCCGAACTCGTGAAATAGCCATCCGCAGTTCGCTGCGTCCCGTAAGCCCACAACAAACCCGCCCCTCCCGCGATCAGCCCGGCGGCGACGAGGGCGATCACCGCCCCGAGCAGCGCCGTCAGGGTCTTGCCTACACTCATGACACTCCTTCGATTTGTGATCCCAAAGCTTCTCGCGGCGACCAGGGCGGCGCTAGGGCCCAAAGTCCACTGTGATGGAGTGGTGGAAGGCTGGTCCCTTTTGCGGCTCAGGCGTCGAGGCTCACCGTGGCAGAATCCCTGGCCCCTTCGGTGTTCATTGTGTAGATCTGAATCAGTCGGGCGGGTCAGCGTGCCAGCGTCGGCGCTGCGGTTGGCCGTCCGATCCGTAGACCTTGTACAAGGCGCTGGTCACTTGCAGCTCGAGCAGGACGAAGTGGTCATCGCGGGGAAGGCCGGTGCCGGTGTTGGCTTGGTTGCGCATCTCCAGGTCGACAACACTCCGGGCTGTCCCCTCCACGGCGAACTCTCTAAGGTCCCAGGGCTGATCGCCGGTGGCAGTGCAGTGGAGCACATATCGTCCGTCACGGCTCAGGTCATGGAGCTTGGGAGAATCGGCCTCCATGAAGAGAAAGAGATGCCCTCCCGTGACGATGGGTCGTACCGGGTGGAGCCGGGGAGCCCCGTCTGGCTTGATGGTGGCGAGGTAGGCGACCTGGTCGTGGAGGCGTTCCTCGCCGTATTCGGCTAAATCAGGTGCAGCCACGGCAAGATGCTGCCAGCTCATTGATCGGCGCCGCCTTCCAGATCCAAGTCGACGGCCACGGGCAGCGCCGTCTCCCGCCAGCCGGTCAAGTCACCGAAGTAGCGGGCGGCGTATTTGTCGTGGACCGCATCCCGTGCCAAACGGGCCTCATGAGGGTCGGTAACGATGCGGCCCCTTCCGGTGAACTCCCGGCCTCCGGCGTGAACCCGGACCGCTGCAGCTCGGACCAGGTTGCGGACCCAGTCCGAGCTGGTACCGCCCCCGGAGAGCAGATAGATGGTGCTGTCTCGTTGCGCGAACCAGATCTCGATGGTGTGGGGACGCCCGCTCAGTCGCCCCACCGTGGTGAGGTCAATCACCGAGTGGCGGTCCAGCGCGGCGACCCAACTCACGGCCTCCGGCTCCCCGACTCGGCGAGTTGTGGCATGACCTCGGTGGCCAGCAGGTCGATGGCGTCAGGGTGGTGGACGTCGGCGGTGTTGACTATCACCTGTTGCACCCCGGCGTCGCCGAGACGGCCGAACCGATCCACTAGCTGGTCGGCCGACTCGGGGGTGGCTCGCCAGGCATTGGGAGAGAACAAGCTCACTGACTGCAGCGTGGTGCGCTCGATCTCCTCATAGGGCCGTCCCACCGCCTCGCAATGTTCGGCCAGTATCCGGTACTTACGACGGAGCTGATCGGGATCGCCGAAGAGGTTGGAGGCATCGGCGTACCGGGCGACCAGGCGCAAGGTCTTTTGCTCGCCTCCTCCCCCAATCATGATCGGCACTCGCGGTCGGGAGATCGATTGGGGCACGTTGAGGAGTCGTTCGGCGGTGAATTCCCGGCCCTCAAATCGACTTTCGCTGCCTCGTTCACCTTCAAACATCTGGTGGGCGATCTGCAGGGTGTCTTCGAGCATGTCGAAGCGAGTCTTGGTCTCGGGGAAAGGGAAGCCCAGTCCCACCGACTCGGCCCGATTCCAGCCGGCGCCGAGGCCAAGCCAGGCCCGTCCCCCGGAGAGCACGTCGAGGGTGGTGGCCGCTTTCACCCACAATCCTGGGTTGCGGTAGTGGACGCCACCGACCATCAGGCCGAGACGGGCCCGTTCGGTGTGGGCGGCCATGAATCCCAGGGCGGTCCAGCCCTCGAGCATTGGTTCGGTCTCTGACCCGGGCGCTCCGATCTGCCAGAAGTGATCCATCACCCAGATCGAGTCGAATCCGGCCTCGTCGGCTGAACGCACCACTCGGGCCAGAGTGGGGCCGATCGCCTCGGGGCCACCGGGCCAGGTGAACGAGTAGACCTGTAGCCCGAACCTCATCGAACGACCCTGACATTGAACATGGGGGCCTGGATTGCGCCCCAGATCCGGAGCCAAAGCGGCAGATACATCTCCGTGCCGCGAGCGGTGGTGATGTCGCCCAGGTCGATGATGTCCGACCAGCCGAGTGATTGGAGGAGCTCTGTGACCGTTGCCTTGGCTTCGGCGTCGTTGCCGGAAACGAAGACGGTGTGGTCTCCGCCGGCGAGCCGTTTGGGGTCAACCATCAGGTAGGCGTTCACGGTGTTCAACGTCTTCACCACCCGGGTCCGGGGAAAGCGAAGCTGGATTTGCTCACCCAAAGAGTCGTCATTGAACACGAGCAACGAGGGAGGCATCCCCTGGGTGAAATCCAGAGGGTTGGCGATATCGATGATGATCTTGCCGGCCAGATTCTCCTCTCCCGCTGCCTCCAGGGCTACAAGCGATGCAGCTCCGTTGGTGGCATTTACTACGAGTTCGGCCTGAGCGGCGGCGGCGGCGAAGGTGGCTACCGACACTTCCAGGTGTTCGTCGGCCCAGGCGGAGAAGGGCGGATTGCCCATTCTGTCGGGCTGGTTGCGAGCCATCGCCGCCTCCACGCTTCTCGTCCCCACTGACACCTGATGGCCCAACTCGGCGAGCCTGGCGGCAACTGTCTGGCCCACCACTCCGGTTCCCAACACCGCGATGTTCATCACTACCTCCCCAAATGAGACAGGTCTGTCTATTGGTTGGAAAGGTACAGACAAGTCTGTATCGTGTCAACTTATGACTGCCACTCGGGAACTGTCGGCTCGCCAGCGCATCCTGGAGACGGCGCAACGGCTCTTCTATCGAGACGGCTTCCGGGCAGTGGGGATCGACACCATCATCGAAGAAGCAGGGGTGGCGAAGATGAGCCTCTACCGCCACTTTCCCTCCAAAGACGACCTCATCGTCGCCTACCTTGAAGAGGCCAACCGCCAGTATTGGGAGTGGCTCGACGGCGCCGTCGCCGATGTTGAGGACCCGGTCGAGAAGCTGATCGGCATGTTCGAAGCGATTGAGAAGCTAGCCACCACCCCGGCGTGTTCCGGGTGCACGTTCCAGGGCACCGCCGCTGAATTCCCCAACCGAGACCACCCTGGTCACCAGGTGGCCATCGACCACAAGATTCAGGTGCGAGTTCGTTTCGCCCGCCTCGCCGCCGAAGCGGGTCTGCGCGATCCCGAGCAGCTAGGCGACCAATTGCTGCTTTTGATGGATGGAGCCTGGGCAGCCGTCCGCATGTTTGGACCTGACAATCACGCCAAGAGTCTCACCGCCACGGCCGCCGCCATCATCGAAGCGCACCGAACTCCACGTCAGAAATAGGCCCCCGGCTAGCAATGCCGCTATCGACAGTTCACTAAGAGGGGAAGCGCGATGGCTTCGAAGGACCATGCCGTACTGATCGCTGGAGGCGGTCCGACCGGGCTGATGCTGGCCGCCGAACTTGCCCTGGCAGAGGTAGACGTCGTCGTCGTCGAACGGCGGGTTAACCAGGATCTCGACGGGTCGAGAGCCGGCGGTCTTCACTCTCGCACCATCGAGGTGCTCGACCAGCGGGGCATCTCCGAACGGTTCCTAGCCGAGGGCCGGCAACACCCGTTCGTAGGATTTGCTCACGTCCAATTGGACATCAGCGACTTCCCCACGCGCCACAACTACCTGCTCGGGTTGTGGCAGACACATATCGAACGGATCCTGGCCGGATGGGTCAACGAGCTCGGGGTTCCCATCCTTCGCGGCGGAGAGGTGGCGGGCCTCGCTCAGGACGACTCCTGCGTCGAGGTTGTGGTGTCCGGGAAAAGACCCCTGCGAGGGGAATATCTTGTCGGCTGCGACGGAGGACGCAGCGTGGTCCGTAAGACGGCGGGCATCGACTTCCCTGGGCATGATCCGAGCACCAGCTGGATGATCGGGGAGGTCGAGATGGCCGAGGCGCCGGTAGTGGGCCCTCGCCCCGAAGGTGGCGGGATCGGTCCTGTCGACCCCCAAGCGGGTGGTGGGCCTTACCGGGTGGTGCTGAAAGATCGGCAGGTTCAGCACGACAACGAACCCAATCTGAAGGACCTCAGCCAGGCGCTCGTCGTCGCTTACGGGACCGACTTCGGAGTACACAGCCCCAATTGGATCTCAAGGTTCACCGACATGACCCGGCAGGCAGCCTCCTACCGACAGGGCCGGGTTCTGCTCGCCGGGGACGCCGCCCATGTGCATCCCCCGCAGGGCGGCCAGGGTCTCAACATCGGCGTGCAAGATGCGGTGAATCTGGGATGGAAGCTGGCCCAGGTGGTCAATGACATTTCACCAGACAGCCTGCTCGACACCTACCACGCCGAGCGGCATCCGGTCGGTGCCCGGGTGTTGAACAACACCATGGCCCAAGTCGCCCTCTCCATCCCCGACGGCCGTCACCAGGCTCTGCGGGAGACGATGACAGAACTGCTGAGCACGGACGAATCGAGACGGCGCATCGCCGGGATGATCTCTGGCCTCGACGTCCATTACGACCTCGGTGAGGGACACCCGCTGCTGGGGCGTCGCATGCCCGACCTCGACCTCGTCTCCGCCGACGGGCGCCTGCGCGTGTTCAGCCTGCTCCACGACGCCCGACCGGTGCTTCTCAACTTCGGTGAGCCCGGTGGCTACCAGGCTTTGCCTTCGTCTCCCCGCGTGAAGAGGATCGATGCCGAGTACCTCGGCAAGTGGGAGCTGCCGGTGCTGGGCGAGGTGGAAGCTCCCAACGCGGTGCTGGTGCGACCCGACGGCTACGTCGCCTGGGTAGGGGAGCTAACCGACCCGAGGCTTCCCGAAGCACTCACCTACTGGTTCGGGTGAAATCCCCCAACTGAGGACCCTTTTGCCCTGCAAGCAGCAGTTCTCCCGTTCCTTCGACTCGGGGCTCCTCGTTGACTGGGATTGATCGGCGTGCCGATCGCCTGTGGGCGAGCCACAAGACCACCCCCATGGCCACGAGCACTTCCCCAAAACCAATCATTGACGCCCACGGCAGTTCGATATCTCCTCCCGTCAAGTTGTTGAAGAAGCTGCCGAGCGGGGTGAGCAACGGCCACAGCACCAGAAGGTTTCTTGTGGTGGCAAATGCCATCGCGTAAACCACCCCAAGTCCCGTGAGAAAGGCGATCTCTCCCATCCCCATCCCATAGCCGAGGTGGTAGAAGCCGTAGAGGAGCGACGCCGATCCGATCCCCACCACAGGCCCGAACGCTTGCTCAAGACGATTCTGAATGAATCCCCGGAAGAAGATCGACTCGAAAACCCCGACAGTAAGCGACATCAGCAGAAGTGGCATCCAGTCGACCGGTTGAGGCAGGTCGTAGCCCCAGAGGGTTAACGAGAACTGCGCGGCCGCGAACACTAGAGCCAGCACCACGGTCGGCCGCCATTGGTCGAGGCCCACGCCGAGGGAGCGGAGGGGACGTTTGCGCCACCAGACGGTGTAGACGACGGGTCCAACCACCCCAAGGAGGAGCAGTCCCACAACGGCGTAGCTAATAAACAAGCCGACCATCGCGTCGACAGTGAACCGGAGAAAAGCAAGCCCGACGGCAGCCACCACCCCCACGTACATCACCGCGACGGCGATCAAGTCTTTACCGTCGGGACGCCACCAGAGCAGCCGCTGATTCGGGTAAGCCCGCCGGAAGGCGAGGCCAACTGCCACCATGGCCAGCATCGCCACCAAGCCGTAGGTCCAACCGGCGAGGAAGTCCAACGAGAACAGCGCCACAACGACAACGAGGGCCAGGACCGGGACCCTCGACTGGCTAATATTCGACATCGCACCCCTTCAGTTCAGGTACACAAGGATGCGTGTCCTACCAGTCGATCGTCAGGGCCTAACGTCACAACGCGAGTCGTAAGCCTCTCACTGGATCAATGCCTTCGGGGCCTACATCCCCAAGGCAATGATCACCGCGCAAACTGCCAGGACTAGTGACACCGGGCCCCAAATTCGCTCCACCCGGGAGCGCGAGGCAAGGTTCGCCGCCGCCCCCAGGGCGAAGAAGCCAGTCAGGATCCACATTCCTGCCCGCCCGATTGGCAGCCGACTCGTATCAATCAGGGTCGCCGAACCGAGCACGTAGAGAATCATGATGGGATAGACCAGGACCCCGGCCAGCCCACTGGCCACACGCAACCGGAGGGGAAGAACACCGAGATGCTGGCCGCCCCAAGCTGCCGCGCCTAGCGGTGCACCCAACGCCAGCGCCAGCTGAAAGGCGGCGATAACTACCAGCAACACCGCCATCACTATCGCCGCGGCTGTCATCGAGGCGATGGTACGACCGGGCCTCGTCGACCACCACCGTCCTATAGGCCAGGTTGACACATTTGACCACAACGTCATACAACCGTATGGTTGTATGGATGCAGGTCGCTCCACCCGACTTCGATCGCCTGTTTGGCGCGTTGGCGGACCACACCCGCCGCGACATCGTGCGCCGGGCGATCGAATCCGAGGAGGGGGTGGCAGAGCTGGCGGGCCACTACACCATGAGCTTTGCGGCGGTGCAGAAACACATTGCCATCCTTGAGCGGGCCGGCCTCGTCACCAAACATCGAGTCGGGCGACGCAAGGTTGTCCGCACCAACCTCGAGCGGCTAGGTATGGCGCGCCGCTTACTCGATCAGTACGAAGAGCTGTGGCGAGGAAGAATCGAACGGATGGGCCAGCTCGTGAACGAGAGCACCCCGGAGCGAGAGCCACGATGATGACCGGAGAAAGGACATGAGCTCCGTCGTGGTCCAGGCGTTCGTCACCCTCGACGGCGTAGTCCAGGCGCCCGGTGCCCGGGATGAGGACACAGAGGGAGGCTTCGAACACGGCGGCTGGCAGGACGGCTACGCCGTCGGGGAACTGGTCGAGGAATGGGAAAGCAAGACCGAGGCATTGCTGCTCGGCCGCAAGACTTACCAGATCTTCGCCAACTCCTGGGGTGTGTGGGACGAGAACGCCGAGGGCCTGCAGGGGGAGTTGACCAGGAAATACAACCGCATCCCCAAGTACGTCGCCTCGCGCACGCTGACCGAGGTCGGCTGGCAGAACACTCATCTCCTCGGCCCCGACGTGCCGGCTGCGGTGGCGAAGCTACGTGCTGAGCCGGGCGGCGAGATCCGGGTGTGGGGGAGCACAGTCCTGATCAGGACGCTGGCCGAGCACGACTTGGTCGACGAATACCGGCTCCTCTTCTACCCGATCGTGCTGGGAACGGGCAAGAAGCTGTTCTTCGACGGATACCCCTTCTTCACGCTCGTCCTGGCCGAAAGCCGGTCTCTCCCCTCGGGAGTGGTGGTCAACACCTATCGGCGCTCCCGCGGCGGCTGAGCGCGGAGCCAGGCTCCAAGGAGTTCCTGGGAGAACGTCAACCAAAGGAGATTCGATGAGCGAGCTAGTAGTTGACTTCATCACCTCGCTGGACGGCTACGCCTCGGCAGAGGGTTGGCCGGGATGGTGGGGCGTGGAGGGCCCCGAGTATCTCGCCTGGCTGGGCCAGATACCCGAACGCGACTACACCATCTTGATGGGGGCGAACACCTACCGGCTGATGTACGGATTCGCCAGCGGGGCGGAGGAATTGGACTCGGATGAAGCCGGCGCCATCTCTGAACTGACAAGATCGCCCAAGATGGTGTTCTCCTCGACACTGGAGGAGCCGTTGTCTTGGGCCAATTCCCATCTGGTCAGCGGGGACCCGGTCAGGGCGGTGGCTGCCATGAAACGGGACGGCACCAGCATGACCACCCTCGGTAGCGTCACCTTGTGCCGGTCGCTTCTCGAAGCAGGCCTGGTTGACCGTTACCGGGTGGTCGTCTTCCCGGTGATCACCGGGAGGACCGGTCGGGAGCGGATCTACGACAGCTACCCCGACGTGGCCCTTGAGATGATCGACAGCCGGACCTTCGATGACCGCATTCAGTTGCTCGAGTACGTTCCCCGCATCCTCACCGAACCGCCGACGACCAACCCCAGCTGAGAGCACAACAAGGCGGACACGTCCGCTCCATTGCTGTACGGCTATCTCCGGGGCGACCTGTCCCCCCGAACCTGCTTCGACGAGCGCCGCGGGCGCTCGGCCCCGCACCTTCCAGTCATCGACGGTGGTGCGCCGTCGACTCATGCGTGCTGGAGGATCCTTCGGGGTCGACGTGAATGACGGCGACTACGGGGAAGCTATGAGCGTGATGGAGCGCGTGCTCCACCTCGTGAGCGGTTGC
>DATEDX010000185.1:0-7182 GCA_035281425.1 Acidimicrobiia bacterium
AAACACCGACATGTGCGGATACAACGCATAATTCTGGAACACCATGGCAATGTCCCGATCCTTCGGCGACACATCATTCACCACCCGATCCCCAATCCGCAACTCCCCCTCCGTCACCTCCTCCAACCCGGCAATCATCCGTAACAACGTCGACTTCCCACACCCCGACGGCCCCACCAACACCACAAACTCCCCATCAGAAATATCCAAACTCACATCACTAATCGCCCGCGTCCCCCCCGGATACACCTTCCCCACACGATCAAACACAATCTCAGCCACTGTGGACTCCTTTCTCAGCCCTTGACCGCGGAAGCGGCGGTTCCCTGCACGAAGTACCTCTGGAAAACGAAGAAGATTATGGCGATGGGGATGATGGTTATCACCGCTCCGGCGGTAATGGTGTTCCAAGGCTGCGCCTGACCGAATGCTGCGGTGAGGCCGGCCAGACCGACCGGGAGGGTGGTCAAGCTGGGGTTACCGATACGAGCGATGAGGATGTGGAGAAACTCGTTCCAGGTGCCCTGGGTAGAGAGAATGGTTAGGGCGATCAGACCCGGAGCGGCCAGCGGCAACATCACCTGGCGGAAGGTCTGGAAGGTGGTGGCTCCGTCGAGGGCCGCCGCCTCCTCCAGTTCCCGGGGAAGTTGTTCGAAGAACTGCTTCATCAAGAAGATCCCGAAGGCATCGAAAGCCAGGGGGATGATCAGACCGAAGTAGGTGTTAAGGATCCCCAACTCCTTCATCACCATGAAACGGGGGATGGCCAGCACGATCCCGGGGATGGCCTGCACCGCCAAGATCAGGGCGAAGATCCACCCCCGCCCCGGGAATCGCATACGGGCAAGTGCATATCCGGCGAGGGAGGCGAAGCTGATCCGGAGGAGGACGACGAACACGGTCACGATGACCGAGTTCAAGGTCCAGCGGGGCAGGTTGACCCGGGAACTGTTGAGCTCCTCGATCCCTTCGGTGGTCCACCCTCCAAAGGCCGGGTCGGCGACGAGGCTGACCGGGTTGGCCTGGATGTCGGGAAGCGACTTGAAGGCGGTGGCCAAGGAGAGAACGAAAGGCATGATGAAGATCAGGGCGAAAAAGGTCAGGGCCACATAGCCGGCGACCCGTTTGGCCACCGCACGGGGACCTCGCTCGGTCGCCATGGCGGCGCTGGTCCGAACTCGTGACTCTTTGACCGGAGCGGAGGGGGCAGCCATCAAACGTCTCCTGTGTCCCGGATAACTCTGCGGTTGATGAGAGTAAAAACCATGATGATGGCAAAGAGGATCACGGCGATTGCCGCCGCCAATCCTGCCTGCGAGTTGGTAAAGGCCTGGACATAGATGAGATAGGCCGGGGTGAAGGTCGTCTTGCGGGGACCCCCGGCGGTGCCGGCGTAGACCTGATCGAAGACCTGCCAGGTGCCGATCAGGCCCAGGGTCACGACGAAGAAGATCGTGGGCCGCATCAGGGGGATGGTGATGCGAAAGAAGCGCTGCACCGGCCCGGCACCGTCAACCACCGCCGCCTCCTCGATCGAAGGTGAGATGTTCTGAAGGCCGGCCAGGAAGATGAGCATCAGGGTTCCGGTGGTGGTCCAGGTGACCAGCATCATGATGGCGGTGAGGGCCACGCTGGGGCCGGCCAGCCAGTCCCACCACTCCAGTCCCATGAACTCGTTTTGGGTGAGGAAAGCGGGGCCCTCCTCGACCCCGAGTACTCCCAAGAAGTTGTGAATCAGACCACGCGCGTTGTCCAGCCAGTCGATGTCTTGGAAAGGGAGCACCTGGTTGATGGCGCCATTGGTCTGGAAGAGGAATACGAAGATCAAGGTGACGGCGATAGATGAGGTGATGGAAGGGAAGTAGTAAGCGGTGCGAAAGAACCCCTTTCCCTTGAGGAACTTCTGGTTGAGGATCACGGCGATGACGAAGGCGAGAATCGTCTGAGCTGGCACCACCCCGATCACGTAGTAGAGGTTGTTGCGGAGGGCAATGGCGAAGTCGGTACGTCGCACGCCGTCTTCGAGGAGCAGTTCCCGATAGTTGGCGAGTCCGGCCGGGGTGGAATCGAAGATGGGGGTGATGCCATTCCATTCCCGGAAACTCACCCACACCGCGGCAAAGATCGGAACCACGAGAAACACCACCAACCCGAGCAGGGCGGGGGCGGTGAAGAGCCATCCGATATAGGGCTCTTTGCGGTCGAGGCGGGCCCGGCCGGGGCCGTGACCCCCGGGCCAGGTTCGCTTCTTGCGGCTGGTGGTCGCCGGCTCTATCGCGGCATCCATGTCTCCTCCTCCCCGGAAGGGGGAGGGCCGGGGACGGCCCTCCCCCCCGGATTAGTTCAGCCTATGACATCTTCTCCAGCGGCGACGGTGTCGGCAATGAGATCGTCGACGGTGCCGTCGCCATCAACGATGGCGTTGGCCTGGTCATTGAAGACGGAGATGACATCCCCGAAGCCGGGGGCGAACCCCCAACGATGGGCATATTCAGCGCCGACCACAAATGCCTCCAGCTCGGGGCGAGCCGCCAGCCAATCGTCGGCTACCGATTCCCTCGCCGGCATCACGTTGAAAGCCGAGGTCCAGGCAAGCGCCCCTTCGGAATTGGTCAGGTACTCGATCAGAGCCCAGGAGGCGGCCGGGTTGGCAGCGCTTTGGGCCACCCCATAACAGACGGTGAAGGCGAAGGTGCCTTTACCGGCGGGGCCAGCCGGTAGCTCGGCCACCGCCCACTCCTTTTCGGGGAAGGTCTGCTCCAGGTAACCAACGATCCAGTTTCCTTCGATGGTCATGGCGGCTTTGCCCTGTCCGAAGGCCTCACCGGCCCAACCGGCGTCGACGTCGGAGGGACGAACGAAGTGCCCGGCGGCGTAGTGGTCGGCTACGTACTGCAGGGCCTCCCGGGCTTCCGGAGTATCAAGGGTGATCTCGGACACCTCGGGGTCGGTCAGGTCAGCACCGGCTTGGAACAGGAAGACGGCCCAGCGGGGGTATTCAACTCCCATGGCCAGCCCGGCTTGACTGTCGGTGGTCAGAGCTTCGGCGGCTGCTGCCAGCTCCTCCCACGTGGTCGGCACCGCCACTCCGGCGGCCTCGAGTGCGGCCGGGTCGTAGACCAAGCCGAGGGTCGAGAAGTCCTTGGGCGGGCAATACCAGGTGCCGTCATAGGTGAACGCTTCCCGTAGCGACGGGTAGATGTCGTCGGGATCGCTCAAGGCGCCGGTCGGCACCGGGGCCAGCGCCCCGGAGGCGGCCAGGTCGGGCAGGTTGTTGCTGTCGACGTAGAAGACGTCGGGCGGCTGCCCGCCCGCCAGGGCCGTGTTGAGGGCGGTGGTCATATCCGATTGGGCCTCGAACACGGCGTTGGCGCCCGTCTCCTCATTGAACTGGTTGAGGAGGTTGGTGAGGGCCTCGTCCTCGGCGGTGCCCGAGGAACCTCCCCACAGCTTCAGCTCTACCCCTTCCAGGTTGACCGCGCCGGTGGTAGTGGTGGCGCCATCGCCAGGGGTGGTGGTTCCCCCGCCCCCGCCCCCACAGGCAGCGAGGACAAGTACGAAGGCCGCCAAGACCACTGGCGCTCTGCTGCGCGTCATATCGTTTCTCCCTTCTTGGTGCGTTTGGAGGAGGTGGTTGCCCTCCCCGTTTGCTTGCTTGCTGTCAGCTCCCGTTCGTGACGGGTGCCGTGGAAAAGGAATGAGAAGCCAAGGCTTTGCCAGTGCTCGGGCAGCCGGGGCCGGGTGACCGGCTCTCCTCCCTCCAGGCGGAGACCGGCAAAGCCGAAGATGGCTGCCTGGAGGATCCCTCCCTGGGTGGCGGCGTGAAGCCCGCTGTGACCGTTGCCCATGGAATCTTCCAAGTCGATGGCGATGGCTTGCTGAAACATGCGGTAGGAGATGTCGCCCATTCCCAGGTCGGCGGCGACTCGGGCATGGACCGCCATGGAGAGGGAAGACCCGTGGTCGCAACGGGGCAGGTAAAAGGCCCAGTTGGCTCGGCGGCGGTTCAAGCCCCCGGTGGCGTCGGCGAGGAGGGCCATGGCCATCACCACGTCCGCCTGTTTGATGACCTGGGTGTTTTCGATGCGGTCCTCGCCCAAAAGCTCATACATCGACATGCGCCGAGGCTGGAAGTCGGCCAGGTCCACCCGCTCCAAGCGGAAGAAGCCGGCGTGCTGCTCCCACACCCCGTTCTGGTTGCTGCCCAGATGGAGGCTGCGGGCCAGTTGCCGCCAGCGGCTGCGGTCGGCATCCTCCAGCCGGAGCCGCTCGGTCAGGGCCGCGGTGGCGCGCGGTCGGTGGGTAGCGGACCACTCCCAAAGCTCCGCCGCCCGCCGAAGATGCCAGGAGGCGAGGAGGTTGGTGTAGAAGGAGTCGTCGACATGACTGTGGTATTCGTCGGGACCGATCACCCGCCGGATGTGGCCTCGCCCTCCCTCCATCTCGATCCGGCTTGCCCAATAGGAGGCACCTTCGAGGATGATCTCGAGGCCGGCCTGGGCGAGGAGGCGGTGATCGCCGGTCCAGCGCCAGTAATGGTCGACGGCGTAGGCGACGTCGGCGGTGATGTGTTCTTCGATCTCTCCGGTCCAGATGCGGCTGGGGGGCCCGAACAGCGGACTCGACCATTCCGGGGTGACTTCGTCCCCGGTGGCCGCCGACTCCCAGGCATAAAACGCTCCCCTCCGCCCGTATTTCTTGGCCTTGCGGCGGGCTCCGTCCAGCCCGACGTAGCGGTAGCGAAGGTGGTTGCGAGCCAGAGCGGGAAGGGTGACGCTGAGGTAAGGAGCTATGAATATGTCGGTGTCCCAGAACACGTGGTGGCGGTAACCGAACCCAGACGCCAGCTTGGCGCCAATCGCAGCCTGGGAGTCGGAGGCGGGTGAAGCCCCGATGATCTGAAAGGCGGCAAATCGCAACGCCCGTTCCGACATCGCATCGCCCCCCACTTCGATGTTGGCCGCTCGCCATTGTCTTCCCCAGGCCCGGGCCGAGCCGGTGAGAATCGCGTCAAAGCTGGCATCGGGATCAGGAAGGGAAGGTGGAGGGTCGGGATCGCGGCTGGCGTGATAGGTGACGAACTTCGTGAAGACGGCCGGTTGGCCCGGTTGGAGAACGAGGCCGGCGGCGAAGCGGTGATGACGGGGATCCCTGATCAGCTCCTGACGCCCCGGCCCGAAGAACACCGTCTCGACCTCGAGCCGGTTGAGACCATCGACGGTCTCCGCCTCCAGCCGGAGGCGATTGCGCTCGGGGCGGGCCCAGTGCAGGGGGTTGAAGGCGGGAAGCTCAGGGCTGGGCACCGAGGTGTCGAGACCGGTCTCCAGCCATACATCGACGGGGGCGGTGAGGGCGGTGAGGGTGATCTCCAAAGCCGCCAGGTGACGATCTGCCATCGAGACCAGCCGGCGGAAGCCGACTTTGACCACTCCGGTATCCGCGGTTCTCCACAAGACATCTCTCTCCAGAACACCTCGGCGCAGGTCCAGCTGGCGGCGATAACCACCCCCCTTGGCCTCGACTGAAAACGGATGGCCGTTGATGGTGAGGGTCACCTCGGTCCAGTCGGGAACGGCGCCCAGCAAGGGCAGTTCCCCGGGCGGCGTTACGAAAAGTCCCTGGATGAAGGTGGAGCGGACTTCACCTTCGATCCTCTCTTCGAAACTGCCGCGAGTGCTGAGGTAGCCATTTCCGATGGTGAAGACCGACTCGCGGGCTGAGGCGAGGGAGGGAATGAAACGGTCTTCGGTTACCACCCAGGTGTCGGGGTGGCCATCGAGGAGGTTGCTGGTCATCGGATGCCTCCCGACGAAGCCCTGACCACTAGTTGGGGGGCGAGCATCACTCCGCCAGGTTCGGCCTCGGGTTGGGTGAGGCGGTCGACCAGCAGGTCGACCAGGGAGCGCGCCACCTCTTCAAAAGGCTGGCGAACGCTGGTGAGCCCAGGCCAGGCCACGGCCGCGGCCTGGCTGTCGTCGAAACCGGTGATGGCGACATCGCGGCCAACTTCGATGCCCCGGGTGAGGGCTGCGGCCACGACTCCCAGGGCCATTTCATCCTGCACAGCGGCGACGGCGGTAGGTGGGTTGGGCTGGTCGAGGATGGCTTCGGCCGCGGCTCGAGCCGCCGAATAGAGGTTCTCACAGCGGACGATGAGGTCGGGTTCGACCGGAAGCTGGGCCCGTTTCAAACCCTGCAGATATCCCTGCACCCGGGCGTCTCCGGTTTGTGAGCCCTCGGGCCAGGCGATGAGGGCGATCCGGCGGTGGCCCTGTTGATGAAGGTGGTCGACCACCTCTGCCATCCCCCGGGCGCCGTCCACGTCGACCCAGGGGAAGGGCTTCTCGTGCCGGGCCCGGCCGAAAGCCACGAAGGGGAAGGAGAGTTCGGTGAGCATCTCCACCCGGGGGTCGGTGTAGTTCGTCTCGGAGAGGATGAATCCGTCGACGTTGCCGGCACGGATCACCTCCCGGTAGGCGTCGAGGTCGCTCTGCCCGGGGCGGGGAGCAAACAAGGTCATGTCGAAGCCGTGATCGGTGGCGGTGCGCACCAGTCGGTGAAGAAAGACGTCGAGGGCGGGGCTCAGCCCGGCGTCGGTGAGCCGGTACCCGATCAGGTAGGTCTTCTTGGCTTGCAGGCTGCGGGCGGCGCGGTTGGGTCGGTAGCCGAGGGCGTCGATCGCTTCCAGCACCCGGCTGCGGGTCTCCTCGGAGACGAGGTGGGGGGCGTTGAGGACGTTGGACACCGTTCCTACCGATACCCCGGCTCGGTTGCTGACATCCCTGATGGTCCGCCTCACCTATCGCCTCTGAAACGTTTCAGAGGCATATTGAAACGTTTCAACCGCCGATGAGGGGCGAGATGAGGGTTTTTTTTCGCGCTCTCCTCCTGCGTTTCTTATCTGCTGAAACGGCCTTCCGAGGGCTGGTCCAGCAGATAAGAACGGGTGTCCAAATGACGTTTTGGCGCCAAAACCGGGGCTGCTAGTTGTTGGGGGCGGCCTTGCTGATGTCGGCCAGCGCCGACTGCGGGTCCTTCTCCACCGCCAGATCGCCCAGCGAGACGATGCCAACCAGGGCACCGTCGTCGACCACCGGGAGACGGCGAATGTTGTGCTGTCTCATCAAGGAGACTGCTTCTGCCACCGCCGACCGGGAAGACACCGAGACTACGTCTTGGGTC
>DATEDX010000186.1:0-5272 GCA_035281425.1 Acidimicrobiia bacterium
TTCCGTCTTCCGTCTTCCGTCTTCCGTCTTCCGTCTTCCGTCTTCCGTCTTCCGTCTTCCGTCTTCCCTCTTCCGTCTTCCGTCTTCCGCCTCAAGGAGTTTCGAACTCGAGCGCCAGACCCTCTTCACCAGGAGGGGGAAACACCGTCTCGTATCCCAGCTTCGATTTCCAGTTGGCCCGGTCCCAATCGCGGTTGTCTTCCGAGCGATAGTTGAAGTGAAGGGTGGGCCGGTGGCTGTGGACCAACAACCGGGCGATGGCGTCGTCATCGGGATGGTGGTACTTGCGGCCGGAGCTCGAGACCAGGAAGTGCCGGCAATCGATCCGCCGCATCAACTCGTTGCTGACGTTGTTTTTGGACCCGTGGTGGGGCACTTTGAGCACGTCGATCCGGAGTCGATCCTGGCCCCGTTCTGCCAGCAGCCGGTCGATCCCGTCGATCAGGGAGTCGCTGCGGGCGTCACCGGTGAGCAGCAAGCTATGGCCGCCGTATTCCAGTAGCAGGCTGATGCTGGAGGCGTTGGCGGGGCTGCCGTCTTCCTGAAAGCGGCGGTTGGCCCAGCGCTCGAGGTTGGGGGGTTGGGCGCCGAGGCGGTCCTTGGCATAGCGGGGGGCAGCTTCCAGCAGTTTGGCGCCGGTGAACTCTCCACCCGGCTCGAGCCCAGCGTTTTCGATCACCTTCTTCCATTCGCTGCGCAGCCGGCGGAGATCGGCCCGGCGGGGTCCCAAGACGGTCACCATCATCCCTCCCAAGAGCTTGAACGACGGCAGCGGGTCGGCGTCGTCTTCGGGGATGGCCACCGCTCGCCGCTTCAGCTTGGAGTTGTGACGGATCCGCCTTTCCCGAAGCCGGTCGGTCAGCATCTCGCCCTGTTTGGGCCCGAGCATGTCTTCCCGAATCTGGTCCCAGGCGTTGAACCAGAAGTCACCCACCTGCAGACCGAGATCCTCTCCTAGCAGTTTGACCATGGCGTCGATGTGGTCGTTGTCGACGTGGGTGATCACCACCAGTTCGAACCTGCGCCGGCCGGGAATCTTCTCGATTCGGGTCCGTAGGGTGTCATGGGTCGCCATCACCCCGCCGTCGATCAATAGCCGTCGGGGCTTGGCGGGGTCGCCATATTCGATCCAGAGGGCATCGCCTTCTTCGGCGGGCAGCATCTCCACCCGGAGGGTCTTCATGACCCGAGCCGCCAGTCAGCGTCGCCAAAAGCGGCCACGGAAAGGACCATCGGGTACCCGTCGGCCAGGGACTGGCGCCGAAGGTCACGCAACACGTCCCCCATCGACCGCTCGCTGTCGCTCGCCTGGCCACGGAGGAGTTGCAGCAGTTCTTTGGCGACGGGGACGGCGTGGCGGCCGAGGATGGTGTTGATGGTGGTGACCACCACCGCCGCCCCCGCCCGGCGGAAGCGAGGCACCAGCCCCTGGAAGGGAATGGCGGTGTTGGCGGTGTCGCAACCGAGCAACACCACCATCACGTGTTTCTCTCGCGGCTCATTCATCCGTTTGCCGACCATGGAGACGAGTTCCAATTCCCCGCCGATCTCCGACGCTTCTAATGCTCCTTTGAAGTCAGTGTGGGGGAGCAGGAAGACCAGGGAAGGGTCGAGGCTGGCCACCTTTTCCTGGAAGTCGGACCAGGCCTTGGCCTTGGTGGCCGCGAAATTCCTCTTGTTGAACAGTCTCCCCAGGCTGGTGCGGTCTTGGGAGAGGACGTTGTTGCTGATCCCCCACAGAATCGATTCCAGGGGGGTGATCAGGTCCCGTCCGGTGATGGGTTCGTTGTTGAGGCGGTAGTCCCCGCCTATGCCGGTGTATCGGGGGTCATGAACGTGGCGCTCGACCACATACCGAACCCCCCAGAATCCGGTCAAACACACCGGAGTGTCACCGTCGTAGCCTGCTTCGCAGGTGGGGCAGGTCCCGGCCAGCACCACCTCTTTCCAGTCCTGACACAGCTCGGGGACGGTGGGAGGGGGAAGGGCATAGAAGAGCTCCACCGGCAGGTAGGAGTCGGGGGCGGCGGCGATGATCTGCACCCGGCCCTGCTTGAAGAAGCTGTCTTTGACACCGTGGTCGGTGACGAAGCTGGCGTGGAGACTTTCACCCAGCAGCGCCAGGGTGAAGAGCAGCTCGAGGCTCGCAGGGGTGGTGATGGAGGTGAAGGCGTCGGGGTCGTCGGCGACGGCGGTGAGGGTGTCCTTGATACGGCCGATCTGGTCTTGGAGCCCGTCTACCGATCGGAGCGTGACTCCACCCCGACGAACAGTGGAGGCGGTTTTGCGACCAGTGCGGTCGCGGTTGACGATCACCGCCAGATCGAAGGACTTCTCGTCTTCGATGGGGCTGAACCCGGCCCGGATGACTGTCTCCACCTGGAGGCGGGGCCGGCCCAACCGGGAGGGTCGGGCCTTCACCACCTCGGCACTGAGTACGGCGGTTTGCAGCACCTTCCCCTGGTAGGCCAAGGCGAGCCGTCCAAAAATCGGGCCGGTCCTTCGGTAGCGAAGATCGAAGCGGACCCGGTCGGAGTCGCCGCGTTCGGGCAGGATGAGCTGCCCGGTCTGGATCCTCTTCCCGTTGCCAAGACTGGTGAAAGCGACGTCGATGCGTTGCGGACCGGTGGGGAGCTCCTCGGTGGGGAACTCGGCGGCTCCGGGGAGGGTGATCGACTCCTCCGACTGCACCCCGATCCACACCTCCAGCGTGTAGTTGATCCCCGCCGCCAAGGCCAAGCGGTGAGACTCGTCGCCCAGTTTGACGGCGCCGTTGATGATCCGGACCTGCTCGCCCTCCTCTTCGGGCGGTGCGGCGCCGTGGCCGTTTCGGAAAGCCAGTTCGTCGATGCCGGGGAGGGGAGAGGCTTCCACTGCCCGGACCAGGGCAGCGAGACCGGTGGCCTCATTGGTCTCGTGTTGATAGGTGAAACGCCCTTCGTATCTGGCTTGGTCGAGATAGTCGGCCACGGCCCCCGCCGGTTGGGGACCGGCCAGCGCGAAGCCGGGAAGGAGGGCGCCCAGCCCGGGAGGCACCTCGAAGGCGGAGTCGCCCAGTTGGGAAAGGTAGAAGGCGAATCGCCCCATCACCCACTCCAGGTTCACCGAGCTCAAAGCCATGCTCATGTTCGTGTAGTGGGAGCGGCCCAGGTTGGCAGCCGCCAGGGCCTGATCGAGATGCCGATTGTGAGCGAGATGCTCGAGCAGGTCTCGAAACCAGGCGTTGGCATCAGCCGGCCGGTTGGCGAGGTGGCAGCCTTCGGCCGAGAAGCGCAACGCTATGCGGTCGGCGACCCGGGCGACCTCGGCCGGGGGAACGTCGATCTTGCCCAACAAGATCACCATTGCCACCGGCCCGACTGCGGGGAGTTGCTCTGCCAGGTCGGCTTCGGCCGCCGACCAGGGAAGGAGAAGAAGGTCACACCCCTGTTGGGGGTCTGTCACCTGATGGAGGTCGGGCCAGGCCCAGGGACTGGTGACTGCCTGGCGGAGGTCCGCTGAGGCGGGGTCGGAGAAAAAACCGACCCGGAGTGGCCAGTGCCAGAGTGGCTCAGCTATCAACTCGGCTTGGACGTGGGCGGTGACACCGGCTGCCGAGGTGAAGAAACGGGTCAAGGTGAAGAGGTCGAGAGGAGCAGAAGCGGCCGGGTCGATCTGCAGGCGAAGCGGCGTAGCTCCCACCGCTTGCGCGGCTTCCTCGGCGGTGATGATTCTGAGGCTTCTCTCCGGGGATCGCCAGGAGTGTGACCCGTAGCTGTTCAGCACCCACCCGGCCAGAGCCGCCGCCGGGTTGTCTTCCTCTTCGAGGTGGAAGGCGGCTTCCAGAATCCCGGCTCCGATCACCGCCTTGACCAGAGTGGGATCGTCGATTCCTTCGCTCCACTCGCCTAAAGACCGGCGAAGGGCGGCCGCCCCGACCACCTTCATGGCTCCACCACCTCCAACTCATCCGCCACCGGTTCGTCGACCCGGTCCGACATGGCCGGGTGGGGGGTGGTCCAGGAGAGGTCGGTCCACGCCACCTGGCCGTGGTCGACGGGGAGGTGATATTCAGGATGGGCTTTCAGGCGGGCGTGGACGCTCTGGTGGATGGAGGGGTCGGGAGTGGTAATCGGCCGTCCCCGCCAGCCGAGGATCCCCCAGATCTTGCCGTTGCCATGGATAGGCTCGGCGGCGTCTTCGACGGTGAGGGTGCAGAGCTTGCGGTAGGCGCGGGGGGAGACGAGAAGACCGTGGTCGAGGGCCCGGTCGGCCATCCATTTCAAAGCAATGCGGGAAGCCTGGGGATGATCGACGAAGCCGCCCCCCACGTCGGAATGGACCCCGGCGAACCAGGTCTCAAGGCAGGTCGACTTCTCGGTGGGTTTGACCAGGTATTCGGCATAAGGGCGGCGGCGTTCGTCGATGGATACGGCATGGAAGATGTGACGGGCGTTGGGAAGTTGGCGCGTGTAGGGCCATTTGGGGTCAGGGCGGAGGATTCCCAAGGCTTTGACCGAGTCCCACAGGCCAAGGAAGTGAACAGGGAGGGCGAGGCTCTTGCCGGTCTTCACCGAGAAGGTTTCGGCGAAGCGGTCGAGTCGTTTCCAGTCATCGGGTCGGAAGGCGTTGCCTTTGCTGTAAGCGGCGACCAGGTAGGGGACGAGGTTCTCGGCCCCCTTCCTCATTACCCCGCTCCGGTAGGTGAGGCCGGTGAGACCGCGGGCGGTGAAAGCGCCCCGGCTGAAACCAAAGATGAAGACCTGGTCGCCGGGGTGATAGCTCTGGATGAGGAAGGCCAGGGCCTGTTCCAGGTTGGCTTTGATCCCGAATCCAAAAGCCAGGCCCAGCAGCTTGGTGAGTTTCTGACCCCAGGTGGTCCATGCCCCCCGGGCGCCCATGGTCCCTACCCCGGGGTGATAGAAGCCGACCTGGCGCTCGGGGTCGGACAGGTCGAGCATGCTGTACAGGAGGAGGACGTTGCTGTTGGCAGTGGCCTTGAGCTGGTTCCCGGTCCCGTCGAGACAAACGACGATGTTCTTCCCCAAAGTGATACCCCCTAGGTCCGATGACGGAGAGGCTACGACGTTTCGTTAGGGGATATGGCCTGAAGCCCCCTCCTCTGGCCTCACCCAAGCTCCCTCCGGTCCTTCGGGCCACCTTCCCTGCCCCCTCCGGCCCTCCGGGCCACCCTCCCTGCCACCTCCGGCCCTGCGGGCCACCTCCCCCAACGCTCACTTCGTTCGCTGGGGGAGGAAGTCGCTTCGCTCCTGGGAGAGGAATTCGCGTCTTC
>DATEDX010000187.1:0-2262 GCA_035281425.1 Acidimicrobiia bacterium
GCATGCGCAAGCTGACCGTCTTGATGCTGGTTCTGGGTCTGGTGGTGGTACCGGTCCCGGCGGGAGCTCAGGAGGTGACCCTGAGCGAGCAGGTCCGTTTGGGCTTCAACGCCGAAGTGCCCATCGACGAGACCATATCTGACAGCTGCTGTTTGGGAGCAGGCGAGTACACCATCGACTTCGACGGCCAGGCCTCGCTGGTGGTCGATATGGGTGCCAACCTGGAGGTGACCTACGACTTGGCCGACCTCGTCGGTGGAGCTTCGATGCCTATTGGCATCGCCTACGACCCCACCAATGAGTTGGGGCCGGAGTTGTCGCTCGATGTCAGCGGCGACTTTGCCTTCGACTTCTGCCTCATCGGGTTGATCTGCGACGGCGACTCCGTCTCCGACGTCACCTTCGCCGCTGGCACGGGTGACTTCACTGCTCCTTTGGCTGGCGACGCCCCCGTCAACATTCCTTTGAGCAGCGACACCCTCGAGTTCTTCATCGGGCCTTTCAAGATTGCCGATGCTCACCTGCAGGGCAGCCTGGCCTTAGCTCCGGTGGCCTCGGGGGCCTTCCCTGGCCTGGGCGGGGCAGCGGCCGGATTGGAGGTAGCGGGATCGGGGACCCTCACTTCTCCTTCGCCGATTCCCATGGTGGAGTGGCAGACCGCCGGAACCCAACCAGCGACGATCCAACTCGATGACCCGCTCTCCGGCGTGGTCGATCTGACCGCCTCCCCGGTGGTGCACTGGCTGGCCCCCACCCTCGACCTCACCCTGGTCGTCGATCTGGTTGAGTCGATCAACTTCTTCGGCTTTGATGACGTCAACCGGTCGCTGATCTCGGGCGACTTGGGAACCGAGCTCCAGGACGCCGGCCTCGACGTCCTGGTCGGAGACGCCATCGGTGGTCTGGCCGGAGCGGCGGTGGCGGATCGCATCGCCAACGGCTTTATTCCCATTCCCCTGCTCGATCCGGAAATTGCCACCATTTCCCTGACCGAGGTGCCGACGATCGGAAGCGTTGTCTTCACCATCGACACCGACTCCGACGACGATGGACTCACCGATGGTGAGGAGGTGGCTCTCGGTACCGATCCCTTCGACCCCGACTCCGACGACGACGGGTTGAGTGATGGGGATGAGGTCAATGTGCATGGCACGGATCCCTTGGACCCGGACTCCGACGATGACGGCCTCAGCGACGGACTCGAAGTGGATCTGGGTTTGGACCCGCTCAATCCCGACACTGACGGCGACGGGATCCCCGATGGCCAGGACACCGAGTTCATCGAGAACGCCATCAACGCCCTCGGCGACGAGGCCTTCAAAGATTCCTCACCCGGCAAGGGTCTGCGTCAGGCGCTTGTTCAGCGGTTGGAGAACGCCGAGCGGGAGGTGGCGGGGGGACGGGTCGATCAGGCGATCCAGCACCTCGAGAACCTGCGCCGGCATCTCGATGGATGCGGGGCTGAAGCGGACGGCGACGACTGGATCATCGACTGTGAGGCCCAGATCCAGATCCGCGAGTTGCTCGACTTGCTAATCGCCAACCTCTCCGCCTGATGTCATTGCTGACCGCACCCGAGCAGGAGGCTGTCAGGCGCACCCGCGCCTGGCTGCTCCTGCTCGGGGGTCTGATCCTCTTGATCGTGGTAACCGCGGTGTTGCTGGCCTTACGGTCTACCGAAATAGCGGCGCAGGGAGCCAACTCGGCCCCGGTTGGCCAGTCGGCGATCGACGACGGTGAGGCGCTCCCCGCCGCCGGTGTGGCGGGTGGTGAGGCTCCGGAGCCCGGAAGCGGGGGCTCGCCCTTGACGGTCGACAACCCCGTGGAGGCCCTGGCTCTGGAAGCGTGTTCCCAGTTCGCGGCGGGTGCCACCGTGGTCGATTTCGCGGCGTGGTTCGAAGCCGAGGTTGGGCCGGTGGGGGCAGAAGAGGAGGCCCTCTTCCAGACCACAGTCCTCCGCGCTCTCAGCCAGACTTGCCCTGAGGTGATCCCCTCCGGTTGAGTAAGTGCAAGCCGGTGGCAACCACCCTCATCCTCGGCCAACTCTTCTCCTGCTCGAGGTCCCGCTTCAGCAGAACCAATCCTCATTCAGAGGCAACCGTGCGTGAGTTCCTTGTGGTAAATGAGCGGCCTGCCGCCGCGGGCGGTGGGAGAATGGTTCAACCCATCACCTAGGGGCGAAATGGCAACGAAGGACCGGGGCAGCAAGAAGGTCAAGACTGCCCCCAGCAAGAACCTCAAAGAGAAGAGGAAGGCCAAGAA
>DATEDX010000188.1:0-10285 GCA_035281425.1 Acidimicrobiia bacterium
CTGGTGACGGTGAGGATCACCTCTTCCCCCGCCTCGGCCAAGTCCCATCTGGCAAAGCTGCAACATTGTCCTTCCGCCTCCACCAGGCGCATTAGCTCATCCTCGGCTGTGGCTGAGAATCGAATCGTGAGCATCTGGTCGGATTGCTCCACTCCGAGCACCAAGCCGGCCAGGCCAGCCCATTCCTCGGCACGCGAGCGGGTCTCGCCGGCATCGAGGGAACAAGCAATGGGCACCAGTCTCATGGGCCGATTGTGCCACGTCGAGCCCACCGGTAGAGGAGAGCACCGGCGGCGAGGCCAGCCAGTTTGCCTACCAGCCCGGCAGCGAACACCACCGCCAGCCCCCACCAGAGCTTGCTCCATCCATCGGGGGTGAGAAGGGGCGGCGCCAGCAGGAGGAAGATGGGGTAGCCGATCATGGCGGCGGTGAGCATGAAGGCCGAGGACTTACATCCGCAGAAGCTGCGGTAGCGGACCAGCCGGGCCTCGCGATCCACCGTGGCCGTCATCGCTCTTGCTCGATCTTGACCAGGCGGGTGTAGCCCCGGTGGCTGGTCTCTCCCCGTTGGGCTCGCCAGCGACGGATGGTCTCGCGGCCGGCGAGGACGAAGCCGCGGGCATCCATCTCCGATTGGATGGCCTTCATCTCATCCAACACCTGGAGGCGCCCGTGGGCATCCCACTGGCGCAGACTCCCGATGCGGGCCCGGGCGGCGAGATTGACCGCTTGGCGAAGGGGAGGGTCGAGCTCCTCGAACCTGACCGGTTCCCCTCTTAGCTCCTCGCCAGTGGCTTCTACTTGGGGATCACTCTCACAACGCCAGCCGGAGACGGCCGGGTCGGGAAGCACCGGGGGAGCGTCGTCGCGGGGAGTCTCCCGGCTGAGCAGGTGGAGAACGTCGCTGGCCTGGGCGTCACGGTTGGTCATCGAGGTCAGGCCGAAGAGCCGCTCCACCGTGGCGGGAATAGAGGCGTGGTCGTATTGGGTGTGATCGATCATCCCCCGCTCGATCAGGGGCGAAACCACAACCGCCGGCACCCGAGCTCCCAGTTGGGTGAAGTCGAACCCGTGGGTGTTGTTGTCGGGATCGCCCGGAGGGTCACCGGGAGCCACCGCCGCCGGTGGCGACACATGGTCGTAGAAACCGCCATGTTCGTCCCAGGTGATGATCAACACGCTTCTCTCCCAATGGGGCGAGTTGCGGATCGACTCGTAGACCTCCTTGATGAGCCGCTCTCCCCGGGTGACATCGTCCAGGGGGTGTTGAGAGGTGCCGCAGGTGTAGTCCTCGGGGGTGCCGGGAAGGATGTTGCCGTAGTGCGGCTCGATGAAGGTGAAGACGGCGTCGTAGCCCTCATCGGCGACATCGGTGGCGAAGTCGTCCATATCGTCGAAGCGGTCGGCAATGCGGTTGACGGTCATTCCCGCCAAGGCAAATGAGACCGGTAGCTCGTCTCCGTGATACACCTTCCAGGGAAGGCACTTGGCGTCGAGCAGGTCGTAGATGGTGCCGTTGTAGAACCGATAGCCGTCGAGGGCGGTGTTGATCACCAGCTCCAGGGTCTCCGGGCTGTCGTCGAGACCAGCCGAGCTGGCGGCGGCGGCGAAAAACCGGTTGGGCCAGGTGGGCCCCGGCATCGATGAAAACCAGCGGTCGCACACCGCGAACTCCCGGGCGAGGGTGGTGATCACCCGCACTTGTTCGGGGTCGAAGCAGGCCATGATGCTCTTGGGGTCGACCGAGCCCCGCTCCCGATGGGTGGCGATGAATCCCGACATGTCGGGGTTGGGATAGCCGAGCGCCGGGTCGTAGACGGCGCCGGCCCCTGCCATCTGCTTGACGACGTGCTCAAACTCGTGTCCGGGGTCTTCGTCCATCGTTCCTTCGATCTTGAAGGGGGCAGGGGTGAACACCGGCACCACCTGACCGTCGGCCGGGTCGGTGTTGGTGTGGGTGGCGGGGTCGGCGCCGTCGGCGGCGACGGTGGCTCCGGTGATGGCATCGGTGCCGCGGAGAGCGGCGAAACCCAACATGTGGTCGTAAGAACGGTTCTCCAACATGAGGACGAAGACGTGCTCGACACGTCGAGGCTCAGGCTTCTCGCCACCCAAGAGCCTCCCGATGTCAACGATGAGGTCCTGGAAGAAGCAGCGGATCCGGTCGACGATCCAGCAGATGGTGCGGATCACCCATCCCCAGACCACGCACACCACCCGCAGCAGCCAGAAGAAGACAGTGCAAATGACTTTGACCAGCCATTCCCAGGCCTTGCAGACCCATTTGACAACGGTGGTCCAGGCCTGGCATACCCAATTGGCTACCCAGTACCAGCCGATGCAGACCCAGGTGACGATGGTGACGATCACCGAGCAGAAGAACTTGCAGGGCTGCCAGTCGCAGCACTTCTCCTCGGTGCGCTTCTCCCACCCTTTGCATTGGTTCTCGCCCTCGTCGCGCCACTCGGTGCATTCCTGCGAGGTTTGCTGGGCCCACTCGACACATTCCTGTGAGGCCTGGGTGACCCACTTCTTGCACTCGCGGGTGGCCTCGACCGCCCACAGCTTGCAGCGAATCACCGACCGGTCGACCCACTGAATGCACTTCAACATCGTCCCCTCCCCTCACCAGAACGATCGAACCCCCGCCCCACACCGGACATCGTCTGGTCGGCACAAGTGAACTTACCAAGTTAGGGGAGGAGTAGCTTCCCCGAATGAAGCCCCCGGGGTGTCGGGATTTCTGAGCGGGTGGACAACAAGACGGCGATGGATCAGCCCAAGCAGCCGATGGTGGAGGCCGCCAACGTCATGCTGGCCGATCTTTTCCGGTCCCATCATGCTCAACTGCTGGCTTACTGCGCCCGCCGGATTGGTCGGGATGAGGCGGAAGATGCCGCTGCCGAGGTATTCGCTATTGCCACCCGGCGCCAGGCCGAGATCACCTCGGAGACTGCCCTGGCCTGGCTATATGGAGTGGCGAGAGGAGTGGTGGCCAACCGGTACCGGAGCCATGCTCGCCAGACGCGTCTGCTGGGGAGATTGGGTGGTTTGGTGCCGGGAGAAAGGCTGCGACCAGTGGAGGAGCCCGATGAGGTGATAGTGCGTAAGGAAGACGATCGGGCAATCCTCGAAGCCTTGACGCAGCTGAGGTCATTCGACCGCGAGGTTCTGATGCTGGCGGCGTGGGAAGGTCTAAGTTCACCCAGAATCGCCCAGGTCTTAGGCATCACCGGAGATGCGGCCGAGCAGCGGCTGCGTCGGGCCAAGCGGCGCCTCGCTCAGGTTCTCATGACCTCAGCCAGCCGGGTCAGCTCGTACCACGTCACCGGAGGTGGAACCCCATGACCAAGCCCGACACCGCCTTCGAATGGCTGCGGCGGGCCAATCCCGAACCGGATCCCGATGCGCTGCTGGCCTTGCTCGATGACCCTGCACCATCGGCGCCGTGGCTGCAAGACAGTGTCAGTCGCCCAAGGGTCATGCCACCGACCAGACAAAGGCAGCTGGGTTGGGTCGCCGCCCTTACCGTTTTCATCGTCGGATTAGTGCTTGGGGCCGGCTTGCTCGCGATCACGAACCGAACGGGCCCGGTCGGCTGGCTTCGTTTGGCCCCCGTTGAGGTAGCCGAGAGTTACCTCCAAGCCCTCAATACCTGGGATACGGAAGCTGCCAAGAATTTGGTCGCGGCCGACGCTCGCCTGATGGACCCCTATTGGACTGCGGACGCCATGGCTGGAGTTCCCTGGCTTGCGGACCTTGCTGCGCTCTTCGATTACCACCGGATCATCGAGATGCGCTACAACGCGTCCGATTGTCAAGAATTAGGACGCGACGAGCCGGTGCTCGTCGTCTGTGAATATCAAGCAGATAGCGTCTTTCAACAGGTGGCGGGGGCACCACCGCTACCAGGCAGGTTCTTCTTCAGCGTTGCGGACGGAGTCATTGTCACCGGGTCCGACAACTTCCCCATCATCGAATATGCGGCCTCCTGGAACAAATGGCGACGATGGCTGGCGGATAATCATCCCGAGGACTACGAGCTTCTGGCGGGAGCTCCCACCGGTGAAGCCCTCCAGTTCTGGCGATCGAGGCCGTCGGCTGAGGAATTGACCCCGGAATGGCTCGCCTTGCTGGAGGAGCGGATCGCCGAATACGCCAGCAAGTAAAGAAGACGGAACAGCTTGCTCAGGGGGTCGCAATCCCCCTCCGCACTCCGGGGCACCCCCCCGAAGCCCCTCCGTCGCTTTCGGCGCCACCAGCCCCAGGACCCCCTCCGTCGCCTTCGGCGCCACCTCCCCCAACGTCGCTTCGCTCCTGGGGGAGGAAGGGCTCGCTTCGCTCGCTGGGGGAGTGAGTCTCCCGTCTTCCGTCTCCCGTCTCCCGTCTCATCGGCACGTGCAACCGGGCGAAGGAGGTACCTTGGCGGCTTGAGGCAGGCACTTGAACAGCTAGCGGCGGCGCTCGCCCGGAGGGCCGAAACCGCACCCGACCACACTCGGAAAGAACGGGCCCAACAGCTCCTTCATCACGTTAAGGACTACCTGATCCCTCGGGCCGCCGATGCCACGGCTCCATTGGTGGTAGTTGTGCTCGGCTCCACTGGAGTCGGAAAGTCGAGCCTGTTCAACGCCATTGCCGGTCGAGCGGTGTCAGAGTCAGGGTTGCTCCGTCCCACCACCCGGCGCCCGGTGGCCCTGGTCCACCCAGCCGACGCCGCTTTGGTCTCCTTGCCGGCGGTCGACCTGCGGGTCGACTCCTCCCTCGAACGAGGGTTGGTCATTGTCGATGCTCCCGACTTCGACAGTGTCGAACGCAGCAACCGCCAGCAGGCCATCGACTTGCTGGAGGCGGCCGATCTGGTCATCTTCGTCACCACCGTCACTCGGTACGCCGACCAGGTCCCTTGGGACATCCTGGCCCGGACCAACCAGCGGGGCCTACCGCTGCTGGCCGTGATCAACCGCATGCCCCACGATCCTGCCGAGGCGGAAACAGTGATGGCGGATTACCGGGCCATGATCGAACGAGGGGAGCTTGACCGCCAAGGGGCCTTCGGAGAACTGGAGGTGGTGGCGGTGCCGGAAGGGGCTCTCGACCGGACCATCGACGGGATCCAAGCCGAGGCGGTGGCGCCCATCCTCGATGCCGTCGAGCGGCTCCGGCGGGGAGAGGATGAACGCCGCTCACTGGCTCGCCGGAGCTTGGCAAACGCCTTGGCGGGGCTTCCCGCCGCGGTGGAGAAGATCGCCGCAGAGACCGAGCGAGACCAGGAGGTGGTGGTCCGTCTGCGGAGAGCGCTGGAAGAGAATTTCGTCCGGGCTCGGCGGGACCTGGCCCGCGAGCTCGACCAGGGCACCTTCCTCCGCCGGGAGGTGCTGGCCCAATGGCTCGACTTCGTCAATGCCGGCCCGGTGGCCCGTTTTCTCTCCGAAGGGGTGGGAAGGGTTGCCGCCTCCCTGCGCAGCCTCCTTCGACCTGCCCCGCCCGCGCCCCCGGTGCGAGAAGCCGCCTTCACCGATCTGGTCACCTCCGTGGTCCGCCATGCCGACTCCGCCGCCTCCGCTACCGCTACCGCCTGGATGGAGGAGGCGCCGGGAGCGGCGGCCCTGGCGGATCGCGCGGAGCTATGGGGCGCCTCACCGGAACTGTCGGGAAGGCTCCACCATCAATTGGGCGAGTGGGTGGAGGAGATCGGAGACCAAATCCGGGAGTTGGGCGCAGCCCGCAAGGGCCGGGCCCAAGCCGCCTCGCTGGGCCTCAATGCCCTCGCCACCAGTGCCATCCTCGCCGTTTTTGTTCACACCGGCGGGCTCACCGGAGCCGAGATCGGGATCGGAGCTGCCACGGCCGTGCTCAACCAGAAACTCCTGGAGGCGATTTTCGGCGAGGGCAACGTCTCCGGATTCGTCTCCCGGGCCAGATCCCGATTGGACCTGATCCTCGACCAGGAATTGGCGGCGGAGCAAGAACGCTTCACGGAGGCTCTGGGAGAGCGGGCCGATCCTGACCTGGCCCGGCAGCTGCGAGCCGCGGTCCAAGCCGTCGGTGAGGAGCCGATGTCATGACTCCCGTGGAACGTCTCCGAGAGGCGGCCGCCCTGGCAGAAGCGATGGGATTAGCCGAGGGGGCCGGCGCGGCCCGGCAGCTGGCGGTCGAAATGGAACGGCGATTGGGCTTCCCCGGGGAGGTCTATGTGCTGGCCCTGGCCGGCGGTACCGGGGTCGGCAAGTCATCGGTGCTCAATGCCCTGGCCGGGACCGAAGTCAGCCCCGCCCGCCCCCTCCGCCCCACTACCGAACACCCGCTGGCCTGGGTAGCCGGTGAGGAAAGGGCGGAGGTGGGCCCGTTGCTCGAGTGGCTGGGAGTGGGGCGGGTAGTGGAACACGACCAACCCGCCCTGGAGGGGGTGGCAATCCTCGACCTGCCCGACTTCGACAGTGTGCGGCTCCATCATCGGGCGGCGGTGGATGCCCTTCTCCCTCGCATCGACGCCGTGGCCTGGGTGGTCGACCCTGAGAAATACGACGACGAACGCCTCCACGAGTATCTGCGCCGCCTCGCCCCCCACGCGGCGCGGATGCGATTCATCTTCAACAAGGCCGATCGCCTGGGCATGGAAGAACGCCGGCTGCTGGTGGACGATCTCCGCGCCCGGCTCAAGCAAGCGGGCATCGAAGCCCCGGTCATCGACATGATCTCGGCTCAGGATGGAACCGGAGTGGCGGAGCTACGGGAGGAACTGAGTAGTCGAGCCGGTACCAAGGCCATCGTCGCTTCCAAGCTCACCACCGACTCCCGGGAGGCAGTAACCGACATCGCCAAGGCGGCGGGAGTCAACCCAGATGGCTTCTACCGACCGCTGCTCGCGGAAGGGGAAGTGGCGGCAGCTACCGAAACGGCGGTGGAGGGTGCCTTGGCCTTGGTCGACCCGGTGGGGGTGTCGCGGCAAATGGAGGAGGCCGTGATCCATCAAGCTCGCCGACAGGGGGGATCGCTCCTCGCCCGCATCATCACCTTGCTGTCGACGCTGACCGGACGCAAACAACGGCGGGCCGACCCTTCCGCCTACTTGCTGGATTGGCGCCGCCGCGGAAGCCTGGGCCACGTCCTCAACCCGGTACGGGCGGAGCTGGTCAAAGCTGCTGCCTCCGTGCCCGCCCCTACCCGACCCGCCATCCTCCGCAAGCTGGAGGCGGGGGGAATGGAGGAGACCGTCACCCGAGCCCTCGACCGCTCCACCCGGGAGGCGGCGGGCCAACTCGAGGTGCCTCGCTCGTGGTTGTGGACTTTCCTCGGGTTCCTGCAGCTTCTCACTGGAGCCGTCTTGTTGCTGGCGATCGGCTGGTTTCTGACCGTCATCTTGGGACCGGAGGGATTGGAGGTCGCCACCATCGAGGTTCCCTATTTGGGTCCGGTGCCGGTGCCGCTGCTGCTTCTGGCTGGTGGAGTCGTTCTCAGCCTGGTGTGGACCTTGATCCTCACGATTCATGCCGGCTGGATGGGCCGGAGGCAGGGCCGGCGGGTGGCTCGGATAGTGAGAGAGCGGATTACGGAAGCAATCGGCGAGGCCGGGTTCGGTGGCCTGCGGCAGGTGGAGGAAAGCCGGCGGTCGCTGGCGCAGTTGGTTGGGTCAGACGGTGCCCCGCACCGCCCAGGCGTATCCGGTTAACACGAAGGGGGAGGGCTCGAGGCTGGAGCGGGCCGCCTCCTGAATTTGAGCTCGGCGGGATGGTTCGAGAGTGTTGAGATAGGCCCCCACCGGGCCGACCCCATGGCTGAAGGGCGTCCACCAATCATCGAAGCTGGAGTGCTCGACGGTGGCTGAGAATGTGGTTTCCATGATCTCACTTAAACCCACCGCCTGGAAGAGCTCCTGCAGGTGTCCCTGGCGGGTGCCGGCTCGTTCCGACTCGTCGGGCAGCTCGGGGTCGAAGCGGCGAGCCGCTTCCCAAAATGGGCTGAGGGGGCCGCGGCGACCGCCGTAATCCCAAACACAGGCTGCCACCACGCCTCCCGGGCGAGTCACCCGCCTCATCTCACGGATCCCTTGAAGCGGGTCGCTCATGAAATGGACCACCAGTTGGGCCAGGGCGGCGTCGAAGCCGGCATCGGCGAAGGGCAGCACTTCCGCCCCGGCCTGGTGGACCTCCACCTGGGGAAACTTCTCCCTGACCGCGGCCACGAAAGGCTCCGAGGGGTCGACCGCAGCGACCTGCTCGGCGCCAAGCCGTCTTACTAGCTCGCCGGTCAGGGCTCCGGTGCCGCACCCCACGTCGAGAGCCCGTTGGCCGGCTTGGATCTCGGCCAGGTCGGCCAGTTGGGGACCCAGTTGGATGGAGTAGCGACCCATGAACCGGTCGTAGGTGGCGGCAGGAACGACGAACACGGCCGCAAATGTAACTACTTCTTAGGCAGGGTTTTGGCGAAGGCCACGCCCTGATCGATCCAAGCGTCGAGGTCATCTGCGTTGCCGAAGCCCTCAGGGGAAACCACGATCCAGCCTCGCATGGGGCGACCGGTCATGTCGAAGAGGCGAGCCCCGGGCCGGGCGATGGCTTCGTCGTGGGCGTCTTTGCCCACCCGGACCATGAGATCGTCACCGCTGACGCCTACCGCCATGTTGCCGTGAATCATGAAGGCGACCCCCCCGAACATCTCCTTCTCGGACAAGCCGGGGTGATCGCCAAGACGCATCCGGATCTCACTGGCTAACGCTTGGTCGTAGGCCATCAGCCGTCACCGGTGGTGGTAGAGGTGGGTTGGCGGAGCTGGCGACGGTCCTTCCACCGGGCGAGGATCAAGGTAGCGAGGCCGAGAAGGATCTCGTCCACGAAGGGGATCAGATCGGGGACAATCAGGTCGGCCAAGAAGAGGCCGCCAGTGATGAAGAGCAGGGTGGGGAACCGCCGTCGTCGAGCCCAGGCGAGAAAGCCACCGATCGCGGCACGTTGCGGGGCCGTCATGGCCGCCAAGCGTATCGCGGCTGCCCCCGTTACGATCCCGGGTCGCTAAGATACGTCACGATATATCGTGACGTATCTATAATCCGCGGTTCTTATCTGTCAAAACAGCCCTCAGAGGGTCGGTTTGGCAGATAAGAACGCAGAAAGGAAGGCGGCATGGGATTTTCGCAGAACCCTCCGTGGTGGGTCAGAGCCCACCTCACCGGGATGGAGGCAAGACATGGTTGGGGGGGAGGGCCACCCGGATTCCCGGTGGGGCCGTTCTTCCCGGGACGGGCCAAGGTAGGACGGGGCGGGGTGCGCCTCGCCATCCTTCATCTCCTGGGTGAGGAGCCAATGCACGGCTACCAGATCATCCAGGAGCTTTCCCGACGTACCAACGGCATGTGGCAACCCAGCCCGGGAGCCATCTATCCAACCCTGCAACAACTCGACGATGAAGGCTTGGTCAAGGCCGAGGAGCGAGACGGGAAGAAGGTTTACACTCTCACGCCCGAAGGTCGGGCCCAGGTCGACCACGACGAGGCCCCCTGGGACCGCCTCTGCCCCGAACCCCGGTCGGAGTTGGTGGGTCTGCGCGATCTCGCCTTTGGAGTGGGGGCGGCGGTCATGCAGGTGGTTCACACCGGGACCGAGAGTCAATTAACACGCACCAAAGAAATACTGGAAGAAGCGCGCCGGCGTATCTACGAGATCCTGGCCGCAAGCGAAACGGAGTAGTTGTGAGTGATCACGCCATCCAGGCGGAGGGCCTGGTCAAACATTATGGAGAGGTCAAGGCGCTGGATGGACTCGACCTCGAGGTGGCGGCCGGGTCAGTCCTCGGGCTGCTCGGACCCAATGGGGCCGGAAAGACCACTGGGGTGCACATCCTCGCCACCATCCTCCGGCCCGACCATGGGCAGGCTCGCATCCTGGGCCGTGACGTCATCGCCACCCCCGAATCGGTGCGAGAGGTCATCGGCCTGGCCGGACAGTTCGCTGCCGTCGACGAGAACCTCACGGGAAGGGAGAACCTCTATTTAGTAGGGAAGCTCACCCACCTCTCCCGGGCGGTATATAAGGCCCGGGCCGGTGAGCTCCTCGACCTGTTCGACCTGGTAGAGGCGGCCGATCGTCCGGCCAAGACCTACTCCGGAGGTATGAGGCGGCGACTCGACCTCGCTTCGGCCCTCGTGCACCGACCGCCGGTGCTCTTTCTCGATGAGCCCACCACTGGTCTCGACCCCCAAAGCCGCCAGGATGTCTGGGGGATGGTGGAGCAACTGGTCCAAGAAGGCACCACGGTGCTCCTCACCACTCAATATCTCGAAGAGGCC